>CADCUB010000038.1 GCA_902805775.1 uncultured Frankineae bacterium | reverse complement strand
CGTCGCCGGCAGCCCGCCAGGGGGTGACAGCGAGGCGACCAGCGCGTCGCCGGCAGCCGCCAGGGGGGACAGCGAGGCGACCAGCGCGTCACCGGCAGCCCGCCCAGCAGTGTTCGACGGCCGCGCAGGCGGTCCGGTAGTCTGATCCGGTCGCGTCTCCGACGCGCCCTTCTGCTGCGCCTGACGCGGCACCGCTGACTCTGCACCCGCAAGGAGCTCCTCGTGTACGCCATCGTCAAGACCGGCGGCAAGCAGTACAAGGTCGCCGTCGGTGACGTCGTCGAGGTCGAGAAGGTCGTCGGCGCGCCCGGCGACACGGTGCCGCTGCCGGCCCTGCTCGTCGTCGACGGCACCGACGTCACCACCGACGCCGCGGCGCTGGCCGGGGTGACGGTGAGCGGCGAGGTCGTCGCCCACACCAAGGGCCCGAAGATCAACATCATGAAGTACAAGAACAAGACGGGCTACAAGCGTCGCCTCGGCCACCGCCAGCGGCTCACCCAGGTCCGGGTCACCGCCATCGAGACCGGCGCCGTCGCCGGCTCCGCCCAGTAGGAGATCCCATGGCTCACAAGAAGGGCGCGAGCTCCTCGCGCAACGGGCGCGACTCCAACGCGCAGTACCTCGGCGTGAAGCGCTTCGGCGGTCAGGTCGTCAAGGCCGGCGAGATCCTCGTCCGTCAGCGCGGCACCCACTTCCACCCGGGTGAGGGCGTCGGCCGCGGGGGCGACGACACGCTGTTCGCGCTCGAGCCCGGCTCGGTCAAGTTCGGGCTCAAGCGCGGTCGCAAGACCGTCAACATCGTCCAGGTCGGCTGACCCGACCACACGCGTACGAGGGCGGGTCCGGCGTTCCGGACCCGCCCTCGCTGCTTTCCCGCTCGAGAGAGGCACCCGATGGCCACGTTCGTCGACCGTGCCGTGCTGCACGTCGCCGCCGGCGACGGGGGCAACGGCTGCGCCAGCGTCCGGCGCGAGAAGTTCAAGCCGCTCGGCGGTCCGGACGGCGCGGACGGCGGTGACGGCGGCGACGTCGTCCTGGTGGTCCGCTCGGGCACCACGTCGCTGCTCGACTACCACTACCACCCGCACCAGAAGGCGACGTCGGGCAAGCAGGGCCAGGGCTCGATGCGCACGGGCGCCAAGGGCAACGACGTCGAGGTGCCCGTCCCCAGCGGCACCGTGGTCTACGGCGAGGACGACATCCAGCTGGCCGACCTGGTCGGGGAGGGCGCGAGCTTCGTCGTCGCGAAGGGCGGCAAGGGCGGTCTGGGCAACGCCAGCCTGGCCAGCACCAAGCGCAAGGCGCCGGGCTTCGCCCTGCTCGGCGAGCCGGGCGAGGCCCGCGACATCGTCCTCGAGCTCAAGACCGTCGCCGACGTCGCGCTGGTCGGCTTCCCGAGCGCCGGCAAGTCGAGCCTGATCGCCGCGCTGTCGGCAGCGCGGCCCAAGATCGCCGACTACCCGTTCACCACGCTCGTGCCCAACCTCGGCGTGGTGGAGGCCGGCGGCATCACCTTCACCGTCGCCGACGTGCCCGGCCTCATCCCGGGCGCCCACGCCGGCAAGGGACTGGGCCTGGAGTTCCTGCGGCACGTGGAGCGCTGCGCGGTGCTCGTCCACGTGCTCGACTGCGCGACGCTCGAGCCGGGCCGCGACCCGGTCAGCGACCTCGAGGTGCTCGAGAGCGAGCTGCAGCTCTACAAGGACGACGTCGCGAGGCTGACCGAGCGCCCGCGGCTGGTGGTGCTCAACAAGGCCGACGTGCCGGAGGCCCGCGAGCTGGCCGAGCTGGTCACGCCCGAGCTCGAGGCGCGCGGTCACCGCGTCTTCACGGTCTCGGCCGCCACCCACGAGGGGCTGCAGCCGCTGACCTGGGCGATGGCCGAGCTGGTCGGGACCGACCGCGCGTCGCGCCCCGTCGAGCAGGCCGAGCGCATCGTGCTGCGGCCGCGGGCCGTGGACGACCTCGGCTTCACCGTCTCGCGCGAGGGCGAGGGCTACGTCGTGCGGGGCGCCAAGCCCGAGCGCTGGGTGCGGCAGACCGACTTCAGCAACGACGAGGCCGTCGGCTACCTCGCCGACCGGCTCGCCCGTCTCGGCGTCGAGAAGGCCCTGGCGGAGGCGGGCGCGTCGCCCGGCGACACGGTGGCGATCGGCGACGTCGCCTTCGACTGGCAGCCCACCGAGCTCGAGCAGTTCTCCTCCGGCATGCGCGGCCAGGACGCCCGCTTCGAGGACAAGAACCGGGTCGGCGCCGACGAGCGCCGGCTGCAGAAGGACCTGCGCCGGGCCGAGCGCATGGGGCTGGACAAGGACGAGCTGCTGTCCCAGCTGCACGCGACCCCGGAGTGAGGGCCCTGGGCCACCCGGCGCCGGGACGGCAGCGGCCGGACGCGTCCGCGTGAGCCGCTCGGCGGTCGCAGCCGCGCAACGGCTGGTCGTCAAGGTCGGCTCCTCGTCGCTGACCACCGCCGCCGGCGGGCTCGACCCGGCGCGGCTCGACGCCCTCGTCGACGTGCTGGCAGCGCGCCCGGGTCAGGTCGTGCTGGTCTCCTCCGGGGCCATCGCCGCAGGCCTGGCGCCGCTCGGGCTCAGCCGGCGGCCGCGCGACCTGGCCACCCAGCAGGCGGCGGCCTCGGTCGGGCAGATGCTGCTGGTCCAGCGCTACGCCTCGGCCTTCGCCCGGCACGGGCGCACCGTCGGGCAGGTGCTGCTGACCGCCGACGACGTCGTACGCCGCTCGCACTACCGCAACGCCCAGACCACGCTCGACCGGCTGCTCGCCCTCGGCGTCGTGCCGGTGGTGAACGAGAACGACGCCGTCGCCACCGACGAGATCCGGTTCGGCGACAACGACCGGCTGGCCGCGCTGGTCGCGCACATCGTGCGGGCGGAGGCGCTGGTGCTGCTGTCCGACGTCGACGGGCTGTACGACGGCGACCCCCGCCGTCCCGACGCCCGGCTGGTCGAGCACGTCTCGGGTCCGCAGGACCTCGCCGCACTCACCATCGGGGGCACCGGCAGCGGACTGGGCAGCGGCGGCATGGCCAGCAAGGTCGACGCGGCCGGGCTCGCCACGCGCGCCGGCGTGCCCGTGCTGCTGGCGGCCACCGCCCGGGCGGCGGCCGCCCTCCGCGGTGAGGGTGGCACCGTCTTCGCGCCGACCGGCACCCGGGCACCCGGGCGGCTGCTGTGGCTCGCGCACGCCTCGACCCCCCGCGGGCGGCTGGTGCTCGACGACGGGGCGGTGGCCGCCGTGGTCGACCGCCGCAGCTCGCTGCTGCCCGCCGGGGTGACGGCCGTGGAGGGCGAGTTCGCCGCCGGCGACCCGGTGGAGCTGTCCGGTCTCGACGGGCGTCCGGTCGCGCGCGGCCTGGTCGCCTACGACGCGGCCGAGCTGCCGGCGCTGCTGGGCCGCTCGACCCGCGAGCTGGGCCTGCGTGAGGTCGTGCACCGCGACGACCTCGTCCTGCTGTAGCGGCTCGGACCGGTCCGCGCAGCGAGCGGCGGTCGTACGCTCGTGCCATGAGCGAGGTCGTCGCGGTCGCCACTCGGGCCCGGGCAGCAGCGGCAGCACTGGCGCCGCTGCCGCGCAAGGACAAGGACGCGGCGCTGCGCGCCATGGCCGAGGCGCTGGTGCGCCGCGCCGACGAGGTCCTGGCGGCCAACGCCGAGGACGTCGCCGCCGGGCGGGACGCCGGGACGAGCGAGGCGATGCTGGACCGGCTCACCCTCACGACCGCCCGCGTGGAGGCGATGGCCGACGGGCTCCGCCACGTCGCGACCCTGCCCGACCCGGTCGGCGAGGTCGTACGCGGCTCGTCGCTGCCCAACGGCCTCGAGCTGCGCCAGGTGCGCGTGCCGCTGGGCGTCGTCGGGATCGTCTACGAGGCGCGGCCGAACGTCACCGTCGACGCCGCCGGGCTGTGCCTCAAGAGCGGCAACGCCGTGCTGCTGCGCGGCAGCGCGAGCGCCTACCGCAGCAACACGGTGCTCGTCGACGTGCTGGCCGACGCCGCGACCGCCGCGGGCATGCCGCAGGACAGCGTCCAGCTGGTGCCCGGCACCGACCGGTCGAGCGTCAAGGAGCTCATGCAGGCCCGGGGCCTGGTCGACGTGCTCATCCCGCGTGGCGGAGCAGGACTGATCAACGCGGTCGTGACGGAGTCGCAGGTGCCCGTGATCGAGACCGGCGTCGGCAACTGCACGGTCTACGTCGACGCCGCCGCCGACCTCGACAAGGCCGTGGCGATCACCGTGAACAGCAAGACGCACCGGCCCAGCGTCTGCAACGCCGCCGAGACGCTGCTCGTGCACGCCGACGTCGCCGAGGCGTTCCTGCCGCGCGCGGTCGAGGCGCTCAAGGCCGAGGGCGTGACGCTGCACGCCGACGCGCGGGCGCGGGCGTACGACCCGTCCGCCGTGCCGGTGACCGACGAGGACTGGGCGGCGGAGTACCTCTCGCTCGACCTCGCCGTGGGGGTCGTCGACTCGCTGGACGACGCGGTGGCGCACATCCGCCGCTGGGGGAGCGGCCACACCGAGGCGATCGTGACCCGCGACGTCGACCAGGCGCGCCGCTTCGTGCGCTCCCTCGACAGCGCGGCCGTCATGGTCAACGCCTCGACGCGCTTCACCGACGGCGGCGAGTTCGGCTTCGGTGCGGAGATCGGCATCTCGACGCAGAAGCTGCACGCCCGCGGCCCGATGGGGCTGACGGAGCTGACCAGCACCACCTGGGTCGTCACCGGTGAGGGGCACGTCCGGGAGTGAGCCCGCCCGGCCGTCCCGCCCGTCGTGATCAGCGGCGGGCGGGCGGGCCGTCCGCGAGGTGCGCCGAGATCACCGCGTAGTCCTGGCCGGACGCCACGTCGGCGGCCGCCGCGGCTGCGTCCGCGCAGGCCGCCGTGACCGGCAGCGAGGCGTGCGCGGCGTCCACCGCCAGGCGCAGGTCCTTGACCATCAGGTCGACGGAGAACGTCGTGGCGCTGAAGTCCCCGCTGTCGAGCATCGGGCGCTTCTGCCCCAGGAACCACCCGTAGCCGGTCCGTCCCAGCACCTCGAGCAGCAGCTCGCGGTCCAGGCCGAGGTCGGCGCCCAGCCGCAGCGACTCGCCCAGCCCGGCCGCGAGCACGCCCAGGCTCTGGTTGACGCACAGCTTCAGCGCGCTGCCGGCGCCCACCTCGCCGACCCGGCGCACGCGGTCCGGCGCGCCCCACAGGGACAGGACCGGCAGCGCGTCGTCGTAGTCGCCCTGCGAGCCGCCGGCGAGCACCCCGAGCGTCCCGTCGGCTGCGGGCCCGACGCTGCCGGCCACCGGGGCGTCGATGTAGCGCAGGCCGCTCGCTCCCGCCGTCGCCGCGAACTCGCGGGCTGCCTCCGGCCCGACGGTGGTGCTGTCGACGACCAGCGTTCCGGGCGGCGCGGCCGCGCAGACCTCCGCGAGCACCTCCCGCACGCTGTCGGGGCCGAAGAGCATGAGGGCGACGACGTCGGCTCCCGCGACGGCGGCCCCGACGGAGGGCGCCTCGCGCGCGCCGCGCTCGACCAGGGGCGCGGCGCGACCGGGGGTCCGGTTCCACACGACCAGGTCGTGCCCGGCGGACAGGACGTGAGCGGCCATGAGGACGCCCATGCGCCCGAGGCCGAGGAACGCGACTCTCATGCTCCGACCGTAGGGCGTGCCGGCGCCCGCGGACGTCAGGACTCGGCGTGCAGCTCCAGCAGCAGGGCCTGCTCGGGGTTGAGCACCGGCAGGCGCAGTCCGGCGACGGCCAGCGTGCGCCCGCTCTGCACGTTGGACCCGGCGTCCCACCAGGGTGGCGAGGACCGCTGGATGCCGCGGTGGCCGCCGGCGACCGGCAGCGGCGTCACGCGGTAGCGCCGGTCGGGGTCCAGCCCGGGCAGCAGCACCGCCGGGGGCGTCTCGTACGCCGAGGAGGTCAGCTGGGCGTAGCAGAACAGCGCCGTGCTCCCGTCCTGGGCGACGACGCCGTGCAGCAGCGCCGAGGGGTCGGGGACGTCGGCGTGCACGAGCCGGCCGGTGTGCAGCAGCTCCCGCAGGCGCTTGTAGTCGGCGACCGCCGCCTTGAGCAGCTCGCGCTCGGCGGCGTCGGTGGTCGTGAGGTCCCACTCGAAGCCGAACGAGCCGAACAGCGCCGTCCCCACCCGGAACGACAGGCCGGCCGAGCGTCCGGTGGTGTGCGCGTGCGGCGGCCCGACGTGCGAGCCGACCAGCTCCGGCGGCAGCAGCAGCGAGGTCCACCGCTGGATGCCCTGCCGCTCGAGCGCGTCGTTGGCGTCACTGCCCCACACGCGGTCGGTGCGCTCGAGGATGCCGAGGTCGACGCGGGCGCCGCCGGACGAGCAGCTCTCGATCTCGACGCCGGGGTGCCGCTCGCGCAGCGTGTCCAGCAGCCGGTAGACGGCCAGCGTCTGCGCGTGCACGGCGGGCCGGCCCTCGCGGTCGGCCGCCTCGACGAGGTCGCGGTTGTGGTCCCACTTGAGGTAGGCGATGTCGTTCTCGCTCAGCAGCGCGTCGAGGCGCCCGAGGATGTGCTCCCACGCCTCGGGCACGGTCAGGTCGAGCACCTGCTGGTCGCGCCAGGCGGGCGGCATCCGGCCGGGGACGCCCAGCACCCAGTCGGGGTGGGCGCGGTGGAGGTCGGAGTCGACGTTGACCATCTCGGGCTCCACCCACAGGCCGAAGTCGAGCCCGCGCGAGCGCACGTGCGCGATCAGCGGCGTCAGCCCCTCGGGCCAGACCTGCGGGTCGACGTACCAGTCGCCCAGGCCCGCGGTGTCGTCGCGGCGGCCGCGGAACCACCCGTCGTCGAGCACGAAGCGCTCGGCGCCGACCTCCGCGCCGACGTCGGCCAGGGCGGTGAGCCGCGCCAGGTCGTGGTCGAAGTAGACCGCTTCCCAGGTGTTCAGGACCACGGGCCGGGGGGTGCGGGGGTGGTGCGGGCGGGCCCGCAGGTGGTCGTGGAACGCGTCGCCGATGCCGTCCAGGCCGCGGCGGGAGTACGCCGCGAAGACCGACGGCGTGAGGTGCTGCTCCCCGGGACCGAGGACGAGCTCGCCGCTGCCGAGCAGCTCGGCTGCACCGAGGACCGCGTGCCCGTCGCTGCCCTGCTCGGCCCACAGCCGGCTGTCCCCGCTCCAGCCCAGGTGCACCCCCCACACCTCACCCGTGCGGTTGCCGAAGCCGGGGGTGCCGGCCGCGAGCACCAGGCTGGCGTCGAAGCCGGTGCGCCCGCGGCGTCCCTCCCGCAGGAACGCGCCCTGCACGAAGGGGTGGCGCTGAGGTGCGCGCTCGCGCAGCCAGCGGCCGGTGAGGTCGAACAGCTCGCGGGCCCGGGCCGGGACCGGCAGCACGGCCGCCAGCTCGTCGAGGGCGTACGGCTCGTCGCCGTCGTTGCTCAGGCGGTGCCGCATCTGCAGCAGGCCGCTGGGGTGCAGGCGCAGCTCGATCCGCACGCTCAGGCGCGCGACCGGGTCACTGGCCGCGACCAGCAGGCCGCCCTCGCCGTCCGGCTCGAGCCGGTCGAGGACGAAGGCCGTCGAGAAGTCGCGCCCGGCCCGGCTGCCGGACAGCCCCGGCCGGCCGCGGTAGCCCAGCGAGCGCTCGGGCAGCAGCGAGACCGGGACCGGCACGTCGAGCGCGGACTGCGCCACGGCGGGCACCGCCGCGTCGGCCACCGCCACGAGCTCGGCAGGGGAGGCGTCGCCGAGGTCCGGTCCCCAGGCCACGACGGAGGGCAGCCCCGGCGCGCGGGCGTCGAGCAGCAGGCTGACCCCGGCGCTGCGCAGGTGGGCCAGCCCGGAGACGCCGTCGTCCGGGATCATCCCTTGGTGGCCCCGAGCGTCAGACCGCCGATGAACTGCTTCTGGAGCAGGAAGTAGATGAGCACGGTCGGCAGCGCGACGATCAGCGAGCCGGCGGCGACCAGGTTGTTGTCGACGAAGAACTGGCCCTGCAGGTTGTTCAGCGCCGAGGTGATCGGCCGCTTGTCGCCGCTGACCATGAGCACCAGCGCCCAGAAGAAGTCGTTGTAGACCCAGGTGAACTCGAGCGTCGCGAGCGCGGCGATCGGCGCCCGGCACAGCGGCAGCGTGATCTGCCAGTACTGCCGCCATGCCGACGCGCCGTCGACCCGTGCCGCCTCCGTGAGCTCCTCCGGCAGCGTCTTCATGTAGTTGCTGAGCACGAAGGTGCAGAAGCCGATCTGGAAGGCGACGTGGATGAGGATGATCCCCCAGAACGAGTCGAACAGCGTCCCCGAGTCGCTCATCCACTCGGGCAGCGGCATGTCGCGGTAGATGCGGTAGAGCGGCGTGATGATGACCTGCTGCGGCAGCAGGTTGCCGGCCGTGAACAGCATGAGCAGCGGGATCTGCCCGCGGAACTTGAAGCGCGAGACCACGAACGCGACCATCGACGACAGCGCCAGGATGAGGATGAGCGAGGGCACCACGATGAGCATCGTGTTCTTGAAGTGCAGGACCAGGTCGCCCTGCTCGAAGGCCTTGCGGTAGTTCTCGAGGGTCAGGGTCTTCGCGACCGAGACGTAGCCGTTGGCTGCCGTCTCGTCGTACGGCCGCAGCGAGGTGTACGCGGCCCACAGCAGCGGCAGCAGCCAGGCCAGGCTGACGACGATCAGGCAGGCGTGCAGGAAGACCCGGGCCGGCCGCAGCGGCGTCGTGTCCTTGTCCTCCTTCGTCTTCGGCGAGGGAGCCGAGGCCGACCTCGACGTCTTCGGGACGACCGTCGTCATGCCGCGTCCTTCCGGAAGGTCTGCGCCAGGTAGACGACGATGAAGCCCAGGGAGATGACCAGCAGCATCACGGCGATCGCCGAGCCGAAGCCGATGCGGCTGGCCTCGCCGATGATGTTGTTGGTGATCAGGACCGACAGCAGCTCCAGGCCGTTGCGCCCGCGGTTGATGACGTAGACGAGGTCGAAGGCCCGCAGCGACTCGATGACCGTGACGACGAGCACGACGACGTTGATCGGCCGCAGCGCCGGGAAGACGACGTGCCGGAAGGTCTGCACCTCAGTGGCGCCGTCCATCTTGGCGGCCTCGCGCTGGGCCATGTCGACGCCCTTCAGCCCGGCGAGGTAGAGCACCATGATGTAGCCGACGTGGCGCCAGGACGCGGCGACCAGGACCGCCCAGATGTTGATGCTCTGGTCGCCGAACCAGTCGACGTCGGAGCTGAACAGGTTGTTGATCAGACCCTGGTCGGGGCTGTAGATGAGCTGCCAGATGAACCCGACCAGGGCCAGCGACAGGACCACCGGCAGGTAGAGCGCGCTCTGGTAGAAGCGCGACCCGCGGATCTCCTTGTCGAGCAGCACGGCCAGCAGCAGGCCCAGCGGGCTGGCGATGAGCAGGAACACCGCCAGCCAGAGCAGGTTGTTCTGCACCGCCGGCCAGAACGGCGTGTAGATCGTGGTGATCTGCGAGTAGTTCTCGAGCCCGACCGGCTCGATCGTGCCGAGTCCGCCGATGCCGTTCCAGCGGGTGAACGACAGGACCACCGACAGCAGCGACGGCACCCACACCAGGCCGACGTGCAGCAGCAGCGGCACGCCGGCCATGAGGATGAGGATCCGCCGGTCGCGGGGGGAGAAGCTGCGGGACCCGCGCCGACGAGGGGCCGCCGATGCGGTCTTCGCCGGGACCGCCGGCGGCGTCGCGACGCTCATGTCGCGCTCAGTCCACGAAGATCGACTTGGCCTGCTGCTGCAGCGACTTGGTGACGCCGTCGATGTCCTTCGGGTCCTGCAGGAACTGCTGCAGCGCGGGGATGACGACCGGGCTCGCGAAGTCCGGACGCGTGTCGCGGTCGAGGAACTGCGCGATGTTGTCGGTGGAGCCGATGAGCTCGGCCGCCTTCTTCTGCAGCGCGTTGTAGCCCTCGGTGGAGACGCCGTTGGCGGTGCCGACGTTGTTGGGATCGGACTTGAGGTAGATGTCCTGGGCGGCCGGCGTCGCGAGGAAGCGGAGCAGCGCCTTGGCGCCTGCCTCGTTCTCCGGCTCGGCCGACATCATGAAGCCGTCGATGGGGGCGTCGATCGAGTCGGTGCCGTGCTCGGGGTTGACCTCCGGGAACGGGAAGAAGTCGAGGTCCTCGCGGTCGGCCTCCTCGAACTGCTGGCCGAGGAACGAGCCGAGCAGGTAGGTGCCGCTCTTCTTCGCGACCAGGTTCTGCGCCGCCTCCTGCCAGGTGCGACCGAGGGCGTTCTCCTCGTGCAGCGGGAGCAGCTCGGCCCAGGTGCTGAAGACCTCCTTGACCTCCTTGCTGTCCCAGGCCTCCTCGCCGGCCAGCAGGTTCTGGTGGAACTCGAAGCCGTTGATCCGCATGTTGAGGATGTCGAAGGTGCCCATCGCGGGCCAGCCGTCCTTGTC
Organism: uncultured Frankineae bacterium; assembly: GCA_902805775.1. GTDB lineage: Bacteria > Actinomycetota > Actinomycetes > Mycobacteriales > SCTD01 > SCTD01. Next base: position 36,107 of record CADCUB010000038.1, on the reverse strand, counting down.
GGCGAAGCCGATGGGCGTCAGGCCGTCGGCCTTCATCTGCGTCCCGAGCGCCTTGTACTCGTCGAGGGTCTTCGGGACCGTGTAGCCCTTCTCCTCGAACAGGCTCGGCCGGTAGAAGACCGCCCACGGGTAGTTGTAGACCGGGATGAAGTACTGCTTGCCGTCCTCGCCGGTGGAGGCCTTCTTGAAGGCCTCGCTCATGTCGACGTCCTCCCAGACGTCGGAGATGTCGCCGGCCAGCCCCTGCTGGGCGAAGAAGTTCATGCGGTTGCCGGCGAACCAGGTGAACACGTCGTCCGGCTTGCCCTGCAGGTAGTTGTTGATCTGCTCCTGGAACGTGTTGTGGTCGACCGTGTTGACCTTGGTCGTGTAGTCGGCGTTGTCGCTGGTGAACTGGTCGAACATCGCCTGGTAGGCCGCCTTGGGCGTGGCGTCGGAGGCGTTCGAGCCGATGCTGACGACGCCGCCGCCCTCGCCCCCGCCGCCGCCCGAGCCGCTGTCGTCGCTGCCGCAGGCGGTCAGCAGGCCGCCGCTGCTCAGGGCCGCCGCGCCGAGCAGCGCGCCCTTGAGCAGGCGCCGCCGGTCGAGCTCGAGCGAGGACCAGCCGAAGGGGTGGGGGCCGGGGGTGCGGGTCATGGGGCGCCTCCTGGGCGGCTCGAGGGACCGGACGTCGTCGTACGGGGACGGGAGCGGACAGGGCCGGAGCAATCGAACAGACCCGAACACTCGGTGATCGGCATCACAGCCGCGCCGGGAGCCGCTGTCAAGCGCGGCGCGGTCACGACTGTGCGTCGACCGCAGGATGGCCGCTGCTTGCACGTCCACTGCGAGAACATCGACCGACCGACGCTCCGATGTCCGGAAGTGTTGACTTCTGTGCAGCCGGACGCCACATTGCGGCGTCCGCCGCCGGGTCCGGCGGCCCGTGCCCGAGGACGGCCCATGACCGATCAGCCTTCGACGACCGACCCCCGTCAGAGCGCTCGCTCCTGGCCGGACGTGCCCGGCCTGCTGTACGGCGGCGACTACAACCCCGAGCAGTGGCCGGAGGAGGTCTGGGCCGAGGACGCGCGGCTCATGCAGGAGGCCGGTGTCAACGTCGTCAGCCTGGCGATCTTCAGCTGGGCCCTGCTCGAGCCGCGTGAGGGCACCTACGAGTGGGGCTGGCTCGACCGGGTGGTCGAGGTCCTGCACGGCGCCGGCATCGCGATCGACATGGCGACCGCGACGGCCTCGCCTCCGCCCTGGTTCTCCCGGGCCCATCCGGAGAGCCTGCCGGTCACCGAGGACGGCACCCGTCTGTGGTGGGGGAGCCGGCAGGCCTACTGCCCGAGCTCGACGTCCTACCGGGAGGCGGCGAGCCGCCTGGCCGGGGCGGTCGCCGAGCGCTACGCGGCGCACCCGGCGGTGCGCATGTGGCACATCAACAACGAGTACGGCTGCCACGTCGCGCACTGCTACTGCGACGCGAGCGCCGCGGCCTTCCGCACCTGGCTGCAGGCCCGCTACGGCGACCTCGACGCGCTGAACACCGCGTGGGGGACCGCCTTCTGGAGCCAGCGCTACGGCGACTGGGAGGAGGTCATCCCGCCACGGGCGTCACCGACCTGGCGCAACCCGACGCAGCAGCTCGACTGGTGGCGCTTCAGCTCCGACGCCCTGCTGGAGCTGTACCGCGCCGAGCGCGACGCCGTGCGGGCGCACAGCGACCTGCCGATCACGACGAACTTCATGGCCTCGCGCTTCAAGCCGCTGGACTACCTGGCGTGGGGGCGCGAGGTCGACCTGGTCTCCAACGACCACTACGTCATCGGGGAGGACCCGGCGCCCGAGGTGGAGCTGGCGCTGTCGGCCGACCTGACCCGCGGGCTGGCCCGGCAGGCGCCGTGGCTGCTGATGGAGAACTCCACCAGCGCGGTCAACTGGCAGCCCCGGAACCTGGCGAAGACCCCGGGCCAGCTGCGGCGGCACGCGCTCAGCCACGTCGCGCGCGGCGCCGACGGGATCATGTTCTTCCAGTGGCGCGCCTCCCGCGCCGGCGCCGAGAAGTACCACTCCGGGATGCTCCCGCACGGCGGCACGGACACGAAGCTGTGGCGCGAGGTGGTGGCGCTCGGCGCCGAGCTGGCCGGTCTGGCGGAGGTGACCGGCACGCCGGTGGCGGCCTCCGTCGGCCTGCTGTGGGACTACGAGAGCTGGTGGGCCGTCGAGCTCGACAGCCACCCCTCGCAGGACGTCACCTACCTCGCCGCGGTCCGGCAGGTCTACGAGGCCCTGTGGCGCAAGGGGGTGACCGTCGACTTCGTCCACCCCGAGGAGGACCTGGGCGGTTACGACCTGCTGCTGGCGCCCAGCCTCTACCTGCTGACCGACGCGGGGGCCCAGGCGCTGGACGCCCACGTGCGGACCGGCGGCTGCCTGGTCGTCGGCCCCTTCAGCGGCATCGTCGACGAGAACGACCACATCCGGCTCGGCGGCTACCCGGGCGCGCTGCGCGAGGTGCTCGGCGTGCGGGTCGAGGAGTTCTTCCCCTTCGCCGCAGGTGTCCAGCACGCCCTGTCCGAGGGGGGCTCCGGCCGCACCTGGTCCGAGCTGCTGCACCTCGACGGCGCCCAGGCCGTGCGGACGTGGGCCGACGGGCCGCTGCCCGGCACGCCGGCGGTCACCCGCCACCGGCACGGCGACGGCACCGCCTGGTACGTCGCGACCACGCTCGACGACGCCTCGCTGGGCGGCGTGCTCGACGACGCTCTGCACGAGGCCGGCGTCGCCCCTGCGGCGCCGGTGCCGGCGGGGGTGGAGGTCGTGCGGCGTGGAGACCGGTTGTTCGTGCTGAACCACACGGGGGAGCCCGTCACCGTGGCGGGGACGACGGTCGACGGCGGTGGCGCCGCTGTGGTGCAGGGAGGATGACGTGCTGGCGGCACAGCGCCGGCAGCGCATCCTCGACGAGGTGCGTCGGGTCGGAGGCGTGCGCGTCTCCGAGCTGACCAGCCTGCTCGGCGTCTCGGACATGACGGTCCGCCGCGACCTCGAGCGCCTCGGCCAGGAGGGGCTGATCCAGAAGGTGCACGGCGGGGCGACGGTGCCGCGCTTCTCGAGCGAGGAGCCCGGCTTCGAGGCCAAGTCGGTGCGCGAACTCGCCGAGAAGCACGCCATCGCCGAGGTCGCGGCCACGCTGGTGCAGCCGGGCCAGTCGGTCGCGCTCGGCGCGGGCACCACCACGTGGCTGCTGGCCCAGCACCTGCTGCACGTGTCGGGGCTGACCATCACGACCAACTCGGTGAAGATCGCCGACGTCCTGGGGTCCACGCACCAGGTCGTGCTGACCGGAGGGGTCCGCACGCCCAGCGACGCCCTGGTCGGGCCGGTCGCCGACCTCGTGCTGCGCTCGCTGCACTTCGACCTGGCCTTCCTGGGCTGCCACGGCATGTCGACCGACGGCCTGAGCACGCCCAACATGGGGGAGGCGGCGACCAACCGGGCCTTCGTGCGCGCGGCCGCGCGGGTCGTGCTCGTCGCCGACTCCACCAAGTGGGGCACCGTCGGGCTGATGAGCTTCGCCGACCTCGCCGACGTCGACGTGCTGGTCACGGATGCCGGACTGCCCGCCGACGCGCAGCGGCTGCTGCGGCACCGCCTGGAGACCGTCCACGTCGTGACGCCGGCGGGCGAGCGGGTCGCCACGTGAGGGCGTCGGGACCTGCGCACGGGGGAGGACGGGCCGCATGACCGATCCCTCGCCCGCGCAGCAGCTGCTCGCCTCCCCGCCCCCAGACTCCGACGTGCTGGTGCGCGCGCCGGGCCGCGCCAACCTCATCGGCGAGTACACCGACGTCAACGAGGGCTGGGTGCTGCCCGTCGCCCTGGAGCTGGCCACCGTGGTGGCCGGGCGGGCAGGCGGCGGGCTGCTGCGGCTGCGCTCGCTCGACCTGCCCGACGAGGGCACGGTGGAGATCGACCTGGCGACCGGACGCGGCCCCTCGAGCGGCTGGGGGCGCTACGCCACCGCCGTCGTGGAGGTGCTGCGGGACCAGGGACGGGCCCTGCGCGGGATCGACGGCGTGCTCGCCAGCGACGTCCCGCTCGGTGCGGGCCTGTCCTCCTCGGCCGCGCTCGAGGTCGCCGTCGCGCTCGCCGTCCTCGACGAGCCGGTCGACCCGCTGGCGCTCGCCCAGCTCTGCCAGCGGGCCGAGAACGAGGGGGTCGGCGTCCAGAGCGGTCTGATGGACCAGCTGGCCAGCACCGGGTCGCAGGCCGGCGCCGCCCTGCTGCTCGACTGCCGCGAGCTGACCACCGAGCACGTGCCGCTGCCGCCCGGACTGGGCGTGCTGGTCGTCGACTCCGCGGTCAGCCGCGACCTGTCGTCCAGCGCCTACAACGAGCGCCGGCAGCAGTGCGAGCAGGCCGCGGCCGACCTGGGCGTGGGCAGCCTGCGCGACGCGACGCTGGACGCGCTCGAGGACCGCTGGTCGTCGATGGACGAGGTCGTGCGTCGCCGCGCCCGCCACGTGCTCACCGAGAACGCCCGCGTCCTGGACATGGCCCGGGCGCTGCGCTCCGGCGACGCCGCACCGCTGGGCGCGCTGCTCGCCGCCTCGCACGAGAGCCTGGCCCGCGACTTCGAGGTCAGCACACCCGAGCTCGACCAGCTCGTCGAGGCCGCCCTGGCCACGCCCGGTGTGGTCGGCAGCCGGATGACCGGCGCCGGCTTCGGCGGCTGCACCGTCTCGCTGGTCGAGGTCGACCGGGCGCAGGAGGTGCGCGAGGAGGTGCTGCGCCGCTACGCGCAGGCGAGCGGCCGGGCGCCCCGGGGCTGGGTGTCGACGGCCGCCGACGGCGCCTCTGTCGTCTGACGCGGGCCGTCCGCCGCGGCGTGGGACAGAATGGCGTTCGGTCCTGCTGTCGGGGCCGCCCGTCCGCCCCTGGAGCGTGTCGCCGTGCAGCAGTCCCAGTTCGCGTCCCCGGCCGACGTCGCCGAGCGCCTCGGCGCGGCCGGCTACCTCACCGACGACGCGATCGCCACCACGGTGTTCCTGGCCGACCGGCTCGGCAAGCCGCTGCTCGTGGAGGGGCCCGCGGGCGTCGGGAAGACCGAGCTGGCCAAGGCCGTGGCGCAGGCGACCGGCTCGGCGCTGATCCGGCTGCAGTGCTACGAGGGGCTCGACGAGGCGCGCGCGCTCTACGAGTGGAACTACAAGAAGCAGCTGCTGCGCATCCAGGCCTCCAAGGACGGTGAGAGCTGGGACGAGGTGCACGACGACGTCTTCGCCGAGGAGTTCCTGCTCTCCCGTCCGCTGCTGACGGCCATCCGGCGCACCGAGCCGACGGTGCTGCTCGTCGACGAGACCGACAAGGCCGACGTCGAGGTGGAGGGCCTGCTTCTCGAGGTGCTGTCGGACTTCCAGATCACGATCCCCGAGCTCGGCACCATCACCGCCGCCCGGCGCCCGATCGTCTTCCTCACCTCCAACGCCACCCGTGAGCTGTCCGAGGCGCTCAAGCGGCGCTGCCTCTACCTGCACCTGGACTACCCGGGCGCCGAGCGCGAGAAGGCCATCGTGCTGTCGCGGGTGCCCGAGATCGCCGAGCAGCTCGCCGGCTCGCTCGTCTCGACCGTACGGGCGCTCAGGTCGCTGGAGCTCAAGAAGAGCCCGTCCATCTCGGAGTCGATCGACTGGGCGCGCACCCTGCTGGCGCTGGGCCTGGACACCCTCGACGAGCAGGCGGTCCGCAGCACGCTCGGTGTCGTGCTGAAGCACGCCAGCGACCACGAGCGGGCCACCAGCTCGCTCAAGCTCAACTGATGGCCGGCGCGGGCGAGCTGCCGGACCTGCGATGACGACCGGCGGGCTGGTCGACCGGCAGATCGGCTTCTTCGGCGCCCTGCGCGAGGCCGGCCTGTCGATCGCGCTGTCCGAGGTCCTGGACGCCACCCGGGCGCTCGGCGTCGTCGACCTGCTCGACCGCGAGGGGCTGCGCGCCGCGTACGCCGCGACCGTGCTCAAGCGGCCGGCTCACCGCCCGGCGTTCGACGCGCTGTTCGACCTGTGGTTCCCGCCGGTGGTCGGCGACCCGTCGGCGCGCAGCGCAGACGCGGACGAGGACGGGCCGGGCGAGGCGGGCGAGGACGGGCCGGCGGACAAGGAGGCGCTGCGCGGGCGGCTGCGCGACCTGCTGCTCGAGGGCGACGAGGAGGCGCTGCGCCGCTTCGCGCGTGAGACCGTCCGCGAGCTGGGCCGGGCCGACACCGCGCCCGGCCGCCAGGCGTGGTTCTCCTACCGCGTGCTCCGCGGGCTGTCGCCGGAGACGCTGATGGCCTCCCTGCTCGAGGCGATGCTCGCCGGGCAGGTGCGGGGCGGGATGGCCGAGAAGGTCGCCCGGCAGACGCTGAGCGAGCGGATCCGGTCCTTCTCCGAGATGGTCGAGTCGGAGGTGCGTCGGCGGCTGGCCGAGGACCGCGGGCCGGAGGCGCTGTCGCGGACGGCGGTGCAGCCGCTCGCCGAGCAGGTCGACTTCCTGCGGGCCAGCCGCAACGACATGGCCGAGCTGCGCCGCCAGGTCTTCCCGCTCGCCCGGCGCCTGGCCACCCGCCTGACCGCGCGGCGGCGCCTCGGCCGCTCGGGCCGGCTGGACTTCCGGCGCACCGTGCGCGCCTCGCTCGGGACGGGCGGGGTCCCGCTGGTCACCCACCACCGCCCGCACAAGCCGCACAAGCCCGAGCTCGTGGTGCTGTGCGACGTCTCGGGCTCGGTCGCGGGGTTCGCGCACTTCACGCTGATGCTCGCGTACGCCCTGTCCGAGCAGTTCACCAAGGTGCGGGCGTTCGCCTTCATCGACACCGTCGACGAGGTCTCCCGCTTCTTCACCCCCGGCGTCGACGTCGCCGACGCGCTGTCGCGGATGTCGTCGGAGGCCTCGCTCGTCTGGTTCGACGGTCACAGCGACTACGGCCACTCGATCGAGCAGTTCGCGGCGCGCTACCCCGACGCCGTCGGCCCGCGCACCTCGCTGCTGATCCTCGGCGACGCCCGCAACAACTACCGGGCGACGGCCGTGCCCACGCTGCGCGCGCTCGTGCAGCGCAGCCGGCACGCCTACTGGCTCAACCCCGAGCCGCAGGCCTACTGGGGCTCGGGCGACAGCGCGACGGGGGCGTACGGCGACGTCCTGGAGATGGTCGAGGTCCGCAACGCGGTCCAGCTCGAGGCCTTCGTCCAGCGCCTGCTGCCGACCTGAGCGGCGCCGGTACCTCAGGGCGGCTGCAGCTGGCGGTGGCTGAGCCGGTCCGACGCCGCGCGCGGCTTCGGTCCGGCGCGCCGATCATGCAGTTGTTGCCCACCTGTTGAGCGTGCGGGGGGTGCACGAACTGCATGATCGCCGGGGGCCGGCGCCGATCATGCAGTTGTTGCTCACCTGCTGAGCGTGCGGGGTGTGCACGAACTGCATGATCGCCGGGGACCGGCGCCGATCATGCAGGTGTTGCCCACCCTGCTGAGCGCGGCGGGTGGGCACGTCCTGCACGGTCGGCGACCACGGGTCCTAGCCTTCCGGACGTGGGCAGGCGCATCGGGGTCATGGGCGGCACCTTCGACCCGGTGCACCACGGCCACCTGTCCGCCGCCAGCGAGGTGGCCACGCGCTTCGCCCTCGACGAGGTGGTGTTCGTCCCCACCGGGCGGCCGTGGCAGAAGAGCGAGCAGCAGGTCAGCCCGGCCGAGGACCGCTACCTCATGACGGTCATCGCCACCGCGAGCAACCCGCGCTTCTCGGTCAGCCGGGTCGAGGTCGACCGTCCGGGCCCGACGTACACCATCGACACCCTGCGGGCGCTGCACGAGAGCTGGGGCGACGCGGAGCTGTTCTTCATCACCGGCGCCGACGCGCTGGCGCAGATCCTGGGCTGGCACGCCGCGGAGGAGCTGTTCGCGCTGGCCCACTTCGTGGGGGTCACCCGGCCGGGGTTCGAGCGGGTCGACCTCAGCCGCTTCCCCGACGGTGCCGTGACGCTGCTCGAGGTGCCGGCGCTCGCGATCAGCTCGACGGGCTGCCGCGCCCGCGTCGCGGCGGGCGACCCGGTCTGGTACCTCGTGCCCGACGGGGTCGTGCAGTACATCGAGAAGCGCGCGCTCTACCGGCCGGCCGCCCCGTGAGCGAGCCCGTCCGCAGCCGCGCCGACCTGCGGCGCGAGCGCCGCCGGGCGCAGGTCCGGCAGACGGCGCTGCTGCTCGGTGTCCTGCTCCTGGTCGCGCTGGCGTTCGCCGTGTGGCTGGCCCTGGACGCGCCTCGGCCGCCCGGAGGCGCTGCCGGCCGCGGCTAGTCTGGACGGCTCCCGACGAGAAGAGAGCCCGTGCCCGCCTCCGCGCGCGCCGTCGAGCTGGGGCTGGCCGCCGCGCAGGCAGCCGCCGACAAGCTCGCCAGCGACATCCTGCTGCTCGACGTCAGCGAGCAGCTCGTGATCACCGACGTGTTCCTGCTCGCCTCGGCGCCCAACGACCGTCAGGTCAAGGCCGTCGTCGACGCGGTGGAGGACGCGCTGCGCGAGCTCGGCGCCAAGCCGGTGCGGCGCGAGGGCGCGCAGGAGGGTCGCTGGGTGCTGCTCGACTTCGCCGAGGTCGTCATCCACGTGCAGCACGAGGAGGAGCGCGTCTTCTACGCCCTCGAGCGGCTGTGGAAGGACTGCCCCGTCATCCCGTTCGTCGACCGCGACGTCGAGCGGGCGGCCGGGCGTTCGAGCGCCGGCTGAGCGGCGCCCGCCGGCTGGTCCTGCTCCGCCACGGCCGTACGGCCGACAACGCCGCCGGCCGCATCCAGGGCCACCTCGACACCCCGCTCGACGAGGTGGGGCGGGCGCAGGCCGATCGCGCCGCCGGGCCGCTGGCGGCGCTCGCGCCCGTGCGCCTGCTGTCGAGCGACCTCGACCGGGCGCGCAGCACTGCCGCTCCGCTGGCCGAGGTCACCGGGCTCGAGGTGACGCTCGATGCGCGGCTGCGGGAGCTCGACCTCGGTGCCTGGCAAGGGCTGACGGGACAGCAGGCCCGGGAGCGCTTCCCGGACGAGCACGCCGCCTGGCGGTCCGGCGCCGACGTGCGCCGCGGCGGCGGCGAGACCTACGCCGAGGCCGCCGAGCGCGCCGGCGAGTGCCTGCTCGAGCACCTGCCGGACGTCGAGCCGGGCGGGACGTTGGTCGCTGTGACCCACGGCGGCACCGCCCGGGCCTGCGTCGGGCGGCTGCTCGAGCTGCCTTCCGCGAGCTGGGGGAGGCTGGCCCCCCTCGGCAACTGCTGCTGGTCGGTGCTGGTCGAGCACCCGGCCGGCTGGCGCCTCGAGCAGCACGGTGCCGGGCTCGACGTCGCCCCCGCGACCGTCACGGGAGCCGACCGGCGACCCTTGTAGACTCTCGACCGCACGACGCGGGGCTGTGGCGCAGCTGGTAGCGCACCACACTGGCAGTGTGGGGGTCAGGGGTTCGAGTCCCCTCAGCTCCACCCGCGGAAGGGCCGCTGACCTGTGGGAACGGGTCGGCGGCCCTGTTTGCTTGTGGTCGCTCGAAGGCCGTCGTGCCCCCCGCGTGCCCCATCTCAGCCGGCACGGACGGTGCTGACGCGGGTCGCTTGCTGACGGCTGGTTCCGCCGCTCGCCCATCGCTCGATCTCAGCCCGGTCCGCCAGGAAACCCGTACCGATGGCACTCGCCCAACACCTCTGCGATAAGCAGGGTCATGCGCATCTTCTTCACCGGCGGCAGCGGGAAGGCCGGCAGGCACGTCGCGCCACACCTCGCCGAGCAGGGCCACCACGTCACGAACGCCGACCTCGTCCCGCTCCGGCACCCAGCCGTCGCCGACCTCCGGGTCGATCTCACGGATGCCGGCGAGACCTACTCCGCGCTCGCCGGGCTGGCGACCTTCGACGAGCTGGACCTGCCGGAGAAGCCGACGTACGACGCCGTCGTGCACTTCGCCGCCGTGCCGGCGATCCTGCTCACGTCGGACGCGGCGACGTACGCGACCAACGTCCTCAGCACCTACAACGTGCTGGAAGCCGCGACGCGGCTGGGCGTGCGCAAGATCGTGTTCGCCTCGTCGGAGACGACCTACGGAGTCTGCTTCGCTCAGGGCGAGCGGCGCCCGCTCTACCTGCCCGTCGACGAGGACCACCCGACGGTTCCTGAAGACGCCTACGCGATGTCGAAGGTCGCCGGCGAGGTGACGGCGCGCTCGTTCCAGGCCCGCACCGGGGCGGACGTGTACGGCCTGCGCATCAACAACGTCATCGAGCCGGACGAGTACGGCGAGCTGTTCCCTCCCTTCCTCACCGACCCGTCGCTGCGGCGGCGGAACCTGTTCGCGTACATCGACGTCCGTGACCTCGGCCAGATGGTGCAGCGCTGCCTCGAGGTCGACGGCCTGGGCTACGAGGTCTTCAACGTCGCCAACGCCGACATGTCCGTGGCTGCGACGACCCAGGAGCTCCAGCACCGCTTCTACGACGGGGTGGAGGTGCGTCGGGAGATGGACCGCAACGAGACCTTCTACGCCATCGACAAGGCACGCGACCTCCTCGGCTTCGAGCCGCGCCACTCCTGGCGTCAGGTCCTGAGTGACCCCGGTGGCCGCAACGGCTGAGGGCCCACCGCTGTCGGTCCGAGCTCCTCAAGGGCTGGTCCCTTGGCGCCGGACGGGGGGAGCGGCCGGCGCCGGGTCGACGCGTCCGAGAGGATCGGCGCTGTGCTGTCACCGCCCGCCGATCACCTGTCCGCCTGGCTGGGTGGCTGGCCGCCCGCCTTGCCGGTCCGGGTCGTCCAGGACCTCGAGCACGAGCGGCCGGGATGGGACGGGACTGCCCGCGGCGTCGCCGGTGTCGTCGATCCTGAGGGGCGGTGCGTCGTGCGGCTGCCGCCCGAGGTCGCAGCGCGTCTCGAGGTGCCGCTGCCCGACGTCGCGAGCCTGCTGGCGGCACTGCCGGCCGCGGTCGGTGTCCCTGGGACCGCCGGCGCCGGCGTCCTGCGCTGGGCGCAGGACGTGCCCGACCGCGACGTGCTGCCCGACGTCGGGATCTGGCTGCCGGCTGCCCTCGCCGACGACGGCGACCCGCGGGTGCCCGCCTGGCTGCGGCCCTTCGGTGGTGACGTGCTGGTGGCGCTGGACGAGGACGGCCGGTACCTGGGCGGGGTGGGTCTCAAGCGGCACCACGACAGCGGTCGGGAGATCGCCGTCGTGACCGACGAGCGGGCTCGTGGACGGGGACTGGCTCGACGACTCGTGGCGCAGGCGGCCCGCACGGTCCTCGCCGAGGGTCGGGCGGTGATCTACCTGCACGCGCCCGACAACGAGGCGTCGGCCCGGGTCGCCCGCGCCAGCGGCTTCCCGGACACCGGCTGGCAGGTGATCGGCTACTGGAGCCGGCAGCCCTGAGCGGGCCGTCGGTCGTCGTCGACGGCTGCAGACTGCACCGCCGCCCCCGTCCTCGAGCTGGACCCGCGCGACGGCCCCGCGCGCCGTCGTGCCGACCTGCGCGTGCGGGCGTCGCCAGAGAGGCGAGGCGACGCCCCGGACCGTCGCGCCAGGCCACCGTGCGAGCATCCGCGGCGACAGGAGGTGAGGCATGACGGAGGTCGACCACAGCGATCGCGCGGGGGTCCTGGCGCGCGAGGCGCAGCTCCCGCGCGTCCCGCTGCCTGCCCTCGAGGACAGCGCAGCCCGCTTCCTCGAGTGGTGTGCGCCGCTGCTCACCCCCGAGCAGCTCACCGTCACGCAGGACGCGGTGCGGGCTCTCCTGGCGCCGGACAGCCCTGCCCGCCGACTGCAGGCTGCGCTGGAGGAGTACGACGCGCGGCCCGACGTCGACAGCTGGCTCGACGACTTCTGGCGCCAGCGCTACCTGGGACGCCGTGACCGGATCGCGTTGAACGCCAACTTCTTCTTCCTGTTCGAGGACGTCGCACAGGGCCAGGTCGAGCGTGCCGCAGGCCTGACAGCCGCCGCACTCGACTACAAGCTGCGCCTCGACGAGGACCGGCTCCCGCCGGTGCTGCAGCGGGGGCGACCCCTGTCGATGGAGCAGACCCGCTACCTGTTCTCCACCACCCGGATCCCGGGGCTCGAGCAGGACACCGTGCGCACCCCCTACGACGAGCCGGAGCCCCTCGCGCCGCCGGCCCGGCACGTGCTGGTGCTGCACCGCGGTCACGCGTGCAGCCTCGACGTGATCGGCCCCGACGGCGTGCCGTACCCGCTCGAACAGCTGGAGGACGGCCTGCGCGCCGTGCTCGCGCAGACGGCGTCGTACGCCGCGCCCGGCACGTCCGTCGGGCACCTCACCACGCTGGCGCGCGCCGACTGGGCGACGAAGCGCACGGCGCTCCTGGAGCTCGACCCCCGCAACCGCGACACGCTCGACCTGGTCGAGACGGCGCTGTTCTGCATCTGCCTGGAGGACGTCGTCCCGGAGGACGTCCACGCGGCGTGCGACCTGCTGCTGCACGGGGACAGCGCGAACCGGTGGTTCGACAAGGCCCTGTCCTTCGTGGTCTTCGCCGACGGGCGCGCCGGGCTCAACGCCGAGCACTCGAAGCTGGACGGCACGACCATCCTCGACTTCGTCGACGCCGTGCTGACCTGGCCGGCCGGTGACCGTCCGCCGGCCGACGACCTCCGGCAGGACTCGTCCACGGTCCGTCCGGTCACCTTCGTGCTCGACGCGGCGCTGCAGGCCGCCGTCCAGGACGCCGCGTCGGCCTTCGCCGGCTACGCCGCCGACACCGCCACGGCGGTGCTGTCGTTCCCGGACGTCGGGACGGAGCGGATCAAGGCGTTGCGCACGTCGCCCGACGCGTTCGTGCAGCTGGCCTACCAGCTGGCACACCGGCGGACCAAGGGGCTCGTGGGCGCCACCTACGAGTCCATCGCGACCCGGCAGTACCGGCACGGCCGCACCGAGGCGATGCGCGTCGTCACGCCCGAGGTGCTGAGCTTCGTCGCGGCCATGAGCGACGCCAGTGCGAGCGGGGACGCCCGGCGGAGCGCGTTCCGGGCAGCGGCCGCACAGCACACCGAGCGGGCTCGGCAGTGCCAGGCCGGCGACGCCCCCGAGCAGCACCTGTGGGAGCTGCAGATGCTGCAGCTGCGCCGAGGAGCGGCGGACGAGCCGCTCGCCCTCCACGGCAGCCCGGGCTGGACCACGATGCGGGACGACTACCTGAGCACCAGCTCCGCACCGTCCCGGCACGTCCAGCACTTCGGCTTCGGGTCGACCAGCCCGCAGTGCATCGGCGTCGCCTACGTGCTGCTGCCCGACCGCTTCAACGTCTACCTCAGCACGCCACGGGCGGTGAGCGACCACCTCGAGGTCTTCGCCGCAGAGCTGCGCCGTGCGCTCGTCGAGCTGGACGACCTGCTCGCGGCGGAGCCGGCGCCGGGCTGACGCCGCCCGTCAGTCCAGCAGCGCATCCCCCCGCACCGCGCGACCCTCGGCGGCGAGGTGCTCCGGCAGCACCCGGCCGAACAGCTGCCGGGTCCGCTCGACCGAGCCGATCACACCGGGCCGCCGGCTGTACGCGAAGATCGCCGAGTGCCGGGCGGTGCTGCCCTCGACGGCGCTGACGCGGTGCAGCGCGTACCGGCCCCGGAACAGCTGCAGCGCTCCGGGGAGCACCTCCACCCAGCGCACCAGGTCCGGACGCTCGCCCGCCAGGACGCCGGCGACGTCCGCGAAGCACTCCGACCGCGCCGACCTGATGTCCGGGCAGTACTCGAAGCGGCCACCGGCCTCAGGCGCCTGCGTCAGCAGGCTGACCGCGAACTCGTTGGTGTCGAAGTGCCACGGGTGCGCGCGGCCCGGCGTCAGGACGTTCAGGCAGAGCCCGGCCAGCGGGTCGGCCAGCTCGTGCACCTCGGGCAGGTCGAAGCACGCCGCCACGAACGCCTGGACCTGCGGGTCGGTGTACAGCCGCGAGACGACCAGCTCGGGCCCGAGAGCATCGCGCGGCACGAAGGCGTTGCCGCGCTCCATCGTCGTCCGGACCGGGTGGCCCTGCGGCAGGGACGCGTCCGGCGTCGTGTTGTAGACGTTGACCGTCTCGACGTCGTAGTGCGCCGCGGGGGCGACCGACGCGCACTCCTGCCTGAGCGCGTCGAGCAGCGAGGACCGCAGGAAGCCGGGCAGGACGCAGCAGCCGCGGTCGGCGAGCTCCTGCCGGGCCCGGGCGACCGCGGCGCTCCAACCGCTGCTCCCCGGGGACGTCAGCGGGTAGCGGGCGGTGTCGACGAGGTCGTCGACGCGGGGCGCTTCGGTGGTGGTCATGAGGCTCCTCCGGCGGGTGCCGCGGACGGTACGCCTCCTCGAGCGACCGCACGGGAGCACCGCACCCGCCCGGCCGACACGGCGTGCCGGTCACGTACGGGGCCGCTGACGACCACGCCGCGTATAGGGTCGGATCGGCCGCGCCGGGCATCTCCGGCGGACGCCGCAGGACAGGCGGTCCAGTCTGCCGGAGCGGAGGGTGGCGGTGAGCTTCCTCGAGTTCCTCCAGACCCGGTCGAGCGACATGGTGACGCTCGGCCTGCAGCACGTCGCGGTCGTCCTCGTCGCGGTGGCCCTCGCGACCGTGCTGGGTGTCTCGCTCGGCATCGCCACCTACCGCACGGAGCGGCCCCGGGAGATCGTGCTGGCGGTCGCCGGAGCCTTCCTCACGATCCCGTCCTTCGCCCTGCTCGTGCTGTTCATCGGCCCCCTGGGCCTGGGCGCGACGAACGTCGTCGTCGCGCTCACCATGTACGGCCTCCTGCCCGTCCTGCGCAACACGATCATCGGCCTGCGGGGGGTCGATCCGGCGATCGTCGAGTCGGCCATGGGGATGGGACTGGACCGCCGGCAGCGCCTGCTGCGCATCGAGCTCCCGCTGGCCTGGCCGGTGATCATCACGGGCATGCAGGTGAGCACGTTGATCCTCGTCGGCGGGGCGGCCATCGGCGCTGTCGTGCTCGGCCCCGGCTACGGGGAGCTGATCTTCGCCGGCCTGTTCCGTGTCGGCACGGAGGTGGCGATCAACCTGGTCCTGGCCGGTGTCCTGGGCGTGGTGCTGGTCGCCGTGGTCTTCGAGGTGGCCTTCCACGCACTGCGTCGGCTCACCACGTCGCGGGGGCTGCGATGAGCGGCGCTGCCACCGCCGGCGGACGGACGGGCCGAGCGATGATCCGCCTGGAGGAGCTCACCAAGCACTTCCCGGGCCAGGCGGCTCCGGCGGTCGACAGGCTCTCCCTCGAGGTCCCCGAGGGCGAGATCGTGATCCTCGTCGGCCCGTCCGGGTGCGGCAAGACCACGACCATGAAGATGGTCAACCGGATCATCGAGCCGACGTCCGGAAGGATCGTCCTCGACGGCGAGGACGTCACCAAGGGCGACGCCGACCAGCTGCGACGCCGGATCGGCTACGTCATCCAGCGGATCGGGCTGTTCCCGCACATGACGATCGCGCAGAACATCGCGACGGTCCCGAGGCTGCTGGGCTGGGACAGGGCGCGGATCGACGCACGCATCGACGAGCTGCTCGACGTCGTCCACATGCCGCCCGGGCAGTACCGCGACCGCTACCCGAAGGAGCTGTCCGGCGGACAGCTGCAGCGGGTGGGCGTGGCACGAGCGCTCAGCGGCGATCCCGACGTGATGCTCATGGACGAGCCGTTCGGAGCGATCGACCCGATCGTCCGCGAGCGGCTGCAGGACGAGTTCCTGCGGCTGCAGTCCGAGGTCCGCAAGACCATCGTCTTCGTCACCCACGACCTCGACGAGGCGATCAAGATGGGGGACAGGATCGCGATCCTGCAGGAGGGCTCGCGCATCGCCCAGTACGACACGCCCGAGCGGATCCTGACGGCCCCGGCGAACGACTTCGTCGCGAGGTTCATCGGCTCCGGGGCCGCCCTCAAGCGGCTCAGCCTCAGCCGCGTGGCCGACATCGAGCTCGCCCGCGGGCACGTCGTCCGCGCGGACAGCAGCGCCCAGGACGCGCTCGCGGCCGTGCGTGCGTCCGCTGACGGCCGCGTGCTGGTCCTCGACGAGCGGGACCGGCCGCGGCGGTGGCTCGAGGCCGACGACGTGCACCGGGCCGACGGCCGGCGGCTCGACGAGGTGGGGAGGCCGCCGGACGCGGTCCTGTCCCTCGACGCGACGCTCGCCGACGCCCTCAACGACCTGGTCGTCGCCCGGGGCAGCGTCGTCGTCGTCGTCGACGCCGAGGGCACCTACCGCGGGCTCGTGGACATCACGCGCATCAACTCCGCTGCGCGCTCCGCGCACGGCGGTCCTGCGGCAGCCGGTGCCGACGGCGCGACGAGCGGGTCGTAGCCGTGGCGGACCTCGAGCAGGCGACCGCAGCCACCGGTCCGATGGCGGCCTGGACACCCGTGCGCCAGCGGCACCGCTCGGCCGGCGGCTACCTGTTCATGCCGGTGCTGCTGGCCCTGGCCTGCGGGGCGATGTACGTCTACGTCAGCAGCCGCGAGCTGGACAGCATCGAGGCGCGCTCGCTGAACGCCGCGACGCTCGGCACCGCGGTCCGGGAGCACGTCCAGCTGACCGCGCTGTCGACCGTGCTGGTCATCCTCGTCGCGGTGCCGCTGGGCATCGTGCTCACGCGGCCGTTCGCCGCCCGGGTGCGCACCCCTCTCGTGGCGGTGCTGAACCTCGCCCAGGCCGTCCCGACCATCGGCATCCTGGTGCTGCTGGCGGTCAGCTTCCTGTTCCTGGGCTTCCGGGCGGCGATCGTCGGCCTCGTCCTGTACGCGATCGTCCCGGTCCTCCTGAACACCATGGTCGGTCTGGAGCAGGTGGACCGGACCGTGCTGGAGGCGGGTCGCGGCATGGGGATGTCCCGTGCGGAGGTGCTGCGCAGGATCGAGCTGCCGCTGTCGGTGCCGGTCATGGCGGCGGGCGTGCGCACCGCCCTGGTCATCAACGTCGGCAGCGCGACCCTCGTGACCTACATCAACGCCGGCGGGCTGGGCGACGTCATCGCCGCCGGCCTGTCGACGAACCGGCTCTCGATCCAGCTCGTGGGCGCCGGGCTGACCGCAGTGCTCGCGCTGCTCATCGACCACCTCGCCGGGATCGCCGAGGACCTGCTGCGCCCGCGGGGACTGTAGGGGCCCGCTCCGCACGACCGCCACCCGCAGGCACGGTCGCCATGACCGCGCCGCAACGACAAGGAGACCCTGTGACGACGAGAGCGACCTGGGCAGCGATCACCGTGGGACTGAGCCTGGCGATGGCGGGCTGCGGCGGGGACTCCACGTCGGACTCCGCCGCGGGCGGCGGTGACGGAGAGCTGGCCGGGGCGACCCTGACCGTCGGGTCCAAGGAGTTCACCGAGTCGATCCTGCTCGGCAAGATCACCGCTCTGGCGCTGGAGAACGCCGGGGCGGAGGTCGAGGACTCGACCGGGATCTCCGGCAGCGCCACGGTGCGCGCGGCCCTGGAGTCCAAGGAGATCGACATCTACTGGGACTACACGGGCACCGGGTGGGTCAACATCCTGGGCAACAGCCCGACGGACCTGCCCGACGACCTGTACGAGGCGGTGAAGACGGCCGATGCCGAGAACGGCATCGCCTGGCTCGAGCCGGCGCCCTTCGAGAACGCGTACGCCATCGCGACCACCTCGGACTTCGCGAAGGACAACGACGTGACGACCTTGAGCGACGCCGTCCAGTACATCGAGGACAACCCCGACGACGGGGTCATCTGCGCGGCCAGCGAGTTCCTGAACCGCGACGACGGTCTTCCGGGCCTGGAGAAGGCGTACGGCACGAAGTTCACCGAGGTCAACGAGCTCGACTTCAACCTGATCTTCACGCAGGTCGGCGAGAGCTGTGCCTTCGGCGAGGTCACCACGACCGAGGGCCGCGTCCTGTCGCAGGACCTGCAGATCCTCGAGGACGACAAGGACTTCTTCCTCGAGTACCTCGGGGTGGTGACCCTGCGCCAGGAGACGCTCGACGAGCACCCCGAGATCGAGGAGATCATGGCGCCGATCAGCGAAGCGCTCACCAACGACACCATCACCGAGCTGAACTCGAAGGTCGACGTGGAGGGGCAGCAGCCGGACGACGTCGCGCAGGAGTGGATGGAGAGCGAGGGCTTCCTCGGCTGAGCCCCCGCGGTCGCCCTGGCGCGAGTCGCGCCCGGCCCGTGGGCGAGCAGGGCGGTGCGCCGGCCGACGCTCGCCGTGTGGTGCGACCGCATCCGCGCGGGTACGGACCGGCGGTGCTCGTGCATCTGGTGGCGGACTACGGCGTGGGCGACCTGGCGGCCGCGGAGGTCCGCGCGAGCCTGGCCGTCCACCTCCCGGGCGCCGACGTCGCGTACACGCCGGTCGGCCCCTTCGACACCGTCGCCGCCGGCTTCTGCATCGCTCAGCTCGCGCTGGGCGAGGGGCCACCGGACCGGCTCGTCTACCACAACGTCGCTCCCCGGCAGGACCGCGACGACCCGCGGCCCGACAACGAGGGCGAGCCGCTCGTCGCGGCCCGGCTGAGCAACGGCGTGCTCGTCGTCGGCGTGGCGGCCGGGTCCACCTTCGCCTTCGTCAAGGACGAGGTGGAGCAGGCGCACCTGGTCGCGGTGCCTGCCAGCGGCTCCCAGTTCCGCTCCCGCGACGCCTTCCCGCCGCTGCTGCCGCGGCTGCTGGCCGGTGACGGGTCGGTGCTCGAGTCGGCGCTGGACCCGGCGCGGCTGCCGGACGTGCCGCCGCGCGTCGTCGCCTACGTGGACGGCTACGGCAACCTCAAGACGACCTGGCCGGACCCGCCCGCCGAACCCGGTGCTCGCCTGCGGGTCCGGGTCGGGGAGGCCGAGGCCGAGGTGGTCGTCGGCGGCGGCACCTTCGCCGTGCCGGCCGGCGAGGTCTCCTTCGCCCCCGGCAGCTCCGGCTGGGCGACCCGCGACGGCGGGGAGCGGCGGTGGTGCGAGCTGCTCGCCCGGGGCGGCAGCGCCGCCGAGCTGTTCGGGTTCCCGGCGCCGGGCACGCCGATCGAGGTGATCGGCTGACGTCAGGGCCGCGCGGCGGCTCGTGCGTCCCGCGTCGGACGTCGGGCCCGCGGCGTCGCCCCGGGGCAGCGCCCGGGCTCGTCGGTCATCCGGGTGCGGGCTGGTAGGTGGACTCCAGCACGAGGTCCTTGAGCAGGCTCTGGTACTCCAGGTGTGCCTCGTGCTCGACGGTCCGCCAGGTGCGGCCCTCCTCACCCGACATGTACGCCTTGTACTCGGGTGCGCCCGGCAGGCGCACGTTGTCGGCGACGACCACCGACCCGGGGTGCAGCCAGCCGCGCGCCAGCACGCGCTGCAGGTCCGGCAGGTAGGCGTCCTTGTCGTGGTCGAGGAAGACCAGGTCGACTGCGCCCGTGGTCACGCCGTGCTGCTGCTCGAGGGCGTCCATGGTGCGACCACCGTCACCGAGGGTGCCCACGACGACGGTGACCCTGTCCGCCACACCGGCGTGCTCGAGCAACCGGCGGGCGACCCGTGCGTTGTCGGGGTTGAACTCGAGGGACACCGTGTGGGCGTGCGCAGGGAGCACGCGCGCCATCCGCAGCGCGCTGTAGCCGCAGTAGGTGCCCAGCTCCAGGACCAGCCGCGGCGAAGCCCGCCGTACCGCCGCGTCGAGCAGCGCGCCCTTCTCGTCGCCGACGTTCATCATGTAGCTGCGGGTGTAGCAGAACTCGTCGACGACGCGGATGGCATCGTCCACGTCGCCCGCGCGAGCGTGCCGGACCACGTGCTCGGCGAGTGCGTCCTCACGGCCGTCGCCGACCTGCCACTCCGTCGTGAGCCTCTTCATCCCGACGAGGATGCGGAGGAAGGACCAGCGCAGGAAGGGCAGTCGTCTGCCCCCGATCTCGGTCAGCGAGTTCATGTCCGACAGGCTGGCCTCTCGATCGGCGCAGCACCATGATCCGGCCGGGTGGGCCGGTGTGATCACAAGTGCTCACCGGTCCGGGTTGCAGCGGTGGCGGACGCAGGGCCGGGCGGGCGCCGACCGTGGCCGGCACCGCTGAGCCTGCGGCGGGTGTCCACCGGCCGTGCACCGCGCGTGCGCGTAGTGTGGGGGGCGTCCGCTCGGCCTCGTGACCCGCCTCCCGGCGAGCCACGGACGGCGATCACCGGTCCGATGCCCTCGCTGCAGGGCCGCGGCACCGGCACCCCGCTCGTCATGGCGGTGCCGATCGCCCCGGCCGGTCGCCGTCTCGGCGCGGACGCCGGACACCGGCGGGCGCAGCGCGGCCGCAGGACCTGCCCGGGTGCGTCGAGACAGCGGCGCCGTGGACGAGGCGCTACGCGGTCGCAGGTCTGCAGGTCGTGACATCGGAGGAGGACGCGTGGCCGGTCGGGAGAGCCGTTCGCCGCGAGCCAACGCGTCCCGGCGCCCGCAGCCCCGGCGCAGCTGGGAGCGCGGCGAGCGAGGCGTGCTGCCGGTGCTCGCGTCCGCGGTCAGCGACGTGCAGGTGGCGGTGGAGCGCGGTCGGGTCGGACCGTCGGTCCGTGGGACCTTCCAGGCCGTGGCCCTGCTGATCCGCGAGGAGCGGGCCCGGATCCAGGCGGACGAGACCAACGGTGCCCGCCGCAGCGAGCAGCTCAAGCGCCTGGACGGCGTCGCGGCCGTGCTGGCCAGGACCGCACCGCGCGACGCCTCCCTGCTCGCCCTGCTGGCGCCGGACACCGACGTGCTCGCCGAGACCCGGTACGCCCTGCGCGAGCTGCGCGAGGCGGCCGGCATCGCCCCCGCACCCGAGGCGGCCGTCCCCTCGGCGGAGGCGGCCGTCGCGCCCTCCCCGCGCGCGGAGCGGCAGGTCGTCCCGCAGTCGGTGATCTCCCGGCAGCTGGCCAACCCCTTCCTGGAGCCCGACTACTCGGCGGCCCGTCCGGCCCCGGCGGCGCCGGGTCCGCGGCTGCTCGCGACCTGGGAGCTGCTGGGACCGCTGCTGCGCTCGTTCGAGCAGGCCTCCGGCGGAGCGCCGTCGTGCATGCAGCTGCCCGAGCCGGCCCCTCTCGAGGCGTCCGGCGGCCGGCTGCTCATGCCTCACCAGGCGCGGGTGGTCGCGGCAGCCGCCGCGGGCCACCGCACGTTCCTGCTGGCCGACGAGCCCGGGCTGGGCAAGACCGCTCAGGCGCTGCTGGCCGCGGAGGCCGCGGAGGCCTACCCGCTGCTCGTCGTGGTGCCCAACGTCGTCAAGACCAACTGGGCCCGCGAGACGGGGCTGTGGACCCCGTCGCGGCCGGCCACGGTCGTCCACGGGGACGGGCACGGCGTCGACGCGTTCTCCGACGTCGTGGTCGTCAACTACGACATCCTCGACCGGCACGTCGGCTGGCTGGGGACCTTCGGGTTCCGCGGGATGGTCGTCGACGAGGCGCACTTCATCAAGAACAAGGAGTCGCAGCGCTCGCGCCACGTGCTCGAGCTCTCCGAGCGGATCCGTACGCGCACCCTGCGGCCCCTGCTCATGGCCCTGACGGGCACGCCGCTCATCAACGACATCGAGGACTTCCTCGCCATCTGGGAGTTCCTCGGCTGGATCCGCGACGACGAGCCCGGCGCCGAGCTCATGGCGGCGCTGGAGCGCAACGGCCTCACGCCGGTCGACCGGGGCTTCTACCCGGCGGCGCGCGCCGCCGTGATCGAGCTGGGCATCGTGCGGCGGCGCAAGGTCGACGTCGCCGCCGACATCCCGGCCCGGCGGATCGCCGACCTGCCGGTCGAGCTCGAGGGCGCCCTCGGACGCTCGATCCGCGACGCCGAGCGCCTGCTCGCGCGCCGCCTCGTCAAGCGCTACCGCAGCGCGCTCGAGGCGCGTTCGCCGGGCGTCGTCGTCGAGGGCATCGACGCCGACCTGGTCCGTCGCGTGGCGGCCTGGGAGCGCCAGGACACCGACGAGGACAGCAGCGGCGAGAACGTCTTCACGATGATGCGCCGCATCGGCCAGGCCAAGGCGGTGCTGGCCGCCGACTACGCCGCCCAGCTGGCGCGCAACGTCGGCAAGGTCGTCTTCTTCGCCAAGCACGTCGACGTCATGGACGCCGCCGAGGAGGTCTTCGAGCGCCGGGGGATCGGCTACGCCTCGATCCGGGGCGACCAGACTCCCCGCGCCCGCCAGCAGAGCATCGACGCGTTCGTGGGCGACCCCGAGGTCGCGGTCGTGGTCTGCTCGTTGATGGCCGCGGGTGTCGGGCTGAACCTGCAGGTGGCCTCCGACGTCGTGCTGGCCGAGCTGTCCTGGACCGACGCCGAGCAGACGCAGGCGATCGACCGCGTGCACCGGATCGGGCAGGACCAGCCGGTCACGGCCTGGCGCATCATCGCCGCCCAGACCATCGACGCGCGCATCGCCGAGCTGATCGACAGCAAGGCCGGGCTCGCCGCACGCGCCCTCGACGGCTCCGACGAGGAGCTCACCTCGTCGGTCGACGTCCAGCTCGAGGCCCTGGTCACCCTGCTGACCGACGCGCTGCGCGCCGAGGCCGCCTGACCGCACGGCGCCCGCGCCGAGGCCGCACGTCCCGGCGCCCGCGCCCGCAAGGCCCTCGGGCAGCAGTCGAGCAGCGGGTGCCGGCTGGCCGGTGTCACAGCCTCGGGTCCACCGGCTCCGACTCCAGCGCCAGCACCGCGAACACGCACTCGTGCACGCGCCACAGCGGCTCGCCGGCAGCAGCCCGCTCCAGCGCCTCCAGCCCGAGGGCGTACTCCCGCAGGGCGAGGCCGCGCTTGCGGCCCAGGTGGCGCTCGCGCAGCCGCTCGAGGTGCTCGGGGCGGGTGTAGTCCGGGCCGTAGACGATCCGCAGGTACTCCCGTCCGCGGACCTTGAGACCCGGCTGGACCAGGCCCTTGCGGCCGCGGACGAGGTTCGCAGCGGGCTTGACCACCATGCCCTCGCCGCCTGCCTCGGTGAGCGCCGTCCACCAGGCCGTGGCAGCAGCCTCGTCGGCCGGGTCGGTGACGTCGACGGCGCGGTGCTCGGTGCGCCGCACCAGTCCGGGGTCGGCGTCGGCGAGCCGGTCCCCGACCGCGAGGTGCCAGGCGTGGTCGCGGTCGGAGAAGGTCCGTCCCTCGCAGGCGAGGACCTGGAACGGCGCCAGGGCCAGCCCGTCGAGACCGTCGGTGGGCCAGCAGTAGCGCCGGTAGGCCTGCGTGAAGGCGAGGGCGTCGGCGGCCCGCGCGCGCTGGAGCTCGAGCTGACCGGACACGTCCAGACCACGTGCGGCGGCCTGCTCCAGCACCGCGACAGCGGCCGGGACGGCTGCGCGCGCGGCCGCGCCCACCGCGGCGTACTGGCTGCGGACGAGCTCGCCGGCCTTGGCCGACCAGGGCAGCAGCTCGGCGTCGAGCAGCAGCCAGTCGGTGTCGAGCTCGTCGAACAGCCCCGCCGTCTCGACCGCACGGGCGAGCCGCGCCAGGAACGCACCGGTCAGCGCGCGGTCGGCGAAGAACGCCCGCCCGGTCCGGCTGTGCACCGCGCCCCGCTGCTCCGGTGGGCGGCTGTCGTCGCCGCTGAGGTCGCTGCGCCGCACGAGGGCGACGGCCCGCGAGCCCATGTGCTTCTCCTGGCAGACGACGTGCGCGACGCCCTCTGCCCGGTAGTGGGCGAAGGCCTCCGCGGGGTGCTCGAGCAGCCCGGGCACGGCAGTGGTGGCCGACGGGCTCATGGTCGGCGGCAGGTACAGCAGCTGCGCCGGGGGCAGTGCGAAGCGGCTCATGACCTCGATCGCCGCCGCGGCGTTCTCCTCCCGCACGGTGACCCGCCCGCCGTACCGCGTCTCGACGACGCGCTTGCCGAGCACGTCGTCGATGTCGAGCACCTGCGCGTCCCGCTTCTGAGCGGCCTGCTGCGGCGGGGCGGCGGAGCCGGGCCCGTCGCCGGGCAGGAACGGACGGGCCGGCGCGTAGTAGGTGCGGGCTGCCGGCACGCTGACCAGCGTCCGCTCGGGGTAGCGCAGCGCGGTCAGCCGTCCGCCGAAGACGCACCCGGTGTCCAGGCACAGGGTGCCGTTGACCCACTCCGGCGTCGGGACCGGCGTGTGCCCGTACAGGACGGTGGCGCGGCCGCGGTACTCGTCCGCCCAGGGGTAGCGGACCGGCAGGCCGAACTCGTCGGTCTCACCGGTCGTCTCGCCGTAGAGGGCGAAGTCGCGGACGCGGGCGCTGGCCCGGCCCTGCAGCGACTCCTTGAGCCCGGCGTGCGCGACCACCAGCTTGCCGTCGTCGAGCACGTAGTGGCTGACGAGCCCGTAGCAGAAGTCCTCCACCTGCCTGCGGAACTCGGGGGTCTCGCCCTGCAGCTGCGCGAGGGTCGTCTCCAGGCCGTGGCTGACCCGGACGTTGCGCCCGCGCAGCGCCCGGACGAGCTTGTTCTCGTGGTTGCCCGGCACCGCCAGGGCGTGGCCGGCCGCCACCATGCCCATCACGAGGCGCAGGACACCGGGGGAGTCGGGACCGCGGTCGACGAGGTCGCCGAGGAACAGCGCCCGTCGGCCCTGCGGGTGCACGGCGTCGACCGGGCGTGCGTGCTCGTCCCGGGCGAGGGTGTAGCCGAGCTCGACGAGCAGCGCCTCGAGCTCGGCGCGGCAGCCGTGCACGTCGCCGACGACGTCGAACGGACCGCGGTCGTCGCGGCGGTCGTTGTACTGCCGCTCGTAGGTGATCGTGGCGGCGAGGACCTGCTCGACGCCGTCGAGGACGTGCACCTTGCGGAAGCCCTCGCGGGACAGCCCGCGCAGGCCCCGGCGCAGGTCGGCCCGCTGCCGGCGCAGGACGCCCGCCGGCAGGTCGCGGTCCGTGCGGTCGGCGTTGCGCGCCATCGCCACGCTCTCCGGCACGTCGAGGACGACCGCGACCGGCAGCACGTCGTGGTCGCGGGCCAGCTGGACCAGGGTCGCGCGATCCTCCTTCTTGACGTTCGTCGCGTCGACGACCGTCAGGCGCCCCCTGCGCAGGCGGGTCGCGGCGATGTGGTGCAGCAGGGCGAAGGCCGCCGGCGTCGCCGCCTGGTCGTTCTCGTCGTCCGCCACCAGCCCGCGGCAGACGTCGCTGGACAGGACCTGCGTGGGCCGGAAGTGCGTACGGGCGAAGGTGCTCTTGCCGCTGCCCGAGATGCCGACCAGCACGACCAGGCACAGGTCCGGCAGGGCCAGCACGGGCGCCCGGTCCGGCGAGGGGCGCGAGTCGGTGTCCGGTGCGCTGCTCATGCGACATCGCCCCGGGTCACGCCGCTCGGCGTCGACCCGTCGTCGGCGCTGCTGCGCGTGAACACCGCCATCGACGTCGGCGGGCCGACCTCCGGGTCGTCGACGCCGACCGGCAGGAGCCGGACGTCGTAGCCCGAGGCGGACGCGACGCGCTGCACCCACGAGGCGAACTCCCGCCGGGTCCACTCGAACCTGTGGTCGCGGTGGCGCAGCACGCCCGCCGCGAGGTCGGCGTAGCGCACGTTGTGCTCGACGTTCGGGGTGGTGACGATGACGGTGGCCGGGCGGGCGACGGCGAAGACCGCGTGCTCCAGCGCGGGCAGCCGGTCGGGGTCGAGGTGCTCGACGACCTCCATCAGCACGGCCGCGTCGTAGCCGGCCAGGCGCCGGTCGGCGTAGGTGAGCGAGCCCTGCAGCAGCCGGAGCCGCTCCCGCCGCCGCTCGGGCATGCGGTCCAGGCGCAGCCTGCGGGCGGCCTCCTCCAGCGCGCGTGCGCTGACGTCGACGCCGACGACCTCGGTGAACGCGGGTTCGGCCAGCAGCGCCGGGAGCAGCGCGCCGGACCCGCAGCCGAGGTCGACCACCCGACGCGCCCCCGCCGAGCGCAGGGCGGCGAGGACGGCGCCGTGCCGCAGCAGGGCGAGCGGGACGGGCCGGTCCGGGACCTCGAGGTCGTCCTCGCCCGGCGCCGGGGCGGCGGTGCGGGCAGGGGCCGTCGCGTCGTCGAGCGCGTCGGGGTCCGAGTCGTCGACCTCCGCGAGGCGCGCCATCGCCTGCCGGGCCAGGGCGCCCTTGTGCGCCAGGTAGCGCCGGGTGATGAGCTCGCGGTCCGGGTGGTCGGCGAGCCAGCCGGCGCCCGCCCGCAGCAGCTTGTCGACCTCCTCCGGGCTGACCCAGTAGTGCTTGCTGTCGTCGAGCACGGGCAGGGCGACGTAGAGGTGGTTGAGGGCGTCGGCGACCCGCAGCGTCCCGGTCAGACGCACCCGGACGTACCGGCTGTCGCCCCAGTCGGCCGCGTCGTCCAGCGGGACGGGCGCCGCGTCCACCGACCAGCCGAGCGGTGCGAAGAAGCGCTCCACCATCGCCGCGCCGCCGCGGCAGGACAGTGCGGGCAGCGCGACCTCGAGCGGGATCGGCGTCCCGGCCAGCTCGGGACGCTCCTTGCTCGTCCCTCGGCGGGCGCTCGCGAAGACCCTGCCGAGCGCGACGGCGAGCAGGCTCGAGGCGGCGTACGGCCGGTCGTTGACGTACTGCCCGAGCGTGAACGCCTCCGGGCCGCTCCCGCCCCGCGTCCCGCTGCGTCCGCGGACGAGGGCGATCGGGTCGACCTCCAGCAGCAGCGCCGCCGTGCACCGCGACTCGGTCGCCTCCGGGTAGAGCACGTGGGCGGTGCCGACGGACACGCTCGTGCTCTGCGCCCGTGCCGGGTTCTTGTGCAGCAGGAAGCCGAGGTCGGTCGCCGGGACGTGCGTGGTGGTGATCGTCAGGAGCACGGGTCAGTGTGGACCGGCCCGTCCGGTCGCACGAGCCCTTTCCCCGCCGCCGCGGGAGGGGAGCTCAGCCGGCTCGCCGGGCGGTCCCGCGCCGCCAGTGCGCCCCGACGAGGGCGACCAGGCGCTCGTAGGCGACGCCGACGACGAGCGAGGCGCCGAGCGCCAGCGCCGGGACCGAGTCCTCCCACCTCGGGTAGACCTGCCAGTGGGTGAGGTAGATGTAGAGCGAGCTGGTGGCCAGCACACCCGCGAGGCGGCTGAGCGCCGGCGGGCAGGGCAGCCTCGTCGCCACGAGCACGAGCAGCAGCCCGCCGAGGACGATGAGCCCACGGGAGGCGTCGTCGTCGAAGAACCCGAACAGCCCGGCGGCGCCGAGGGCGGCCACGAGCAGGCGCTGGGCGTGCGTGCGCGCGGCGGCCGCGGCCCAGCCCAGGGCGAACAGCCACAGCACCGCCTGCGCGGTGAAGCGCCCGTCCGGACCGGTGGGGACGGCGACGACGTCGAAGCGCACGAGCAGCCCGACGCCGACCAGGAGCAGCGGTGCGGTGAACGGATGTCGGCGCTGCCACCGGTCGAGGGCCGGTACGGACAGCAGGGCGGCCACCAGCAGGAGCAGGGCGACGAGGGCCTCGATGAACCAGAAGCTCCAGCGCGGGTCGAAGTCGGAGGGCCCGAGGACGGCGTTGAGCAGCAGGACGTTCGACCAGTCGTACGGACCGCCGAGCAGGGTCACGGCGCCGATCCAGACCACGGCCGGTACGGCGACGCGCCGCACGCTGCGCAGGACCGACCGGGCCCGGCCGGGCCGGTCGGCGGCGAGCTGGAAGCGGGCCAGGTTGTAGCCGGCCAGCAGCAGCATCAGGTGGGCGCCGCCCCGCAGGTCGAACAGGTTGGAGTGGGAGCCGACGACGAGCACCACCGCGACCGCGCGCAGCACCGTGCTGGTGTCGGCCGTCGGGCGCCGGCGCGGGGCCTCGGCGACGGGAGGTCGCGACAGCTCGGCGACCGTGCGCGTCGGCCAGTCGTCCGGGACCCGGTCCAGCAGGTCCTCGAGCCGCAGGGACATCTCCACGTAGGTCAGCGAGTCGCCGCCGAGGCCGGCGAAGGTGTCGCTGTCGCGGACCGGCACGCCGAGCAGCTCCTCGTACAGCCCGCGGACGGTGTCGTGCGAGGGGCTGGAGGCCGGGACCGGCGCCGCGACCGGCGTCGCGAGCAACGAGCGGACCGCCGCGCCGTCGGTCTTGCCCGACGCGGTCCGGGGCAGGGAGTCGACGACGCGGACCACCACGGCGTGCCGTGGCAGGCCGGCGGCGGTCGCGACGTCGTGCAGCACGCGCTCGGCGTCGGCCGGAGCTTCGACCAGCACGCCCAGCCGCTCGTCACCCGCTCGTCCGGCCCCGCGTCGGGCTGCACGGGGCCGGGCGGCACGGGACCGCTCGTCGAGGCGCGCGGCACCCACCGGCTCGACGGCGGCGCGCAGGCCCTGCCCCCGCAGCAGCTCCTCCAGGTGGCCCTGGTCCAGGCGCAGCCCGAACAGCTTGAGGAAGCGAGTGCGCCGGCCCACGATCTCGTAGAGCCCGTCGGCGTCCCGGCGCGCGAGGTCGCCGGTGCGCAGCCGGTCGACGGTGCGCCCGAGGGCGAGGTCGGCCGGGGACGTGGCGTAGCCGAGCATGACGTTCGGCCCGTCGTAGACCAGCTCGCCGGTGCCGTCCGGCTGACCCGGCACGGGAGCGAGCTCGAACGTGCCGCCGGGCACCGGTGCCCCGATCGAGCGCGGGCGGCTGCGCGCCAGGGCGGCCGGCAGCACCGCCATCCGCGCGGTGGCCTCCGTCTGGCCGTACATGACGTACAGGTCCCAGCCGCGCCGGGCGCCGAGCTCGGCGTAGGCCCGCACGCGCTCGGGTGCGAGCCGGCCACCCGCCACGGTCACGGTCCGCAGGCTCGGCAGGTGCTGCTCGGCGAACCCCGCCCGCTCCAGCAGGTCGAAGGTGTAGGGCACCGCCGGCAGGGTCGTCGTGCCGGTGCGCCGGACCAGCTCCCAGAAGCCGGGGTCGAGGACCGAGCGCTCGGTCAGCACCACCGCCGCGCCCCTCAGCAGGTGGCTGTGCACCACCGACAGGCCGTAGCAGTAGTGCAGCGGCAGCGTGGTGATGGCCCGGTCGTCGGGGCGGATGTGCAGCGCCTCGACGATGGCGGCGGCGTTCGCGAGCAGGTTGCCCCGGGACAGCCGGACCAGCTTGGGGGAGCCGCTCGACCCCGAGGTGCTCATCAGCAGCGCGAGCTCCGGGTGCAGCACGTGCGCGGACTCGGCGCGCCGCTCCTGCACGGTGACGCGACCGCCGTCCGCGTGCAGCACCACGTCGGGGTCGTACGTGCGCGACAGGTCCGCGCTGCCCTCGGCCGGCAGGAGCAGGACCGGGCAGTCGGCGGCCAGGGCACCGAGGTAGGCGACCAGCGACGCGGTGCAGCTGCCCGCCTGGACGGCCACCAGGCGGCGAGCGGTGCCGAGCCTGCGGCGGACCTGGTCGACACGCTCGGCGAGGTCGGCGTAGGGGACGAGGACGTCGCCGTCGACGAGGGCGGTGCGGTCGCCGTGGCGGGCGAGCGCCTCGACGAGATCGGTCGTCCGGGTGCGCGACGGCTCCGGCAGCGTCGTGGTCACAGCACGCAGGCTACGGGATGGGTAAGGGCAGGTTCACCTTCCCTGGGGCCGGTGTGGCGCACGACGCGGAGCCGGGAGACGCTCGACGCGCCGCGGTGCGGTCGGCTCGAGGCTCCTGCGCACGGGCAGGGGCCGCCGGTCTACGGTCGGCCGGTGCCCCTCGAGACACCCGGGCAGGTGCTCGCCGTCCTGACCCGGACACCACGTCGGCTGGCGGCGCTGACCTGCGACGTCGATCCCGAGCGGCTGGACCGGCGGCCGTCCCCGGACGCGTGGTCGGCGGCGGAGGTGCTGGCGCACCTGCGGTCCTGCGCCGACGTGTGGGGGGAGTGCATCGCGCGCATCCTCGCGCAGGACCGGCCGACGATCCGTGCGGTCAGCCCGCGCACCTCCATCGCGTCGACCGACCACCTCGCGGCGCCCTTCGACGCGCACCTGGTCGCGTTCACCCGGCAGCGGGTGGAGCTGCTGCGCCTGCTGCACGAGCTGCCGCCGGAGGCCTGGCAGCGCACTGCGGTGGTGACCGGCGCCGGGCGCCCGCTCGAGCGCACGGTCCTGGCCTACGCCACGCGGCTGGCGTCGCACGAGCGCCCGCACGTGCGGCAGGTCGGGCGCGCGGCCGGCGGCTGACCCGTCGTCCGTGGCCCGCTCACCCGGCGTCCCGCAACGGCAGGAGGGGCCGTCGCACGCGACGGCCCCTCCTGGTCGGTGCGGCAGAGCTACGGCGTGGCCTCCGTGGTGGTCACGACGTGTGTCTTCGGGTCGTAGCTGAAGGTCACCGGACCACCGTTCGTGGTCAAGGTGATGTCGGACCCGTTGCGCTTGCCGTCGGCCCCGAAGTTGATGTCCCAGGAGCCGTCATGCGCGATCTTGTACTTGTACGTGCCCGCGGGCAGGGTGAACGTCCCGGTCCACAGTCCGGAGGCCTGCAGGGTCAGGCGCGCGGCGGCGCAGCCGGGCTGCCACTCGGTGCAGTCCGGGGACATCTCGTCGTTGAACGAGCCCGGCACCGACACGGTCGTGGGGTCCGGGATGACCTCCTCCGGCACCACCGGGTCGCCGACGATCGCGGACGTGCTGGCCGTCGCGCGGTTGCCGGAGTGGTCGCGCAGGACCGCGCGGTACTCCAGCAGGGTGCCCTTGTCGAAGCCGCGGACGTCGTGGAAGACGCGGTACGGCGCGTTGTCGTCCGTGCCGAGCGCGGTCCAGCTCTTCGTGCCGACCGGGCGGTAGGCGAAGGTGACCTGGTTGAAGCCACCGGCGGGGACGTCGACGGAGACCTCGGCGCGGCCGCCGACGGTGCTCCCGGCCTGGGCCGTGAACTCCGGCGCCGGCGCCCGGCGCGCCCGCGGGATCGCCGCGGTGGCCCGGTGCACGACGGCGGACAGGGCCGGCACGGTGACCGTGAGCCGGCCGTCGGCGTCCGTGCGGGCGCGGCCGCTCCCGATCGGCCACACGCCGCGGAAGGCGGTGTTCCTCGGGCTGAACGTGTCGACGGTGACCGTCTTCTCCTGCTCGGAGTTGTTGACGGCCACGACGTACTCGACGTCGTCCGCGTCGTCGATGCGGCTGAAGGCGTAGACGCCGGCCTCGTCGTCGGCGGAGCGGTCGATCTGCGTCCCGTCGGCGAGCGTCGGGTGCTCCTCGCGCAGCTCGGACAGGTCGCGCAGGTGACGGTAGAGCGGGTGCGTGGTGTTGAAGTTCGACGAGGCCGTGGTCGCCGAGGTGCCGATGAGGTCGTCGTCGTTGTACTCCGCGACCTTCGACGGGAACATGTCCTGGCGCGCCAGCTGGTCACCGCCGTCACCGACGAAGCCCTGCTCGTCGCCGTAGTAGACGACGGGCTGCCCACGGGTGAGGTACATGAGCGTGTGGGCGAGCTGGTCGCGCTCGAGCAGCTCGTCGCCGCTCATCGTGACGTCGTCGCGCTTGAGGAACAGCCCGATGCGACCCATGTCGTGGTTGCCGAGGAACGTCGGCAGCGAGTAGGCGTTGGAGTCCGCGTCGGTGTACCAGTCGTCCGAGGCGAAGAACTTCTGCAGGATGTCGGTCCGCTTGCCCTGCGCGAACTGCGTGGCAGCGTTCTGGAAGCCGAAGTCGAGCGTCGCCTGCAGGCCGCCCTCGGTGGTGTAGCTCGAGGTCTTGACCGGGTTGGAGTCGAACACCTCTCCGAAGGAGAAGAAGTCGTCGTTGCCCTCGTCGGCCGCGTGCTGCTGGATGGCGGGCGCGAAGTCCTGCCAGAACTCCATGTTGACGTGCTTGACCGTGTCGATGCGGAAGCCGTCGATGCCGAAGTCCACCCACGCCTTGTAGATGTCCTTCATCCCCTCGACGACGTCGGGGTGCTCGGTGAACAGGTCGTCCAGGCCCACGAAGTCGCCGTACTCGTCGGACTCGCCGCCGTCGAACTTGGCGTTGCCCCGGTTGTGGTAGAGCGTGCGGTCGTTCAGCCAGCCCGGCACCTTGACGGTGGCGTCGGCGCCGGTCAGGACGGGGGTGTACGGGAACGACTTCTCGGGGTCGAGCGGCGGGAAGCTGTCGGTGCCCGCGAAGTCGCGGTCGTCGAACGGCTGGCCGTCCGCGTCGCGGTAGGGCTCGACCTTCTCGCCCTCCTGGTCGGGCTGCTCGACCTTGTAGATGTACTCGGACGAGCCCTCGGCGTAGGAGATGACGTCCGCGGTGTGGTTCGTGATGATGTCGAAGAAGACCTTCATGCCGCGCTCGTGCGCCTCGTCGATCAGCTGCTCGAGCTCCTCGTTGGTGCCGAGGTGCGGGTCGATCTGCGTGAAGTCGGTGATCCAGTAGCCGTGGTAGCCGGCGGACATGTCCGCGCCGGTGCCCTGGACGGGCTTGTTCTTGAACGACGGGGTCAGCCAGATTGCCGTGGTCCCCATGCCCTCGATGTAGTCGAGGCGGTCGAGGATGCCGCGCAGGTCGCCGCCGTGGTACCAGCCGCGGGCGGTCGGGTCGAAGCCGCTCTGCTCACGGGCGGCGGGGTACCCGCCGAGGTCGTTGCTGGGGTCGCCGTTCTCGAAGCGGTCGGCCATGACGAAGTAGAAGCGCTCGCGCGTGAGGTCCTCGCGGAGCGACTGCTGGGCCAGCAGCCGGTCACCGGGCTCCCGTGCCGCCGGCCGGCGGGCCGGGGTGACCGTCGTGCGGTGCGTGGTGTGGTCGTAGACGAAGCGCAGGCGCGCCGGGGCCTGGAGCACCAGCGGTGCGTCGGCCTGGCCACCGTCGAGGCCGTAGTTCTCGTCCCAGCTGCCGTTGAGCCGCACCTTGAACGTGTAGGTGCCGGCGGGCACGTCGGCGGTGAGCGCGAAGGACTTCCCGTCGGGCAGCACCTGCATGTCCGTGCGCGTGCAGGCTTCGTCCCAGTCGGTCGTGCAGCCGAGCTCGGCCTGCAGATCGCCCATCAGGCTGACGCGGGCAGGGACCTCGGTGTGGTCGGCGTAGGACGGCACGGCCGCGACGGTGGCGGTGAGCGCCATGGTGCCGGTGAGGGCAGCGAGGGACAGCCGTCTGCGGCGACGGGACGGATAGGTGCGCACAGGGTCTCCTGACGGACGCGGGTATGAACCGCGTCACACTACGGAACTCTGTGCGATGGTGCGCGACCGGGGGGCCGGCCCGCGTCGGCGGGCCGGCCCCGGCGCGGTCAGCGGGTGGGGCCGCTGGCGCCCGTCGTCGTGTCGGTGGTGCTCCCGTTGGACGTCCCGGTGCTGGTGGACGTCGTCCCGGTCGCCGGCGGCGGCGTGACGACGGGGGCCGGGTAGGTGCTGACGGACCCGGTCGTGGTCGCGGTGCTGCGCTGGCGACGCGACGCCGCCAGACCGATGCCGGCGGCGGCCACGGCGGGCAGCAGCAGCGACGGGCGCGTCGGCAGGCCCTTGACGATGCCCGGCACCTGCTGGCTGGTGCGCTGCTGCTCCTCGTGCCAGGCACCCAGACCGATGATGGCCCCGGAGACGAGCGGGTTCAGCCACTGCACGAGCTTGAGCTGCTGCTGGGTCTTGGCGACGTCCGGGGGCGTCGTCGCGGCCGGCTCGGTGGCGCCCTGCACCGGGACGGGACCGGCCGCCGCCATCTTGCGGTTGAGCGCGGCGCTCCACGCCGCGACACCCAGGGCGACGCCCGTGACGCCGGCCTTGATCGCCGTGGAGCGGCCGACGCCCTCCTGGGTCCGCACGCGCTCCCAGTCGGTGATCATCAGGCCCGCGCCGCCGATGACGTGCGCGGCCACGGCGGCGGTGTTCGCCGGCGCCCAGCGCGACCAGCCGGCGGTCGAGATGCGCGCCCGCTCACGAGGGTCGGACAGCTCGGCCGCGGCGGCGTTCAGGCTCGTGGCGCCCATGAGGGAGCCGCCGAACCAGGCAGCCGCTCCCGCGTCGTGCAGGAAGTGGATGATCGGATGCGAAGACACGTGCACCTCCGGACTGTGCGGACCGCCGGAGTGCGGGCCGCGGGGACCGGGGCCCTACCCGGTCCGCCGCGTCCCAGACCGCACGCGCCGACGTGCCACCCCTGACCGTGACGGCAGGCACGGTCTCGACGGTCCTCGCGAGAGGAACGGCGCGGGGGAGGGGCTCAGCCCCCGGTGAGCTTGCCGAACTGGTCGATGAGCAGGATGACGGAGAAGAAGCCGTAGAAGACCACGGCCCAGAGCAGGGCGGCCAGGCGGCCGCCGCCGGTCCGGATCTCGGCCGGGAGCGTGAACCGGTTGAGCTGGATGAGCAGGCAGGAGTAGACGAACATGACCAGGCCGTTGAGCGAGCTCGCGATGACGAGCAGGACGATCGGCTGCGTCACCCCGGACAGCAGGATGATCGAGCCGAACGCGATCTCGAGCCAGACGACCGTGAAGTAGATCTTGCTCTCGCTCCACGTCACGTTGTCACGCAGCGGACCGGTCTTCAGGACGTCGGCGACGACGCGGCCGACCATGTCGAGCACGGCGAGGTTGGTCGAGAAGAGCACCACCGTGCCGACCAGCCAGAACACCGTCGAGAGCCAGTCGCCCTGCTGCTCTCCCAGGGCCTCGCCCTGCAGCCGGATGAAGTCGAAGCTCTCCGCCGAGTTGGCGCCGACGCCGATGGTCACCGCCGTCAGCGTCATGAAGGCCAGCAGCGCGACGAGGCCGATGACGAAGAACGTGACGAACTGCTCGCGGTCGGCGACGCGCCACCAGCCGCGCCAGCGGCGCACGTTCTCCTCGTCCCGGGGGAAGATGTAGCCCGTGGTCGGCGCCGCGACCTCCTCGCCGGTGAAGGGCGAGACGACCTTGGGCAGCCGGGCGCCCATGCCCAGGCCCTTGTCGCGCACCCAGTTGGACTGCACGAGGTTCAGCGCGCCGCCGGCCCCGGCGAAGGCGATGGCGCCCAGCAGCGCAGCGGTGCCGACCTCGGACACGGCGTCCGGGATCTGGCCGGCGTCGAGGAAGCCCTGTCCGAGCGCGCTGTAGCCGTCGCCGCCGAGCAGGAAGAGCACGATGTAGATCAGGAACAGCACGATGACCGCCACCATGAAGAACTGGATCTTCTCCACGGTCTGGTAGACCACCGGCGACACGGTGAGCACGAGCCCGATGAGCACCAGGACGCCGATCGTGATGTACGGGATGGCGCTCTCGCTGAACCCGAAGACGAAGCTCAGGGTGGTCGTCCCGCCGGTCGCCCACCCCGGCCAGGCCCACGGGACGACGGTCATGACGATGAACAGCCAGCTCCAGGGCTTCCACAGCCGCGTGAAGCCGGTGACCGCCGTCTCGCCCGTGGCGAGGGTGTAGCGCTCGATCTCCATGTTGAGGAAGTACTGCGTGAGCACGCCGATGACGACGAGCCACACGACCGCCAGGCCCACCTGCGAGACGATGTACGGCCACAGCACGAACTCCCCGGAGCCGATCGCGCCGGCCAGGAGCAGGACGCTGGGGCCGATCACCTGCCGCATGGGCAGCGGTTCCGGCAGGTCGGCGTACGGGACGGCGGGGAGGGCCTTGCTCGGCAGCTCAGTGGCGAGCGTGCCGGCCTCCCGTCGGGATGCCTTCGAGGACACGTGGTCTCCTGCGTCGTGCGGAGCACCCAGGCGCGCTCCGGTGCGCCGAACCGTAGGTTGGCGACGGGAGTGTGGCAAGGATCACGCGCCGCAGATCAGCGCACGGCCTCCGCCGGTCGGGGCAGCGCCGTGCCAGGGCCGTGCAGGGCGGTGTCGAGCAGCTGCTCGACCGGCACGCCGCGGATCGAGGCGTCGAGCACCTGGACGGTGTGGGCCACCGGCAGGCGCTTGCCCATGCGGGCGAGCGTCGTCGCCACCTGCATCCAGCAGCCCGGGTTGGCGGTGACCATGATCTGCGCGCCGGTGGCGAGCACCGCGTCGGCCTTGCGCTCGCCGAGCTCGCGGGCCGGCTGGGGGTGCAGCATGTTGTAGGTGCCGGCGCTGCCGCAGCAGATCTCGGCCTCCGTGAGCTCCTTGAGCTCGACGCCCGGGATGCCGCGCAGCAGGCCGCGCGGCTGGTCGCGGATGCCCTGGGCGTGCGCGAGGTGGCACGCGTCCTGGTAGGCGACCGACATGGGCAGCGGGTGACGCTCGGCGACCGGGCCGAGCTCGTCGAGCAGCTCGCTGACGTCCCGCACCTTGGCCGCCAGGGCCTCGGCGCGCTCGGCCCAGCCGGGCTCGTCGCGCAGCTGGTGGCCGTACTCCTTGAGGTTCGAGCCGCAGCCG
>CADCUB010000037.1:14671-14955 GCA_902805775.1 uncultured Frankineae bacterium | reverse complement strand
CTTCGAGAAGATCCTCGAGGAGCAGCAGCCCCTGCTCGACCAGATCGAGGCGGCCAACGCCTGGGAGCTCGACAGCCAGATCGAGCAGGCCATGGACGCGCTGCGCCTGCCGCCGCCGGACGCCGACGTCAGCGTGCTGTCCGGCGGCGAGCGGCGCCGGGTCGCCCTGTGCAAGCTGCTGCTCGAGGCGCCCGACCTGCTGCTGCTCGACGAGCCGACCAACCACCTCGACGCCGAGAGCGTGCTGTGGCTGGAGAAGCACCTCGCGCAGTACGCCGGCGCCG
>CADCUB010000037.1:0-14661 GCA_902805775.1 uncultured Frankineae bacterium | reverse complement strand
TCGACCGCGGCCGCGCCTTCCCGTACGAAGGCAACTACTCCACCTACCTGGAGAAGAAGCAGGAGCGCCTGGCCGTCCAGGGCCGCAAGGACGCCAAGCTCGCCAAGCGGCTGCAGTCCGAGCTCGAGTGGGTGCGGCAGAACGCCAAGGGCCGCCAGACCAAGAGCAAGAGCCGCCTCGCGCGCTACGAGGAGATGGCCGCCGAGGCCGAGAAGAACCGCAAGCTCGACTTCGAGGAGATCCAGATCCCCGCCGGGCCGCGGCTGGGCAGCGTCGTCATCGAGGCGGCCTCGCTGCGCAAGGGGTTCGGCGACCGGGTGCTCATCGACGGGCTCAGCTTCGACATGCCGCGCGGCGGCATCGTCGGGATCATCGGCCCGAACGGCGTCGGCAAGACCACGTTGTTCAAGACCATCGTCGGGCTGGAGCAGCCGGACGGCGGCTCGGTGCGCGTCGGCGACACCGTCAAGATCTCCTACGTCGACCAGAACCGCTCCAACATCGACCCGGAGAAGACCGTCTGGCAGGTCGTCTCCGACGGTCTGGACTACATCAACGTCGGCGCCCAGGAGATGCCCAGCCGCGCCTACATCGGCGCCTTCGGCTTCAAGGGTCCCGACCAGCAGAAGAAGGCCGGCGTGCTGTCGGGCGGGGAGCGCAACCGGCTGAACCTGGCGCTGACCCTGAAGGAGGGCGGCAACGTCCTGCTGCTCGACGAGCCGACGAACGACCTGGACACCGAGACCCTCGGCTCGCTCGAGAACGCCCTGCTCGAGTTCCCCGGCTGCGCCGTGGTGATCAGCCACGACCGCTGGTTCCTCGACCGCGTCGCCACGCACATCCTGGCGTGGGAGGGCACCGACGAGGACCCGAGCTCGTGGTACTGGTTCGAGGGCAACTTCGAGTCCTACGAGAAGAACAAGGTCGAGCGGCTCGGGGCCGACGCGGCCCGCCCCCACCGCGTCACCTACCGCAAGCTGACGCGCGACTGAGCACCCCACCGCCGCGTCCGTCGGGGGAGCCGGCGCGCTGGGCGGGTCCGGCCTTCACGGTCGTCGTCCTGCTGAGCGGCTACGTCCTGTTCTGGCCCTCCCCGGCTGGCAGCGAGGTCGCCGTCCCCGGTGCGGACAAGCTCGTGCACGCACTGCTGTTCCTGCTGCTCGCCGCGACGGCGCGGCTCCGCTTCGGCGGGGGCTCCGGCGTCCTGGCGGCGGTCCTGGCCTACGCCGCGCTCAGCGAGGTGGTGCAGGCCGTCCTGCTGAGCCGTCGCAGCGGCGACCTGCTCGACCTGCTCGCCGACACCGCCGGTGCGCTCGTCGGCTGGGAGCTCGTACGCCGCAGGCATCTCAGGACCGGAGCCGGGCGGACCGCCGGCTGAGCCGCGCCCCGGGCGGCCAGGAACCGCCGTGGGCCCGAGTCTCAGCGCAGCAGGCTGTCCTCCTGCGGAGGCGCGTTCACCAGCGAGTGCGCAGCCCGCTCCATGTGGTCCCAGATCGCGGCGCGCGCCTCGTCGCTGATGTCGAGCCGGGCGAGCGCCGGCCCCATGATCGCCAGCCAGGCGTCCCGCTCCCGGGTGCCGACCTGCCACTGCACGTGCCGCATGCGCAGCCGTGGGTGTCCCCGCTGCTCGGAGTAGGTCGTCGGTCCGCCCCAGTACTGCACGAGGAACATCCGCAGCCGGTCCTCGGCCGGCCCGAGGTCCTCCGGGTAGAGCGGACGCAGCACGGGGTCCTTCGCGACCCCGGCGTAGAAGTCGGCCACCAGCTGGCGGAACACCGGCTCGCCGCCGACCGCGTCGTAGAGGCTGGTCACGCCCCGATCCTAGGTCGCTGGGACCCCGGGCCGATCGATCCCGGGGGCGGCACGGCAGAGGCCGACGTCCCGGGGCTCAGACGGCCCGGCGCTCGGCGGCGCGGGCGATGCCGGCGAGCTGGCGGCCGAAGACCAGCCGGCACAGCGGCGCCACCGCCCGCCAGTACGCCGCGCCCCTGCGGCCGTCCGGCACGAAGCTGACGCGCTGCACCAGCCGCGACCCACCGTCCGGGGCCGCCTCGACGACGAGCTCGAGCCGCGCGGTCCCCGGCAGCTCCATCCGCGAGCGCAGCAGCAGTCGCCGCCCGGGCTCGACCTGCTCGACCTGCCAGGAGTCGACGGGGTCGCCCGGGGCCAGCCGGTCGGGGTCCCGACGCCGGCGCGGGTGGCCGGAGCCGCCGGCGAGCCGGTCGAGGGCGCCGCGCACGGACCACGCGAGGGAGGCCCCCGGCCAGCCGCGGTCGCCGCCGAGACCCGCCACCACCTCCCAGAGCTCGGCCGGTGGAGCGGCCACCACCCGCGTCCGGCGGTCCTCGAACGCCGCCGGCGGTGTCACCGCGGCAGGGCCAGCCCCGTGTGCGCGGCCAGGAAGGACAGGACGTCGACCGTGAGCCCGATGCTGCGGCTGACCGAGCGGGCGCCGTGCCCGACGTCGCGCTCGGCGCGCAGCAGCACCGGCGCGTCAGCGGTGGTGGCCGCCTGCAGCGCCGCGCACGTCTTGCGCGCGTGCAGCGGGTCCACCCGGCTGTCGCCCTCGAACACCGTGAACAGCACCGCCGGGTACGCCGTGCCGGCCTGCACCCGGTGGTACGGCGAGTACGCCAGCAGCCACCCCAGCTCGTCCGGGTCGGCGGCGCTGCCGTACTCGTCGTTCCAGGTGCGGCCCAGGCCGAACTGCTCGTAGCGGACCATGTCCAGCAGCGGCGCGCTGCACACGACGGCGGCGTACGCGTCCGGTCGTTGCGTCAGGGCGGCGCCGACGAGCAGCCCGCCGTTGCTGCCTCCGTAGATCCCGAGCCGGTCCGGCGTCGTCCACCCGTCACGGACCAGCGCGTCCGCCACGGCGGCGAAGTCGTCGAAGACGTTCTGCTTGTGCGCGCGCATCCCGGCGCGGTGCCAGGCCTCGCCCTCCTCGCTGCCTCCCCGCAGGTTGGCGACGACCCACACGCCGCCCGCCTCGACCCACGCCAGTGCGGCCGCGTTCCAGGCCGGCGTCAGCGGGACGCCGAAGCCGCCGTAGCCGTACAGCACGGTCGGGCGCGGCTCGTCCGGGGCGCCGGTCGGGGACAGGACGGTGAAGCGCACCGTGGTGCCGTCCGCCGACGTCGTGGCGCCGAGCGACGAGGTGACGGGCGCGAGCCGCACGGCGCCGGGCGTGTCGGCCCACACGACCGTCGCGCCGTCGGCCGCGTCCATCTCGAGCACCTGCGACGGTGTCGTCGGGCCGGTGACGCCGAACCACACGCGCGACCCGCCTTCCGGCTCCGACGCCAGACCCGTGACGGTGCCGGGCTCCGGCAGCGCGACCGGGCGCTCGCCGTCGGGGCTCCGCAGGACGACCTCGGACAGCGCGTGCCGGCTGCGCAGGACCGCGAGCACCCCGTCCTCCAGGACCGCGACGTCCTCGAGGACCGCCTCAGGGTCCTGCGCGACCACCGTCGTCCAGTCCTGCGGCGTCGTCGGGTCCGCGACGCACAGCCGGCCCCGTGGCGCGTCGCGGTCGGTGAGCAGCCACAGCCGGCCGTCCCGGGACACCTCGGGCGAGCACCGCGCGTCCACCCCGACCTGCACCTCGGCGGGCGTGGCGTCGCCGGCCAGGTCGAACAGCCACACGTCCTCGCGGGGTGCCGTCCCGGCGCCGGCGGTGACCAGCAGCCACCTGCCGCACGGCGACACCGAGCAGCCGTAGTAGTTGGTCGGGTCGAGGCCGTCGCCCCAGACCAGCGCGTCGTCCTCGGGGGAGCTCCCGACCACGTGCCGGAAGACGCGGCGGTGGAACTGCTCCTCGCCCGGCGGCACGTCACCGGGCGGGAGCCTGCGGACGTAGAAGAAGGCGTCCCCACCGGGCACCCAGGCGACAGGGGAGTAGCGGCAGCGGTCGACGGGACCGTCGAGCCGCTCCCCGCTGGCCACGTCGAGCACGTGCAGCAGCGACTCCTCGTCGCCGCCCGAGGAGAGCTGGTAGGCCAGCCGGGTGCCCTCCTTCGACGGCGCCCAGGCGTCCAGGGTCGTCGCGCCGGTCGGGTCGAGCGCGGTCGGGTCGAGCAGCACCCGGTCGCGTCCGTCGGGCTCGCGGGTCAGGAGCACCGGGTGCTCCTGGCCGGGTGACCGCCGGGTCCAGAACGGCCGGCCCGCCCGCCACGCCGGGGCGCCCACCGAGCCGGTGGCGAGCAGCTCGCCCAGGCGTCCCGCCAGCCGGTCCCGTCCCGGCAGGGCGTCCAGGTGTCTCCGGGCCAGGCGCTGCTGCGCGGACGACCACTCCCGCGTCTCCGCGGAGTGCGCGTCCTCCAGCCAGCGGTAGGGGTCGGCGACCTCGCGGCCGTGCAGCACCTCCACCAGGTCGAGGCGCCGGGCGGGGACGGTGGGGCGCGTCACGCGCCGACCCTGGGGAGCGCGGGCATGCGCCGGACCCTACGCACGGCCCGCGCCGGACGCGTGGGCGAGCGCGAGCAGCCCCGCGCAGACGGTGCCCGCGCTCCAGGCGCCGGTCCGCAGCCAGTTGGTGCGCACGAGCCGGTGGGCCGCGGCCTCGTCGAAGGCCCGGCCCAGCCTGCTGTGCAGCGGCACCGACACCGCGACGGTCACGACGACCGTCGTGAGCGCGAGCACGCCGGTCGCGAGCAGCAGCGGCGACGGTCCGTCGCGCACGAGCAGCAGGGCGAGCGTGACCCCCTGGACGGCCCAGGGCAGGCCGACCGCCCAGGTGACCGCCCGGGTGTGGGCCGCG
Organism: uncultured Frankineae bacterium; assembly: GCA_902805775.1. Classification (GTDB taxonomy): domain Bacteria; phylum Actinomycetota; class Actinomycetes; order Mycobacteriales; family SCTD01; genus SCTD01. The sequence goes on along the minus strand of CADCUB010000037.1, from coordinate 9,902 downwards.
TGCACGGCGGGCCAGGCGGGCGTGCCGCCGACGAGCAGGAAGGACGGGTAGACGACGAGCTGCACCACCCACACCAGCCCGGTCAGGGCGGCCGTTGCGGCCAGGTGCACGAGCAGGAGCAGCATGCGCCCGATCCTGGCGAGCGTTGGGGCGTGGCGCATCTCGGCCCCGTCGGTCATGCTCAGCCTCCGAAGGAGGCAGCATGGCCAGCAACGACCCCGCCCTCGTGCTCAACGCGAGCTACGAGCCGCTCTGCGTGGTGTCGGGACGACGGGCGGCGGTGCTCGTCCTGACCGCCAAGGCGGTGCCGGTGGCGGCCGGTGACGCCGTGCTGCACAGCGAGCGGACGGCGCTGCCCGTCCCCGTGGTCGTGCGCCTCGCCCGCTTCGTCAAGGTCCCCTACCGGGCCACGGTGCCGCTGACCCGCAAGGCGGTCTTCGCCCGGGACGGCGGGCGCTGCCTGTACTGCGGGGCCGCGGCCACCAGCCTGGACCACGTGGTCCCCAAGAGCCGCGGCGGCCCGCACACCTGGGAGAACGTCGTGTCCGCCTGCAGCCGCTGCAACCACGTCAAGGCCGACAGGGGGATCGCCGAGCTCGGCTGGCGGCTGCGGTCGACCCCGACCGCGCCCACCGGTGCCGCCTGGCGGGTCGTCGGGGCGCGCCGCGTCGACCCGCGCTGGCGGCCGTGGCTCGACGGCGTGCCCGTCGACGACGAGCTGCTGGACGAACCGGCCTGAGCCGGCGGCTGCGCCTGCCGCGGGCGTCGCGTCTACGGTGCGCCCATGAGCAGCCTGCACGACCTGTCGGCCCTGGAGCAGGCGGCCGCCGTGCGGCGGCGGGAGGTCTCCAGCCGTGAGCTGGTCGAGCACTGCGCCGCCCGCATCGCGGCCCACGACGCGACCGTCGGCGCCTTCGTGACGCTCACCCTCGACACCGCCCGCGCCCAGGCGGACCAGGCGGACGCCGCCGTCCGCGACGGCGAGGCGACGCCGCCGCTGCACGGCGTGCCGACCGCGATCAAGGACCTCAACCTCGTGAGCGGCGTCCCCACCACCTTCGGCTCCCCGGTCTACGCCGGGTTCGTCCCGCAGGTCAGCGACTCCGTCGTCGTCAAGCTGCGCGACGCCGGGACCGTCAGCCTGGGCAAGACCAGCACCCCGGAGTTCGGACTGCCCTGCTACACCGAGCCCGAGGGCCGCCCGCCGGCACGCACCCCGTGGGACCTCGGCCGGTCGGCGGGTGGCTCGAGCGGCGGCGCGGCCGCCGCCGTCGCGGCCGGGCTGCTGCCCGTCGCGCAGGGCAGCGACGGCGGCGGATCGGTCCGCATCCCGGCGAGCGCCTGCGGCCTGGTCGGCATCAAGCCGGCGCGCGGGCGGATCAGCAGCGGTCCGGTCACCGGCGACGTCACGGGCCTGGCGACCAACGGACCGCTGGCCCGCACCGTCCGCGACGCCGCCGCCATGCTCGACGCCATGGCCGGCCCGATGCCCGGGGACCCCCACTGGGCCTGCCCGCCGGGGCAGACGTTCCTGTCGGCGTGCGACGAGCCCCCAGGACGGCTGCGGATCGGCCGCTACTGCGACAACGGACTGTCGGCGGGCCTGCACCCGCACGTCCGCGAGGCGTACGACAGCGTCTCGGCCCTGCTCGAGGAGCTCGGCCACCACGTCGAGGACATCGCCTCGCCCTTCGGCCCGGAGCTGCTGCCGTCCTTCGAGACGGTCTGGTCGGTCAGCTCCGCGGGGCTGCCCGTCGACCCGTCGCGCGAGGGCGAGCTGCGCCCCCTCACCCGCTGGCTGCGCGAGCGGGGCCGGGCGACCACGGCGCCGCAGTTCACGGCCGCGATGACGGCGCTGCAGCAGGCCACGCGGGCGGCGGTGGCGGCGACGCTGCCGTACGACGCCGTGCTGACGCCGACCCTGGCCGGCCTGCCGGCGCCGGTCGGGTGGTTCCGCGACGCCGGCGACCCGCGCGCGGAGTTCGACCGGATGGTCGGCTGGACGCCCTTCACGGCGGTCTACAACACCAGCGGCCAGCCGGCGGTCAGCCTCCCGCTGCACACGACGCCCCAGGGCCTGCCGGTCGGGGTGCAGCTGGTCGGACGTCCGGCCGACGAGCTGACCCTGCTCCGGCTCAGTGCGCAGCTCGAGCAGGCGCGGCCGTGGCGCGACCGCACGCCGGCGCTGTGGTGAGCCCGGGTCCGCGCGGCAGCCGTCACCGGCCGGTCGTAGCGGCGACGGGGGAGCGAGGACCGTGCACGAGCCCCGAGGCGCGGTCGGGCCCGTGTGCCACCGCGTGCACGTGGGCGGCGGGAGGACGCGTGAGATCGCGGGCCAGGGGCACTAGCGCCCGGTGACCCTCGCTCAGCTCGCCGCCGCCCACGGGGTGGCCACGTCCTACGAGGACTGGTCGGGCGCCGAGACCCCGGTCGCCGAGGCGGCCGTGGTGGCTGCGCTCGCCGCGCTGGGCGTGGACGCGTCGGACGAGGACGCGGTCGACCGCGCGCTGGCCGAGGTCGAGCAGGCGTCCTGGCGGCGGCGGGTGCCGCCGACGGTCGTGGTGCGGGGCGGTCGAGGGACCGCCGAGGTGGTCGTGCACGACGGGGAGGCGAGTCTCGAGCTGCGGCTCGAGGACGGCACGTCGCGCCCGCTCAGCCTGGCCGGTCCGGTGCTCGCCCGCACCGGCGGGCTCGCGCGACGCGCCGTCCCGCTCGAGGACGTCCCGCTCGGCTGGCACGAGCTGCGGGCCACCAGCGGCGGGCGCACCGACAGCGCGGTCGTCGTCTCGGCGCCTTCCCGCCTGCCGCTGCCCGCGGACCGCGCCTGGGGCTGGATGCTGCAGCTGTACAGCCTGCGCAGCAGCGCGTCGTGGGCGATCGGCGACTACGCCGACCTGCGCACCGTCGTGGCGGCGGCCGCCCGCGACGGTGCGGGGGTCGTGCTGCTCAACCCCCTGCACGCCGAGACCCCCGTGACGCCGATCAACCCCTCGCCGTACTCCCCGTCGAGCCGCCGCTTCCGGTCCGCGCTCTACCTGCACGTCGAGGACGTGCCGGAGCACGCAGCAGCGCCCGACGACGTGCGGGAGGCCGTCGCGGCCCTGCGGCCGACCGCCGATCCGGAGCGCATCCTGCGCGACGAGCCCTGGTCCGCCAAGCTCGCCGCGCTGGAGCTGCTCTGGCCGCTGCACCGCGAGCAGGACCTCGCCGCCTGGCGGGAGGCGCAGGGCGCGGCGCTCGAGCAGTTCGCGCTGTTCTGCGCGCTGGCCGAGCAGCACGGCGTGCCGTGGCAGTCCTGGCCGGAGCCGCTGCGGCACCCCGGTTCGCCCGCCGTGGCGCAGGCCGGTGAGGACCTCGCCGACCGCGTGGCGTTCTGGTGCTGGGTGCAGCTGCTGGTCGACGAGCAGCTCGACGGCATCGGCGCCGACCTGGCCGTCGGTGTCGTCCACGACCTCGCGGTCGGCGTCGACGCGGGCGGCGCCGACGCCTGGGCCCTGCAGGACGCGCTCGCGCTCCGCACGACCGTCGGGGCGCCGCCGGACTCGTTCAACCAGCAGGGGCAGGACTGGGGTCTGCCGCCGTGGCGGCCGGACCGCCTCGCCGACGCCGGCTACGCACCGTTCCGCGAGCTGGTGCGCGGTGTCCTGCGCTCGGCCGGTGGGCTGCGCATCGACCACGTCATGGGGCTGTTCCGGCTGTGGTGGGTGCCTCCGGGCGCCACCGCCGCCGACGGCACCTACGTCTCCTACGACGCCGATGCCCTGCTGGCCGTCCTCGCCCTGGAGGCGTCGCGGGCCGGGGCGGTCGTCGTCGGGGAGGACCTCGGCACGGTCGAGGACCGGGTCCGCGAGGCGCTCGACGAGACCGGCGTGCTCGGCAGCTCGGTGCTGTGGTTCGAGGTCGACGACGACGGGGTGTTCCTGCCGCCCGAGTCCTGGCGCGCCGGCACGCTGGCGACCGTCACCACCCACGACCTGCCGACGGCAGCCGGCTTCCTCGCCGAGGAGCAGGTGCGGGTGCGTGACGAGCTCGGTCAGCTGGGGGTCCCGGTCGAGCAGGAGCGGGCCACCGTACGGGCGCAGCGCGCCGCACTCATGACGATGCTGGAGGACGCCGGGCTGGTGGAGGCGTGCGACGGCGACGTCGTCCTCGCCATGCACGCGGCACTCGTCGCCTCGCCCAGCCGGCTCGTCCTGGCGGCCTTCGGGGACGCCGTCGGCGACCTGCGTCAGCCCAACCTGCCGGGCACCGTCGACGAGTACCCGAACTGGCGGCTGCCGGTCGCCGACGGCACCGGCCGCCCCCTCGGCCTCGAGGAGCTGCTCGCCCATCCCGGCGTCCGACGGCTCACCGAGCTGCTGGCGCAGGGCGTCCCTCGATCGACGACAGGGGTCCGATAACGTGCGCGCCGTGAACGACACGTCAGCAGAGCTGCGACCGGGCACGCGGGCGGGCCGCTGCCGCAGTGCCCTGGTGCTCGCCACGACCGCCGTCGCCCTCACGGCCTGCGGCGGCGGCGACCGTGCCCGCACCAACCACCTGGGCTTCGAGGACGGCGTGGCGCCGACCGGCGAGGGTCTGACGACGATCCAGACCGTGCTGCTGTACGGCGTCGCGCCGCTGGTGATCCTGCTGCTGATCGCCGGACTCGTGTGGCTGCCGGGCATGATCCGCAGCAGCCGCTACCGCCCGACCCGCGGCTGGAACGCCGCACCGCTGTGGTTCGGAGGCCCGGCCGACCCCGCGGCCGCGGTCGAGTCCGCGCAGACCGGCGACGTGGTGAGGGGTGGCGCAAGTGGCAGCTGGTGAGGGCCTCACCGCACGGCAGCAGGAGCGGATCGAGCAGGCCGTCGAGTCCGCCCGCACCGAGAACGGCCTGGACATCTCCGTGCTGGTCGGGGACCTGGAGCTCGAGGACCTCTCGCACTTCCGTGCCGCCTGCGAGAGGCTGCACGCCGCTCTCGGTGAGCGCAGCGCCAGCGCGGTGCTGTTCGTGATCGCTCCGGGCCAGCGCAAGGTCGAGGTCGTCACCGGTCCCGCGGTCCGCCGCCGCGTGCCCGACCGCGTCAGCGCCCTGGCCGTCCTGGCGATGACCAGCGCGTTCCGCGGGGGCGACCTGCCCGGCGGCATCGTCGACGCGATCCGCCAGGTGGCCGACGCGGCGGGCCGCCGCAAGTCCCTGTCGGTCGCCGACGACCGCCGCAGCGTGATGGCTCGCCGCGCCGACACCCTGCACGGCTCGCACTCCGACCCGGCGGCCAAGGCCGTCCACTAGGCGCGGCGGCCCGCTCGACGCGGCCGCCCACCGGGCACGGGCGTCACGCTCGCGAGGCGTCCGCTCGCCCGGCCGTCCACCTACCGGAGCCGTCCGCCGCCCGGCCGTCCACGCGCCCTGCCCGAGTGGGCCGCCGGCCTCAGCCGGCGGCCGCGTCCCGTTCCCGCGCGCGCAGTGCCCGGGCGATGCCGTCGCGGCCCTCGAGCAGCAGGCGGGCCAACGCCGGCGTCACCTCGCGGGAGGCCAGGTAGGCGTCGGTGCGCTCGACGACCTCCGAGGTCACCAGCAGCGAGGGGTACAACCCGATGGCGACGTTCTGCGCGAACTCGGCCGTACGCGTCTCCCACACCCTGCCGACGACGTCGAAGTAGGGCTCGACCCAGTCCTGCAGCAGGTGGAGCTGCTCGGGGTGGGCGAAGCCGGCGACGACGGCCGCGTGCACGGCGTTGGGCACCGACTCGTCCTCGACGGCCAGCCGCCAGGCCTCCGCCTTGGCCTGCGCCGTGGGGCGCAGCGCCCGCGCCGTGGCGGCGTGCCGCTCACCGGCGGAGGTGCGGTCGCGCCCGAGCTCGGCGTCGATCGCGCCGTCGCCCACGATGCCGAGGGCGACCAGCCGCAGCAGCAGGTGCCAGCGCAGGTCGGTGTCGACGGCGAGCCCGGGGATCTCCACCGAGCCGTCGAGCAGCCCGCGCAGCAGGGCCACCTGCTCGTCGGAGCTGGCCACCGAGCCCAGCGCGCGGACCCACGCGAGCTGCAGGTCGCTGCCGGGCTCGGCGGCGTGCACCGCCTGGACCGCCGCCTCGGCCAGCTGCGCGCGTCCGACGGGCGCCCACTCGGGAGAGGCGAACTGCGTGAGCGCGGCCTGCACCTGGCGCAGCAGCGCCTGCACGACCCCGATGTCGCTCTCGCCGCCGATGCCGGCCAGCACCGTGGCGACGTAGTCGCGGGCCGGCATCTCGGCGTCGCGGGTCATGTCCCAGGCGGCCGTCCAGCACAGCGTGCGGGGCAGCGACTCCTCGAACGCCCCGACGTGCGCCACGAGCGTGGCCAGCGATCGCTCGTCGAGGCGGATCTTGGCGTAGGTGAGGTCGTCGTCGTTGACGAGCACGAGGTCGGGCTGGCGCGTGCCGACCAGCGCCGGCACGTCGGTCTTGGCCCCCACGACGTCGAGCTCCTCGCGCGCGGTGCGGCGCAGCCGCCCGTCGACGAGCTCGTAGAACCCGATCGCCACCCGGTGGGAGCGCAGCGTCGGCCACTGCTCCGGAGCCTCCTGCACCACGGTGAAGGAGGTGATCACCCCGTCGCCGTCGGTCCCGAAGACCGGCCGCAGGGTGTTGACGCCGGCCGTCTCGAGCCACTCGGCGGACCAGTCCGACAGGTCGCGTCCGCTGGCCCGCTCCAGCGCCGTCAGCAGGTCGGCCAGGACCGTGTTGCCGTACTCGTGCGCGGTGAAGTAGCTCTGCAGCGCCGACAGGAAGGCGTCCTGGCCCACCCAGGCGACGAGCTGCTTGAGGACCGAGGCGCCCTTGGCGTAGGTGATCCCGTCGAAGTTGACCTTGACGGCCTCGATGTCGGCGATGTCGGCGGCGATCGGGTGGGTCGACGGCAGCTGGTCCTGGCGGTAGGCCCAGGTCTTCTCCGAGCTGGCGAAGGTCGTCCAGCCGCGCGTGTAGCGGGTCGCCTCGACCTGGCAGAGCACCGACATGTACGTCGCGAAGCTCTCGTTGAGCCACAGGTCGTCCCACCAGCGCATGGTGACCAGGTCGCCGAACCACATGTGGGCCATCTCGTGCAGCACCGTCTCGGCGCGCCGCTCGTACGCCGCGTCGGTCACCTTGGACCGGAAGACGTAGTCCTCGAGGAAGGTGACGGCGCCGGCGTTCTCCATGGCGCCGGCGTTGAACTCCGGGACGAACAGCTGGTCGTACTTGCCGAACGGGTAGCGGTAGCCGAAGACCCGGTGGTAGTAGTCGAACCCCTGCTTGGTGACCGTGAACAGGTCGTCCGGGTCCAGGTGCTGCTGGAGCGAGCGCCGGCAGTAGATGCCCAGCGGGATGCCGTCGTGCTCGTCGTGCACGGACGCGTACGGCCCGGCGACCAGCGCGGTGATGTAGGTCGACATGCGCGGCGTCTCGGCGAAGACCCACGTGCCCGCCAGCGCCTTGCCGTCGGGGCCCTGCGCGGGACGCTCCTCCGCAACGCCGTTGCTCACCACCACCCAGTCCCGCGGCGCGTGCACGCGCAGGCGGAACGTCGCCTTGAGGTCGGGCTGGTCGAAGCAGGCGTACATCCGGTGGGCGTCGAAGGTCTCGAACTGCGTGTAGAGGTAGACCGAGCCGTCGACCGGGTCGACGAAGCGGTGCAGGCCCTCCCCGCTGCGCATGTAGACGCCGTCGGCCACCACCCGCAGCTCGTTGTCCGCGGCCAGGCCGGACAGCGCGACCCGGTTGCCGTCGAAGGCCGCGGCGGCGTCGAGCGCCTCGCCGTTCAGCACCAGCTCGTGCAGGGCCGACGCGGTGAGGTCCAGGTGGGTCCCGGCGCCGGGCTCGGTGCACGAGAAGCGGACCACGGTCGTGCTGCGGAACGTCCCCTCGCCGGGCCCGCCCCGGCCGTCGGTGAGGTCGAGCTCGACGTCGTACGACGACACGCTCAGCAGGTGGGCGCGTGCAGCGGCTTCGTCGCGGTGCAGGTTGTTCTGGCTCACGGAGCGGGGGTCCTTCGTCGTCGGGGCGGACAGTCTCCCATGCGCCGGACCGGTCCTCCGCGAGCTGTGCGAGCCTCGAGACATGGCTGCGGACGACACGACGACGGTCGACTTCTGGTTCGACCCCCTCTGCCCCTGGGCGTGGATCACCTCCCGCTGGATGCTCGAGGTGCAGCAGGTGCGCCCGGTGCAGCTGACCTGGCACGTGATGAGCCTGGCCGTGCTCAACGACGGCCGGGACATGCCCGAGCAGTACCTCGAGATGATGAAGAAGGCCTGGGGGCCGGTGCGCGTGTGCATCGCCGCCGGACAGGCCGGTCACGACCTGCTGTCGCTCTACACGGCGTACGGCGAGCGCATCCACCACGACAAGGTCGAGCTCGACGACCCGGGCCTGCACGAGGGCGCCCTGTCCGCCGCCGGGCTGCCGACCGAGCTCGCGGCCGCGGCGGGCGACGCCTCGCTCGACGACGCGCTGCGCGAGAGCCACCACGCCGGCATGGACCCGGTGGGCATGGACGTCGGCACCCCGGTCATCCACGTCGACGGCGTCGCGTTCTTCGGGCCGGTCATGTCGCGCATCCCGCGCGGGGAGCAGGCCGGCCAGGTCTGGGACGGCGCCCGGCTGCTCGCCGGGTTCCCGCACTTCTACGAGCTCAAGCGGACCCGGACGGAGGGGCCGCAGTTCGACTGACCCGTCTCGGGGTGGGCAGCGGGCGGGTCCGGGCCGCTGGTGCGTCCCGGTCGTGGCCGGTCCGGGCCGCTGGTGCGTCCCGGTCGTGGCCGCTCCGTCCGCCGTGGGTCCCGTTCGTGGCCGGTCGCGTCCGCCGGCCCGTCGACGGCCGCGCGGGGCCGTCGGACGGCGCGGTGCCGATCCACCGCGCCCGCCCCGCCAGCGCGCGAGCGGGCTCGGACTGGCGGACCACCGCACCGCCCCGGGTCGTTTGACGCCGGCTCGTCGGGCTCGTACTGTTCTCTCTCGCCCCCGGAGCACCGGACACCAGGATCGAGCTGGCGGACGGACCGGAGGGACCACACGACCGTGCGGACGGGCTCTGCGCCGTGATCCGGGTCGAGATGCGCTTTCCCCGCCGGGGTGGTTGACCGGCGCAGCGCAGGTGGTTAGCCTTGGAGAGTTGCCCCGCGTGCGGCCGGAGGGTCGTGGGTGGTGAGCGTCTGTTCCTTGAGAACTCAACAGCGTGCCGATAGTCAGTGCCGATGCCTGGCTTGTGTTTCTGGTGTGCTCCGTTCGGGGTGTGCTGGGGGTGGAGGTCGGGTGCTTGGTGGATGGACAGTTTTGTTGGTTTTTGTCTGTCGCTGAGGATTGTTTGTTCGTTGCCCCCGTCAGGGGGGTGGCGCTCTTCGCATTGTTGGAGAGTTTGATCCTGGCTCAGGACGAACGCTGGCGGCGTGCTTAACACATGCAAGTCGAGCGACAGTGCTCTTCGGGGCATATGGAGCGGCGAACGGGTGAGTAACACGTGGGCAACCTGCCCTCAGCTCTGGGACAACTCCGGGAAACCGGGGCTAATACCGGATATGACAGTGTCCTGCATGGGGTGCTGTGGAAAGTTTTTCGGCTGAGGATGGGCCCGCGGCCTATCAGCTTGTTGGTGGGGTGATGGCCTACCAAGGCGACGACGGGTAGCCGGCCTGAGAGGGCGACCGGCCACACTGGGACTGAGACACGGCCCAGACTCCTACGGGAGGCAGCAGTGGGGAATATTGCGCAATGGGCGGAAGCCTGACGCAGCGACGCCGCGTGAGGGATGAAGGCCTTCGGGTTGTAAACCTCTTTCAGCAGGGACGAAGCGGAAGTGACGGTACCTGCAGAAGAAGCACCGGCCAACTACGTGCCAGCAGCCGCGGTAATACGTAGGGTGCAAGCGTTGTCCGGAATTATTGGGCGTAAAGAGCTCGTAG
>CADCUB010000036.1 GCA_902805775.1 uncultured Frankineae bacterium | reverse complement strand
CCGCCGACCACAGGGGGTGGCCCCAGGTGGCGGCTAGGCGGCGACGCGCTCCGGCTCGGCTGCGCCCGGGACGATCGTCGTGACGACCGCGTCCTGCGCCTTGGCCATGAAGTCGTTCGGCAGCGACAGCCGGATGACCGTCTTCCACGCCGACGCCAGCTGCTGGGGCAGCGGGCCGGTCACGTAGGTCAGCCCGTACCGCTCGAACAGCTCCTGGATCTTCGGCGAGAGCTCCTTGTAGCGGTTGCTCGGCAGGTCGGGGTAGAGGTGGTGCTCGATCTGGAACGACAGGTTCCCGGTCATCAGGTGCATCGCGTCGCTGCCGGTGATGTTGGCCGCGCCGAGCATCTGCCGGAGGTACCACTCACCGCGGGTCTCGCCCTCGATCGAGGTCTTCTCGAACGTCTCGACGCCCTCGGGGAAGTGACCGCACATGATCACGGAGTGGGTCCAGAGGTTGCGGACGAGGTTGGCTGTGGCGTTGGCGGCGAGCGTGTTCAGGAACGACGGGCCGGACAGCAGCGGGTGCAGGACGTAGTCACGGGTGGCCTGCTTCTTGATCTTGGCGAGGACCTGCTTCGCCTGGCGCTTGAAGGTGGGCTTGTCCTTGCGACCCTTGAGGTACTTGCCGATCTCGAGGTCGTAGGCCGCGATGCCGTACTCGAAGAAGCAGGCGTTGAGGAAGTTCCACAGCGGCTGGCCGAGGTAGAACGGCGTCCAGCGCTGGTCCTCGTCGACGCGCATGATCCCGTAGCCGAGGTCGTTGTCGCGCCCGAGCACGTTGGTGAACGTGTGGTGGATCTGGTTGTGGCTGTGCTTCCACATGTCCGACGGGGAGGCGTTGTCCCACTCCCACTGGGTGGAGTGGATCTTCGGGTCGCGCATCCAGTCCCACTGACCGTGCATGACGTTGTGGCCGATCTCCATGTTCTCCAGGATCTTGGAGATCGACAGGCCGGCCGTGCCGATCAGCCAGGCCGGCGGGAACAGCGAGAACAGCAGGATCGCGCGGCTGGAGAGCTCCAGCTTGCGCTGCACGTCGATGATCTTGCGGATGTACGCGGCGTCGCGCTCGCCGCGGCTGGCGATGACCTGCTCGCGGATCGCGTCGAGCTCACGGCCGAGCTGCTCGATGTCCTCGGCGGACAGGTGCGCGATCGGGTTGTGGTCCTTCTTCTGCAGAGCGGTCATGCGTTCTCCTCGGGGAGCAGGGTCAAGGGCAGTGGTCGGTGGGGGAGGGCTACAGCTCGATGTCACAGGCGCCGGCGGCAGCGGAGACGCAGGTCTGCACGAGGACGCCGTCGCCCTCCTGGGCGGTGGTGACGGCGCCGTCGCGCAGGTCGCGCACCGCGCCGGAGCGCAGCGGGACGACGCAGCCGAAGCAGATGCCCATGCGGCAGCCGGACGGCATCAGCACGCCCGCGGCCTCGCCGGACTCGAGCAGGGGGGTGGCGCCGTCGGACTCGACGACCACGCCGGTACGGCTGAAGGTCGCCGTGCCGCCCTCGCCGGTCACCAGTGCAGCAGGCCGGAAGCGCTCGACGTGCAGTCGGTCGGCGAGGCCGAGCCCGGCCCAGTGGGCCTCCAGGCTGTCGAGCAGCTCGCTCGGTCCGCAGGCCCACGTCTCGCGCTCGGCCAGGTCGGGGACGAGCGCGGTGAGGCCGTCCGTGTCCAGCCGGCCCTCGAGCCGGCTGTGCCGCTCGACCAGCCGGATGCGGCCCTCGGCGGCCAGCGCGCGCAGCTCGCCCCCGAAGACGACCTCGGCCGGGACGGGCGCGGTGTGCACGACGACGACGTCGTCCAGCTCGTGCACGGCGTTGCGCAGCATGCCCATGACGGGCGTGATGCCGCTGCCGGCGGTGACGAACAGGACCTTCGACGGGCGGGTGGCCGGCAGCACGAACTCGCCGGTCGCCTGGTCGAGCTGCACGACGAGCCCGGGAGCGGCCCTGCGCACGAGGTGGTTGCTCACGACGCCGCCGGGGACCGCCTTGACGGTGATCGCGATGGTCCGGTCGGGCTGCGCGACCCGGGAGGTCAACGAGTAGGTGCGCCACTGCCGTACGCCGTCGACGTCGACGCCGATGCGGACGTACTGGCCGGGGACGTGCGGGCGCCAGCCCCGGCCGGGGCGGATGACGAGGGTGACCGCGTCGCGCGTCTCGGGCCGGACCTCGACGATGCGGCCGCGCAGGCCGTTGCCGGAGCGCAGCGGGTCGATGAGGTCGAGGTAGTCGGCCGGGACCAGGGGCGTCACGGCCATCTCGGCCAGCACGGTGACGCGCTCGCGCAGCCGCCCGAGGACGGGGCGAGCAGTGGCGGGTGCGGTCATGTCTCCAGCATGCCCATCCCGAGGGCTAGTCTCGTAGCCGTACGGGGTGAGGAAACGGACACCACTTGTTCGGGGAGGACAACCGGTGACGGACAGTGCTCCGGCCGGCCGGACCACGGGCCTGGCGCTCGACCCGGAGGTCGTCGCGACGCTCGGCGCCCACCTGCCGCGCGTCGCCGAGCGCACCGTCGAGGCGATCACCGCCGAGGTGCCAGGCTACGCGGGCGCCCTCACCGGCGAGATGCGCGCCAACATCGAGCTGGCGGTGCAGATGGCGCTCGGCGCCTTCCTGCGCCTGGCCGAGCAGGCGCAGGACGCCGACCCCAGCACCCCGCTGCAGCCGGCGATCGAGGGGGCGTACGGCCTCGGCCGTGGAGAGGCCCGCAGCGGCCGGGCGATGGACGCGCTGCTGGGGGCCTACCGGGTGGGTGCCCGCGTCTCCTGGCGGGAGCTGTCCGGCGCGGTCGTCGCGCTCGGCCTGCCGGCCGCCACCGTGGCGCGCTTCGCCGAGCTCGTGTTCGCCTACATCGACCAGCTGTCGGCCGCCAGCGTCGCGGGGCACACCGACGAGCTCGCGACGACGGGACGGGTCCGCCAGCGCTACCGCGAGCGGCTGTGCCAGGAGCTGCTGTCGGCGGCGTCGGCGGACGTGCTGGCCGCCAGCGCCGAGCGCGCCGACTGGCCCCCGCCGACGACGCTGACCGCGGTCCTGGTGCCGACCGTGCGCGTCCGCAGCGTGGTCGCCCTGCTCGACCCCCGCACCCTCGTCGTCACCGGTGACCTCGTCGGTCTGGAGGGCGGGGAGTCGCGGTCGGCCGTGCTCGTGCCGGACGCCGACGGGCTCGGCCGCGCGCAGCTGCTGCGGGTCCTGCACGGACGTCCGGCGGTGGTCGGCCCCACCCGCCCGTGGACCGCCGTCGCGTCGTCGTACCGCCGGGCGGTCAGGGCGGCCGACCTGGCCCCCGACGACGCGCTCGTCGACACCGACGAGCGCCTGGCCGACCTCGTGCTCGCGGCCGACCCCGAGGCGCTGGCCGACCTGCGCGCCCGCGCCCTGGCACCGCTCGCGGGCGTGAAGGCCGGCACTGCCGAGCGCCTGGCCGAGACCCTGCGCTCGTGGCTGCTGCACCAGGGGCGGCGCGAGGAGGTCGCCGCCGACCTCGTCGTGCACCCGCAGACCGTGCGCTACCGCATGAGCCAGCTGCGCGAGCTGTACGGCGAGCGGCTCACCGACCCCGCGACGGTGCTCGAGCTGACCGTCGCGCTGGCGGTCCCGCCGCGGTGAGGGTCGGCTGGTCCGTGCGGTGACGTCGCTGCCGGCCGGTCAGGGACGGTCGCGGCTCGTCGACCAGGGCCGTTCCCCGGCGCTGACGTCGCGGTCGAGACGGGGTCAGGCGGTCGGCGGCACCCGCCCGGCGACCAGCAGGTGAGGGCTCGCACCGAGCAGCGACGGCTCCCTCTCCACGCGGCGCACCGCCGCCAGCACCCGCTCGCAGGTGCCGGGGTCGTCGAGCAGCGCGTCGAGGCCGGTCGCGGTGCCGCCCAGCCCTTCGACCGCCACCGGTCCGTCGGGCACCAGGCCCGCCTCGGCGACCTCCTCGGCGAGCTCGTGGGGCAGGGAGAACCAGGCGGTGGCGAACCACCCGGGCTCCTGCCAGCGGTTGTCGTGCACACCCGTGCGGACGTCGCGCTCGACCATCTCGGCGAAGCGCGGGTCGCGGAGGAAGCCGGCGCAGATCCCGTCGGCGGTGGAGGCGAAGCGGCTGATGGCGGCGGCGACCACCACCCCTCCCGGCCGCAGGACCCGACGTGCCTCGCGCAGGGCCGTCAGCCGGTCCGACCGCTCGACCAGGTGGTACAGCGGCCCGAGCAGCAGGACGGCGTCCGCGCTCGCCTCCTCGAAGGGCAGTGCCCGGGCGTCGCCCTCCAGCACCGTGGCGAGGGGTCGGGCCGCGGCGGCGCTGGCCACCCGCGCCTGCTCGAGGTGCAGCGGGACCGGGTCGAGCAGGTGGACGTCGTACCCGCGCTCGGCCAGCGGGAGGGCGTAGCGGCCGGCTGCGCCGCCGACGTCGAGCACCGTGGCAGGCGGCGGGGGCAGCCAGCGGTGCAGCAGCTCGGTCGTGCGCAGTGCCTCGAGCCGGCCATGACCGCGGGACAGGCGGTCCTGCTCGCGCCCGAGCGCGTAGTGGTCGAGCACGTCCTGCGGCAGGTGCATCGACGCAGCCTGAGCGGCGGGGGAGCGGGCTGTCCACCGGATTGGGTCGGCGGCGGAGGTACGGGTGCCCGGTCCGCGTGGCGTCGGGCAACGTCCGGCGCGGCACGGAGGTCGCGGTAGTCGTGGTAGTTGCGGTGAGCGGCGGTGACGCGGTGACGCGGTGACGGCGGTGATCGCCGGTGCTGGCGGTACGCAGTGACGCAGTGACGCAATGACGCGGTGACGGCGGGGACGTGGCAGCCGTGCGGCCACGGTGCGCGGACCGCTCGCGGCGCGGGCCTCACTCAACTGCACTACTCAGCGGCCAGGCACACGGTGGTCCCAGGTCGAGTGGCCCCAGGTCGGGCGTCCCAGGCCGGCGACGCCGGTCAGCCCAGGTCAGAAGGGCGGGTCGTCGGGCAGCGGCGGTGGCGCGGCGGCGTCGCCGTCCGGCGCCCCGACGGGCCGTGGGGGCGCGGCGTCGACGACCGGTGACGCTCCCGGCGGCGGCAGCAGGGGTGGCGGGTCGGCGTACACATCCACTCGGGGCGGGGGGCGGTGTGGCGAAGGCCGGTGGTAGGTCCGGCCGAGCGGGCTGAGCCAGGTGACGCTGCCGTCGTCGTGGCGCTCGAGCCGCCACCCGGCGTGCTTGGCCTGGTGGCAGCGGTCCGAGAGCCGGCCCAGGTTCCACGCAGCAGTCGGCCCGACCGGGAACGG
>CADCUB010000035.1 GCA_902805775.1 uncultured Frankineae bacterium | reverse complement strand
CAGCCCAGCACGTACGCCAGCTCGTCGGTGTCGAGCTCCTCCCACGTCGACAGGCGCAGGACCTCCGCGTCCCGGTCGGTCAGGGCGGCCAGGGCCGCGAGGACCTCGGCGGTGTCGTCGAGGTTCCCAGCGACGCGGTCGGCGTGGTCGTCGACCTCGGTGGCGGGCTCGGCGTGCAGACGCGCGGCGAGCCGGCGGGCCCGGTCGCGGCTGCGCCAGGTGTGCAGGACGACGTGAGATGCGGTGCGGTACAGCCACGGCAGCGCCGGGTCCGGGACGCGGTCACGGTGCTGCCAGGCCGCCGCGAACACCTCAGCGAGGACGTCGTCCACATCGTGCAGCGGCACCCGACGAGTGGCGTAGGCGGTGAGTGCACCGGCGTGCGCGGCGAACAGCGTGTCGAGCCACAGGCGGTCGCGCACCGGAGGGGATGTCACGCCCCCTTGTTCCCAGCACGACCGACGCGGTTACACGCGTCACTCACGCTCGTCGAACGCTCACCCCCGGATGAGCGCCGCCTGCTCATCGAGGCCGCGTGCCCCTCGCGCCGCAAGGGATCGGCGTTAGCCTCGCCGCGTGATCCTCGTAGCCGGTGCCCTGTTCGTAGATCCAGCGGGTCGTGACGACTACCTCGTGGGGTGCCGCGCCGTCGTCGAGCAGGCCCGCAGGGCCGACGGCTGCCTCGACTTCGCGCTCTCGCCGGACCTGCTCGACCCGCGTCGGATCAACGTCTACGAGCGTTGGACTGACGATCAGGCACTCGCGCGCTTCCGAGGCTCCGGGCCGTCGGACGACCAGAACGACGCCATCCAGGACGCCGACGTGCAGGAGTTCCGCGTCGAGCGGTAGGGGGGACCTCGGTGAAGTCGACTCCCTGCCGGTGAGGCTGCGGCCTCGCTGGAAGGATCGGTCCCGTGCCCAGGCCCTCCCCTCCCGAGTTCCTTCGGGGCGTCGTGGCGGTCGCTCGCAGGAGCGATGCGTCGATGGCGCAGATCGCTCGTGACTCCGATCCTCCCCGAAGGACCTGCCCATGAGCTCCGTCGAGACCCGACTGCGCGTGAGCGACTCCAGTCGCAAAGCCTTGGCCGAGTTCATCGGCAGCGTGCTGCTGGCTGCCACGGTCGTCGGTAGTGGCATCGCCGCAGAGACGCTGTCGCCCGACGACGTCGGGCTGCAGCTGCTGGAGAACGCCCTGATCACCGGCGGCGTGCTCGTGGCCCTGATCCTGGCGCTGGGTCCGGTGTCGGCGGCGTTCAACCCGGTGGTGACCCTCGCTGAGCGCATCCTGGGCGCGATCACGACCGCGCAGGCCGCGCTGTTCGCTGCGGCCCAAGTGCTCGGGTGCTGTGTCGGCGTCATCGTCGCCAACTTGATGTTCGAGCTCGACGCCGTCGACATCTCGGCCAAGGAGCGCGCTAGCAGCGGCCTGTGGCTGGGGGAGGTGGTGGCCACCTTCGGGCTGGTCGTCGTCATCTTCGGCGTCGTGCGGTCGGGCCGTGCCGCACACGTCGCCTTCGCCGTCGGCGGCTACATCACCGCTGCCTACTGGTTCACCTCGAGCACCTCGTTCGCCAACCCGGCCATCACGATCGGCCGGACCCTGTCGGACACCTTCGCCGGCATCGCCCCGTCATCCGCGCCGCTGTTCGTCCTCATGCAGCTGCTCGGCGGCGCCCTCGGCCTGGCGGCCGCCGTCGTGCTGTACCCGGGCACCCGCCGCCTGGCGGAGGACCTCACCCACACCGGCGACCGCACTGCTCGCGACCTCGACACCGCAGAGGCACAGCCATGACCAGACCCGTCGTCCTGTGAGCCTGCGTGCCCAACGGCAGCCGCAGCCTTGCCGGCAAGGTGCTCACGGAGCTCTGCTGCGCAGAGGCGGTCGAGGCCTGCTCCGCCGGTCCTGAGACCGCAGACGCGCTCGACCCGCACGGCTGCTGTTCGTCCTCCACCTCCACGCAGCACCCGAGGCCGGCCTGGCGTACGGCCGGAGCGTTGCCCGTGCCACGATGGTGATCATGTCCGTCGCACGCTCCGTCCTGCTCTTCCTGTTGGCGGCGGTGGCCGAGATCGGCGGAGCGTGGCTGATCTGGCAGGGTGTTCGTGAGCAGCGTGGGTGGCTCTGGATCGGCGCCGGCGTCGTTGCCCTCGGCGCCTACGGGTTCGTGGCGACACTGCAGCCCGACGCCCACTTCGGGCGCATCCTCGCCGCCTACGGCGGCGTCTTCGTCGCCGGCAGCCTTGCCTGGGGGATGGCTCTCGACGGCTTCCGCCCCGACAGGTACGACCTCGCTGGTGCGCTCGTCTGCCTGGTGGGCGTAGGCGTGATCATGTACGCGCCGCGGGCCTGACGCCCGCCCTCGCTGCTGGTGCGGATCGCACGCCGGCGAGCCCTCTGGCCTGCGATCCTGCTCGGTGCAGAAGCGTCAGGACGAACCAGCACGCGCGGCCGCTCCGAGGGAGGACACTCCGCGCGGAGGAGGGACGAGGGACGTCATGCCACCTGAACCGGACGGGAACACCTTCGCGCTGCAGCTCGACGGCGTCACCGTGGCCGTCTTCGAGCGCCTGGCCGTCCTGGGCTACCAGATCGACGTCGTCGAGACGAGGGAAGTGACCGCGGACGGCAGGACGGTCGTGCGCAAGGTGCCCGGAACCACGAAGTGGGGACCGTTGGTCCTCGCCAGGCGCGCCGACGGGAACGCGACCTTGGAGCAGTGGCGCGCGCTGGTCCTCGAGGGCAGGGGCGACGAGGCGCGGCGCCACGGGACGCTCGTGCAGCTCGATGCGCAGTCCACCGAAGTCGCTCGCTGGCAGTTCCGCAACGGGTGGCCGTCGGGCTGGTCCCTCAGCAGTGCGGACGGCGCAGTGATCGAGACCGTGACGATCCAGCACGACGGGCTCTCCTCCGGGTGATCCGGGCCGTCGGCCGACGCGGGTCGGTCAGCGCTCCGGAGGGTCTCGCCGCGGCGGCTGACATGCTCCGCCCGTGAAGGAGGTCGCCGAACGCCGTGCCCGCGTGGTCCGCCGTCAGTTCCAGGCCTCCTCCGCCGCCGAGGCCGCCCGCACGGTGGTCGTCCTGCACGCCACCGACCCGGCAACGGTCTTCCTGTCGGTGCTGGCCCGGTGCTCCGGCCTGACCGTCGACGACGTCGCGCGGGAGCTGTACGACGAGCGCCGGCTGGTCCGCATGATGGCGATGCGACGCACGCTGTTCGTGGTCCCCGACGAGCTGGTGCCCGTCGTCCACGCGGCGGCGTCGCTCGACGTCGCCGCGACGATGCGACGGCGCCTGCTCACCCAGCTCGCGACGCTCCCGACCGACCCCGAGCTGCCCGACGATCTCCACGGCTGGCTGGCCGACGTCGAGGCCGGTGTCCTCGCGGCGGCCGACCGCCTCGGCGCGGCTTCCGGCACCGACCTGGCCCAGGCCGAACCACGGCTCAGGACGGCGTTGCTGCCGACGACCGACAAGGCCTACGACGTACGGCGCAGCATCACGACGCAGGTCCTGTCCGTGCTCGGAGCGGACGGTCGGCTCGTGCGCGGCCGTCCGTCGGGCGGGTGGACGTCCCGCCAGCACCTCTGGGAGCCGGCGTCCGCAGGGTGGCCGGACGGCATCGAGCCGCTCGACCCGGCGCCGGCCCGGGCGCGGCTGGTCCAGGCCTACCTGCGCCGCTTCGGCCCGGCCACGGAGGCCGACGTGGCGTGGTGGACCGGCTGGGCCAAGGGCACGACGCGTGCGGCCCTCGCCGCCGTCCAGACCAAGGAGCGAGCCGGTGGCCTGGTGCTCGCCGACGACGAGGACCCGGCCGAGGAGCCGGCGCCGACAGCGGCCCTGCTGCCCGCTCTGGACCCGACACCGATGGGCTGGAAGCAGCGCGACTGGTTCCTGCCGGAGGATCCGCGCGAGCTCTACGACGCCTACGGCAACGTGGGCCCGACCGTCTGGTGGGGTGGTGAGGTCGTCGGCGGCTGGGCGGTGCGGCCGGACGGCGCGGTCGTCACCGAGCTCCTGGCCGACCGGGGTGACGAGGCCCGTCGGGCGATCGCGCAGGCCGCGGAGGTCCTCACGTCGCGGCTGGGCGGCACGGTGGTCGTCCCGAGCTTCCGCACGCCGTTGGAGCGCCGGCTCGCGCGAGCCTGAGCGCACCGGCACCGGCACCGACGAGCGACTCGCCCTGCTGGCCAGCTGGGCGGCCACGCCCGCCGACGACGGGGCGCTCACGCGACAGGAGCACTCGACCGACCGCGCTGCTCCGGCTCGGACGTTCACCAGGTCCTCACCTGCTCGCCGCCCGCGGTCCGCGCAGCCTGGGAGACGGTGCACAGGCGCGCAAGCCGGGCGGATCGGCCGCCTCGGCAGCGTGCTGCAGAGGAGACGAGAGCATGCGCAGACCGACGAGGCGCCGGACGGCGCTCGGGGCCACCATGGCCGCCGTCCTGGCCCTGCCGGCGGCAGCGGCCGCTGCCCCCGGCGACGACTTCGTCCTCGGGGCGGACCGCGCGGCGACCGGGCAGCGGACCCTGGACGACACCGGCAACATGATCTTCATCCACCCGGACGGCACGGACGCCGCCTACTGGGAGGCCGGCCGCATCTACTGGAACGGCCCCGACGCCAACTCCCAGTGGGACCTGCTGCCGGAGGCCACCGTCTACCGCGGCCACATGGCCGACCAGCTGACCGGCACCTCGAACGGCGGAGCCACCACCCACGCGTTCGGCTACAAGGTGGACGGGCCCGGCTCCTTCGGCACCGACAGCGGCGCCGAGGACGTCACCGGCGGCGACGCCGAGGCACCGCGCTTCATCGAGGGCCTGTCCGGCTATCCGGGCAGCTGGCTGCGCGAGGCCGGCAACGCCGGGCACCCCATCGGCATCATCAACGACGGTGACATCGCCGAGCCGGGCACGGGAGCCTTCCTCGCCGAGGTCGCCAGCCGCGACGACCCCAACGGCATCGTGCAGCAGATCGTGCAGGGCCGACCCGGGTTCGGCGACAGGGACCAGGACGCTGCCGTGGTGATGGGCGGCGGCGAGGAGAACTTCCTGCCCGCCGGCACGCCGTACTGCACCACCGAGCAGTTCCGGCGCTCGGAGCGACGCGGGCGCAGCCTGCCGTTGAGCTGCGTGGCGCACCGGCCGGCCGGCGCGACGCTCACCGGCGGCGAGCTCCCCGCGACCGGCGGCGCGCGTACCGACGGACTGAACCTCCTGCAGGTCGCGGCTCGGGAGGGCTACACGGTCGTCCGCACCCGCAACGAGTTCCGGCGGCTGTCGGGGCAGGTCGAGACCGGTCGCGTCGACGCCGGGCGGCTGAAGGTCCTCGGGCTGTTCGCCGACGAGGACATCTTCAACGACGAGCCGGAGGAGTCGCTCATCGCCCGGGGGCTCGTCGACGCGAGCGTCGACCCCGAGGCCAAGCAGACCAACCTGGTGCTGTTCGGATCGGAGCCCGGCACCCCGGGCTACCGCCCGCCGACCGCTGCGGACATGAACGCGTTCGGGCTGGAGGTGCTGCAGGCGCACGCCGAGCGCACCGCCAAGCCGTTCGGGCTGGTGTCGGAGGTGGAGAGCACCGACAACTTCGGCAACAACAACAACGGCATCGGCGCGCTGCTCGGTGTGGACATCGCGAACGGCGTGATCCGCGCCGCCCGCGCGTTCCAGGCCGACCACCGCAACACCCTCGTCCTCACGGCGGCCGACTCCTCCGGCGGAGCGCCGCAGGTGTACGGCTACAACGTCGACGAACAGGTCCCGGCCGCCGTCGGCAGCATCCCGGTGAACCCGACCGGCGCCGAGGCCGCCGGAGCCGTGCCGCAGAACCCGCTCGACGGCCGGTACGGGCGCGGCAGCGCGCCCTTCCGCGCGGCACCGGACCAGTTCGGTCAGGAGCTCCCGTTCGCGCTGGCCTGGACGGGAGGACCCGACTTCAACGGCGGCATCGTGACCCGCGCGCAGGGCCTGAACGCCGAGCTGCTCGACACCACCCTGTTCGACCGCTTCGACAACGTCGACGTCTACCGCATGGCCTACCTCACCCTGTTCGGCGAGGCCCTCGGCTACCCCAGTCGGCGCACCGCCCCGACACGGGAGGCCGCCGCCTCGGCGACCGCCGACCCGGGCCTGCCGGGACGTGACCCGGCCAGGCCCGCCGCCACGCGCTAGTCACCCGGCCGGGCCGCTCCGACGGTCCGGCCGTCTCCACGACGAGCTGCCCCCCACCCCTGCTCCGGTGGGGGGCAGCCTCGTCATCTCCAGTGCTCGGGCGTCTCGAAGACGCGCACCACGACGTCCTTGTCCTGCTGCGCCCCCGCGGCGCTGTCCCAGGTGACGCGCAGCGGCACCCTCGTGGGTGCCGTGCCGCGCGGGCTGCACTCGACCGAGTAGGTCCCCTCCTCCAGCCGCAGCGTCTCGACCTCGTCCGGCATGTCGTCCGTGCGGGGCCCGCCGCCCGAGGTCTCGGGCCGGCGCCGTGCCTGCTGCTCGAACACGACGGCCGACCTGCTGTCGCGGATCGCGACGGAGGCGGGGTCGTCCTGCGTGCTCACGAGCACCGCCCAGGTCCCTGGCTCCACCGCAGTCGTCGGGGTGCGCTCCAGGAAGCCGTCGACCGTGTTGGTCGCACACGGCGTGCCGCTGCCGGCGTCCACGACGACCTCGAGGGTCTCCGCGCCACCCTCTCCGGCCGTGTTGATGTCGACGATCAGGGAGATGCCGTCCTTCTCCGCGGCGGTCCCGACCGTGGCCTCGTGCCGGTCCGGGGTGGGCCGCCAGCCCAGGCGGGTGAGCTCCCCCTCGTAGTGCTCCAGGATCACCTGGCTGGACAGGCTCGTCCGCGTACGAGCGACGCAGCCCTCGGTGTACTCGCCCTCGAACTCGACCGTCGTCCCGGGCGGCGGTGCGAGCTGCTCGACCGCTGCCCGCTCCGCGTCCCCGCAGGCTGCCGCTCGGCCCAGCGCCGTACCCGTGAGCACCAGGCCCACGGTGAGGCCGGCGGAGACCAGGGGCACCAGCAGGACGAGCCCCCGCCCCCGTGCCGCCAGACGGAGGATCAGCACGAACCCGAGGCCGGCCTGGACCAGCGCGGCGGCGTAGGTGACGCCACCCCATCCCAGCCCCATGACGAAGGTCGCGAACAGGACGAGGGCCTGCAGCGCGCAGGCGAGCACGGTCAGCAGCACGTGCCCACCGCGCGGTCCGGGGCGGGCCGGGACCCCGGGCGGGACAGACGTCCGAGCCGCCATCGCTGCCTCCCCGTGCTCGCCGGTGCCCGACGCTAGGCCCGGACTGCGTCGTGCGGAGCCGTAGAACTACGCGGGGCACAGCTCGCCCGGTCCGTGCCCGTCGAGGTCCGGCGTGTCCCCCCGACCCCGTCCCACTGCCCCCGCCGGTTGCGCTGGAGCCTGCGGTTCCCGAGGATGGACCCGCGGACCCGCCCTCGCGGCGGCCGCGCTGGAGGGACGAGTGGGCAACGCGCTGGAGCTCGTGGCGATCATGCTCGCCCCGACGCTGTCGGTCGGCTTGATCTTCTGGCTGCCCGCGTGGGTGCGGCGGGCCCGCGTCCTGCACTCGCAGCTCGTGGCGGCCCGCGCCGGGGCGGCCGTGGGCCCGCCGCTCGAGCAGATCTCGGCCGACCTGCGCCGCTTGACCGCCGAGCACTCCGCGGTCCGCTCGTCGGCGTCGGTGGCGCTGCGGGCCCACCGGCTCGTGGCGCTCGAGGGGGCGGTCACCGACCGCGCGCTGGAGGCGGCGCGGGCTCTCGACGTGCCGGCGCCGGCCGTAGCCGGGCGGGATCCGCTGCCGCCTGGGGAGCTCCGGTCCCTGCTGCTCCGGCTCGTCGAGGCCGGCCTGGTCCTGCCGGACGCCGAGCACTTCAACCGCTGACGCCGGTCGTGGCCACCTGGGACGACGTGCGCCGGATCGCCCTCGACCTGCCGGAGGCGGTCGAGGACGACAGCGGGACCACCACCGCCTGGCGGGTCGGTGGCAAGCCGTTCGCCTGGGAGCGCATCCTGCGGCGCGGCGAGCGCGCGCAGCTCGGCGCTGCCGCGCCGCCCGGGCCGGCGCTGGGACTGCGCGTGCCCGAGCCGGATGCGGTCGACGGCCTCGTGGCGGCCCGACCGGGCGTGTTCTTCACCGTCGCCGGCTACGGCGTCCACCCGATGGTGCTGCTGCACGTCGAGCGGGCGTCGTTCGAGGACCTGGACGAGGCCCTCACCGAGGCGTGGCTGTGCCGGGCGCCCCGCCGGCTGACCCGTCCCTTCCTCGAGGCGGTGGCGGAGCCGGGCGGGTGACGCGGTGGCCGTGCTGCCCGACCCCGCCACCGGACGACCCGTGATCCGGCGGCACCTCGACGCGACGCACACCGCCGAGGAGCCGCTGCACGGCGGCACGGCCAACCGCGGCGCCGTCTTCCGCGTCGGTGACACGGTGCGGCGCCCGTCGCGGCCGACGATGCCGGCCACGGCCGCCCTGCTGGACCACCTGGCCTCCGTCGGCTTCGAGGCGCCCCGGCACCTCGGCCTGGACCGGCAGGGACGGGAGGTGCTGTCGTACGTCCCCGGCGAGGCGGTGACCCCGCCCTACCCGTCCTGGGCCCTCGACCGCCCGGCCCTGCTCAGCGTCGCCCGGCTGCTGCGCCGCTACGCCGACGCCGTCGCGGACTTCGACGCCACGCGGCACGAGTGGCCGGTCCGTCCCCCGCCGGAGTTCACGGGGCCGTCGGTCGCCCACAACGACCCCAACCTCGACAACGTCGTCTTCCGGGACGGCCGTGCCGTGGCGCTGATCGACTTCGACCTGGCTGCGCCCGCGGCGGCCGTCTGGGACGTCGCCGCGGCGGCCCGTCTCTGGGCGCCGCTGCGCCCACCCGACACCATCTCCGACGCCCGGCGGTCGGACGCCCTCGAGCGCTTCCGGGCGTTCGTCGACGCCTACGGGCTCGAGGACGAGGACCGCGCCCGGGTCGTGGCGGCGGCTTCCGCGCACCACGACTGGGCCTACCGCATCGTCGAGCGCGGGGCGGAGCAGGGCCGGCCGGGCTTCGCGTCGTACTGGACGTCGGACGCCGCGGTGCGCAGCCGACGGACCCGCGAGTGGCTCTCCGCCGGCGCGCAGTCGCTGCAGGCGCTGCTCGACCGGCCCGGCTAGACCCGCGACCGGGCCGGCTACCTGCTGGGGGCGCTCAGCGCCGTGCTGTCGAGGGAGGCCTGCAGCTCGCCCAGGGACTCGAAGACCTGCGCCGCGCCCGCCTCGGCGAGCTCGTCGGTGGAGAAGCCCCCGGTGCGGACAGCGATCGTCGGGATGCCCATCTTCCCGGCGGCGATGCAGTCGTAGACCGAGTCCCCGATCATCACGCCGCTCGCCCCCTGCACCTTGGCCAGCGCCGTCTGCACGATGTCGGGCTCGGGCTTGCTGCGCTCGGCGTCGTCGGACGTGGTCCACGCCTCCGCGAGGTCGCGTCCGCCGAACAGGTCGAGGAACGCCTCGACGTGCTTGGTCTTTCCGGAGCTGGCGAGCACCAGGCGGAAGCCCCGGTCCTTGACCTCCTGCAGCAGCGACACCGCGGCGTCGAAGGGCTGCACCTCGCCGATCAGGGCGTCGAACTCCTCGGTCCACGCGTCGCGCAGGGCGTCACCGTGCTCCCGCTCGACGTCCTCACCGGCGATCTGCGGGACGAACGTGTCGCCGCCCATGCCGATGCCGCGGTGGATGCGCCACAGGGGCCGGGTGATGTCGTAGCGCCGGAAGGCGCGGTACCAGGCCAGAGCGTGGTGGTAGTTGGTGTCGACGAGCGTGCCGTCGACGTCGAAGATCGCGGTGTCGGCCATGCGCGCGCCTCTACCCGGCGCCTGTCGAGAGCAACGCGTGCGCCCCGGCCGGGGAGGGCACCCCGACGGCGTGCCACCTCTCCCGCGTACGCCGCTCGGCAGGGTGCTGCAGGACCGCGGTCTGCTGCGCCCCCCCACGCTGCAGACCGACCAGTCCCGCAGCGCCTCCCGGCTGGAGCTGTTCTTCGACCTCGCCTTCGTCCTGGTGGTCGCCGAGCTGGCCTCGACCCTGCGCGAGGACGTCAGCTGGCACACCGCCCTGGTCACGGCGGGGCTGTTCACGGTCGTGTGGTGGAGCTGGATGGGCTCCACGCTCTACGCCAACCGCTTCGACCACGACGACGTGCTCTACCGGCTGAACAAGCTCGCCGGGATGGCGGCCGTGGTCGGCCTGGCCGCCTCCGTCCCGGAGGCGACCGGCAAGCACGACGTGCCCTTCGTGCTGTGCTGCGTGGTGCTGCGGCTGATCCTGCTGCTGCAGTACGCCCGCGCGTACCGGCACGTCGAGCAGGCCCGCGAGGGCGTGCGCACCTACCTGCTCAGCACCGGGGCCGGTGCGGTGCTGTGGACGGTCTCGCTGGCCGTCCCGGGTCCGGCGCGGTACGTCCTGTGGGGGCTCGCCCTGGTCGTCGAGGCCTCCGCGCCCCTCGCGGTCACCGCCTCGCGCACCCAGGTGCCGCTGCACCTGGAGCACCTGCCCGAGCGCTTCTCGCTGTTCGTCATCCTGGTGCTGGGCGAGTCGGTCGCCGCGGTCGCCCACGGTGTCGCGGACGCCGGCTGGGCGGTCGGCTCGGTGCTCGCCGGGCTGGTCTGCTTCGTGATCGCCGCGGCGCTGTGGTGGAGCTACTTCGACCTGGCCGGCGCCGGTGCCAAGCGCCTGCTCGACGAGGCAGGGGACGAGGGCAGCAGCCTCGCCCACGACGTCTACGTCTACGGCCAGCTGCCGCTCACCCTGTCGCTGGCCGCGATCGGCGTGGGCATGGAGGGCGTCGTGCTCGAGGGCACCGAGGAGGTCGGCGCCGGGATCCGGGCGCTGCTGTCCGGCGGCGTCGCCCTCTACCTCGTGACCGTCGGGGTGACGAACGTGCTGATGGCGCGCTCGGGGCGCAGCGGCTGGTGGTGGGCCGCCGCAGCCTCTGTCGTGGCTGTGGCGGACGTCGCGCTCGACGTCCCCGCCCTCGCAGTGGCGGGGGTGCTGGCGGTGCTGCTCGTCGCCGTCGTGCTCACCGGGCTGGAGCAGGAGGCACGGGGCCGGCTCGAGCTCGAGACGCTCTGACCGGAACGGGGTGCGGGCAGGTCAGCGGACGGCGCGCTCCTGCGACGGGCGGGGCTGGGGGACGGGCAGCGCCCCGACGACGTCGAGCAGGCGCTGGCGGGCCAGCCGCTCCAGCAGCTCCGGCATCGGGCCCGAGGGCGTGCCCTGCAGGTCACGGCGGCAGGCGTTCACCACTCCCGTGATGACCTGGAGCCCCAACCGGTCCTCGAACTCCGCCATGAGCCGTTCCGTCACGTCGATGACGTCCATGCGTCCTCCGCTGCAGGGTCGGGGAGCTGGCTGGCCGGAGCCGGCCGGCGAGCCGGAGCGCGGCGGGGACGGGGCAGCGCCTGTGCCTGAACGTACGGGCACCGGACCGACCTGTCACCGGCGTTCGCCAGGACGGACACTGCACCGACACCGGGAGACGGTCCCGGTCCGCCGACCGGAGGTGCCGTGACGACGACGACGAGGCGGTCCCCACGCCGGTCCGTGCAGACCGCTCTGAGCTGGGGCCTGCAGCACGGCCTGGTCCGCACCATGCTCAACCGGGCGATCAGGGACGGCGATCCGCAGGCGCGGCTCATCCTCGACCCGTCGGTGCGCGAGGACCCCTACGCGACGCAGGAGCAGGTGCGCGCACTCGGACCCCTGGTGCGCGGGCGGCTCACCTGGGTCACCGCCTCGCACGCGGTGACCAGGGACGTGCTGCGCAGCCCCGACTTCGCGGCCTCCGGCGGAGCGCAGGAGGCCCTGCCGCCGGTGACCCGGCGGGTCGTGCGCTGGGCGCTCGACGCGCGGGCGCTCGGCCCGCTCGACCCCCCGTCGATGCTGGTCGTGGAGCCGCCGGACCACACCCGCTACCGCCGGCTGGTGTCGAAGGTCTTCACGGCGCGAGCCGTCGAGCAGCTGCGGCCGGACGTGCAGCAGGTGGCCGACGAGCTGCTCGACGAGCTCGCCCGGCGGCGGCCCGACGAGCCGGTCGACCTCGTCGAGGGCTTCGCCACCCTGCTGCCGGTGCGGGTCATCTGCCACATCCTGGGCGTGCCGGACCACGAGCACGCCCGGGTGCTGGCGCTGGGCAACGCCGTCGCCCCGAGCCTGGACCTCGGGCTGACCTACCGGCAGTACGGCGAGGTGCAGCGCGGGCTGCACGGCTTCAACGCCTGGCTCGACCAGCACCTCGCCCGCCTGCGCGCGGCGCCCGGGGAGGACCTGCTCAGCCAGCTGGTGCACGCCGAGGACGACGGTGGCCGCCTCGACGACGTCGAGCTGCGCGCGACGGCCGGCCTGCTGCTGGCCGCCGGCTTCGAGACCACGGTGAACCTGCTCGGCAACGGCGCGGCCCTGCTGATGGCCGCACCCGACGCCCGCGCGCTGCTGCGTGCGGAGCCGGAGCGCTGGGCCGACGCGGTCGAGGAGGTCCTGCGCTTCGAGTCGCCGGTTCAGGTCACCGGCCGCATGGCCGTCCGCGACACGACCGTGGCCGGCCGGCCGGTCGCGGGCGGCGAGCACGTGACGACGCTGCTCGCGGCCGCGAACCGCGATCCCGAGGTCTTCGCCGACCCCCACGTCTTCGACGTCACCCGCGCCAACGCGCGCGAGCACCTGTCGTTCTCCGGCGGCCGCCACTTCTGCCTGGGGGCGGCGCTGGCGCGCATGGAGGGCGAGGTCGGGCTGGCGTCGCTGTTCGCGCGCTTCCCCGACCTGTCGCCGGCACCGGGCGCCGTACGCCGGCCGACGCGCGTCCTGCGGGGGTGGGAGCGCCTGCCGGTCACGACCGGCGGCTGAGCGGTCAGCGCCGGCCGTGCACCAGGCCGACGACCGTGGCCAGCCGCTCGGTGACCTGCGGGTGGCGCCGGAAGCTCAGCAGCGGCGTGGGCAGCGCGAAGCGCTGCGCGGTGATCGCCTTGGCGCGGGTGAACTCCTTGAGCCCGTCCTCGCCGTGGATGCGCCCGAAGCCCGACTCGCCGACGCCTCCGAACGGCAGGCTGGGCACCGAGGCGAAGGCGATCACGGAGTTGACGCTGGTCATGCCCGAGCGCATGCGCGCGGCGAGCTCGAGACCGCGCTTCCTCGACCGGGTGAAGACCGCGCCGGCCAGGCCGTACGACGTGGCGTTGGCGCGCGAGAGGGCCTCCTCCGCGTCGCGCACCCGCGCGACCGTGACCGTCGGCCCGAAGGTCTCCTCCCGCACCGCGACGTTGTCCTCCGGGACGTCGACCAGCACCGTCGGCTCGACCCACGCCCCGTCGACGCCGCCGCCGGTGAGCGCCCGGCCGCCGGAGCCGAGGGCGGCGGCGATGTGCCGGCGCACGACGTCGACCTGCCCCGGCATGGTCATCGGGCCGTACGACGCGTCCCGGTCGGAGCCGGCGCGCAGCGTCGCGGCCTGCGACGTCAGCTCCCGCACGAAGGCGTCGTAGACGCGGTCGGTCGCGTAGACGCGCTCGATGCCGATGCAGGTCTGCCCGGCGTTGGACATCGCGCCCCACAGCGCCGCGTCGGCGGCGGCCGCGACGTCCGCGTCGTCGTCGACGATCATCGCGTCCTTGCCGCCGCACTCCATGAGCACCGGGACCAGGTCCTCGGCGCAGGACGCCATGACCTTGCGTCCGGTGGCCGAGGAGCCGGTGAAGGCGATCTTGTCGACACCGGCGCGGGTGAGCGCGGCGCCGGTCGCGCCCAGTCCGGTCACGACCTGCAGGACGTCCGCGAGCTCGGGTACGGCGGTGCGCCACGCCTGCGCCAGCCACTCCCCGACGGCCGGGGTGTGCTCGCTGGGCTTGAAGACGACCGCGTTGCCGGCCGCCAGGGCATAGGCGATCGACCCCATCGGCGTGAACACCGGGTAGTTCCACGGGCCGATCACGCCCACGACGCCGAGCGGCTGGTACTCCAGGTAGGCGCTCTGGTTGGCGGCCATCAGGCCGGAGCGCACGCGGCGACGGCCCAGGACCTTCGGGGCGGAGCGGGCGGCCCACTGGATGTGGTCGACGGCGAGGGTCACCTCGAGGACGGCGTCGGCGTGCGGCTTGCCGTTCTCGCGGTGGACGAGGTCGGCGAGCTCCACCAGGCGCCGGGCGATCTCCCCCTTCCACGCCCGCAGGTGGCGCCGCCGGCCGTCCCAGCCCTGCGCCCGCCACTGCGCGGCGGCGTCGTGGGCGCGCGCGACGGCCTCGCGCACCTGCTCGGGGGTGTGCACGGGATGGCTCGACAGGACCTGGCCGGTCGCCGGGTCGAGCGAGTCGAAGGTGTCCACGGCGGGGGCGGTCTCGGTCGCGAGCGTCATGGGCGGACGCTACGTGCTGACGCCCGGGTACAGCGCCGCGAGCCGCCGGCACAGCCCGGGCGAGGACAGCACGTCGGTGCTGTCCACCACCTGGTCGACGGCGCCGAGGACCGGCAGGCGGCGCAGCGCCGGGTCGGTGACGGTGTCGAGCAGGGCCGTCGTGAAGCGGTCGGCCATCAGCACCCGGGCGGGCCGGCCGTGGTAGTCGCGGGTGCCCGGGTCGAGCGGAGGGGTCAGCCCCGCGCGGTTGTGCCGCTCGGCGACGGCGGTGAACGCCCGCGCGAGGGCGGACTCGCGCGACGTGCGGTCCGGTGCGTGCAGGGCGGCGTCGAGGTGGCCGGGGAGCCCGTCCCCGTGCGCGAGCTGCGCGAAGGCGGTGCCGAGCCACTTCGCGTACGGCGCGTAGCGCCGGTCGAGCAGCAGCGCCAGGCGCACCAGGTCGCGGACGAGGCGGGCCGCAGTGACCGCCGAGCCGGTCTCGTCACCGACCTCGGCGGTGCGGGCGACGAACGCCTCCTCCTGGGCGAGGCGGTGCCACTGGGCGGCCAGCAGCCAGCGCCAGAGGTGGTCCGGGTACCACGCGACCTGGCGGCGCAGGCGGCCGAGCTCGCCGCGGTCGTCGGCGTGGACGCGGCCGGCGGTCACCCCGAGCAGGCGCTGCTGCGGCGTGACGAGCCAGTCGAGGTCGGACATGCCTTGGAGGGCGTCGGTGCCGAGCTGCTCGACCGACCAGGTGGGCAGCGTCGTCACCTGCACGTGGTGGTCGACCGGGACGTCGTCCCAGCCGTAGCGCACGGGCCAGCCGCGGAACCGGTCCGGCAGCGCGGTGGTGAGGCTCCGCTGCAGGTGCTCCGCCAGGTCCGTGCCCTCGACGAACACCTGCAGCCGCGGTCCCCAGCCGTGGTCGGTGGAGCGGGGCGTGTCGTGGCCGAGGACGTCGGAGCCCCAGCCCAGCAGCGCCGCCGCGTGGGGGTGGCCCTCCAGCAGCGGGCGCACGACCTCGCCGTAGAACGCGCCGGACAGGTCGGCGGCGGGGAGGAAGGCGGGCTCGGGCACCGGGGGACTGTCACACGGGAGGGG
>CADCUB010000034.1 GCA_902805775.1 uncultured Frankineae bacterium | reverse complement strand
ACGGTGAGCACGGCCGCCGCGGCGGGGTCGCTCACGGCCGACGCGGTCGTGCTCGCCGTGCCGGGTCCCCCTGCCGCCCGGCTGCTCGCCGGCGTGGCGCCCTCCGCCGCTGCCGAGGTCGCCGCGCTCGAGTACGCCAGCGTCGCGCTCGTCACGCTCGTGCTCGCCGGACCCGCTCCCGGCACCGGCAGCGGCTACCTCGTGCCCGCCGTCGAGGGGCGCACCACCAAGGCCGTGACGTT
Source organism: uncultured Frankineae bacterium (assembly GCA_902805775.1). Taxonomy (GTDB): domain Bacteria; phylum Actinomycetota; class Actinomycetes; order Mycobacteriales; family SCTD01; genus SCTD01. The sequence continues at coordinate 15,337 of CADCUB010000034.1, read as the reverse complement.
CTCCTCCCGCAAGTGGCGCCACCTGGCCGGTGACCGCTCGGTGGTGCGGGCCAGCGTGGGGCGCTTCGGCGACACCGCCGACCTGCAGCGCACCGACGCCGAGCTCGTCGCGGCGGTGCTGGCCGAGCTGCGACAGGCCGTCGGGCCGCTGCCGAGCGTCGTCGGCAGCCGCGTCGTGCGCTGGGGCGGCGGGCTCCCGCAGTACGCCGTGGGGCACCTCGACCGGGTGCGCCGGGTGCGGGAGGACGTCGCCCGGCAGCCCGGCCTGGCCGTGGCCGGAGCGGCGTACGACGGGGTCGGGGTGCCGGCGGTCGCGCGCAGCGGCCGCACCGCCGCGCAGCAGGTCCTGCGCACGGCGGTGCGGCAGGATGGAGCGCATGAGCGAGACCCGGCCTGAGGCCGCCAAGGCGCGCGAGCTGAACGACCAGCTCCTCTACACGATGTACGCCGTCTTCACGGCCACCACGCCGCTGCCCGAGGACGGCCGGCAGGCCCTGGCCGAGGAGGCGCAGGCGTTCCTCGACGCCGCGCTGCAGAAGGACGTCTACACCCGCGGCACCTACGACGTCGCCGGCTTCAAGGCCGACGCCGAGCTGCTCGTGTGGTGGACCTGTCCCGACGTCGACGTGCTGCAGGACACCTACAACCGCTTCCGGCAGACGGGCCTGGGCCGCGCCCTCGCGCCGGTGTGGTCGAGCATCGGCATCCACCGCCCGGCGGAGTTCAACCGCAACCACATCCCGGCCTACGTCCGGCGCGAGGACCCCAAGAAGTACGTCTGCGTCTACCCCTTCAACCGCTCGCTGGAGTGGTACCTCCTGCCCGACTACGAGCGCCGCGGCATGCTCGCCGAGCACGGCATCCAGGGCCGGGAGTACGAGGACGTGCGCGCCAACACCGTCGCGGCCTTCGGGCTCGGCGACTACGAGTGGCTGCTGGCCTTCGAGGCCGACGAGATGCACCGCATCACCGACTGCCTGCGCCACCTGCGCGGCTCACGCGCCCGGCTGCACACCAAGCTGGAGACGCCGTTCTACAGCGGCGTCCGCAAGAGCATCGCGGACGTCGTCGCCGGCCTGCCGTAGGACCCCTGCCCGCAGGGACCTCGGCGGCCCTCGGGGCTAGGACGAGGCCGGCGTCAGCGTCAGGCTGACGCTGTTCATGCAGTAGCGGTCGCCGGTCGGCGTCTGCGGGGCGTCCTCGAACAGGTGCCCCAGGTGCGAGCCGCAGCGCGCGCACAGCACCTCGGTGCGGCGCATCCCGAGGCTGCGGTCCTCGCGCAGCTCGACGGCGTCCTGCTCGGTCGGGGCGTAGAAGCTGGGCCACCCGCAGTGCGAGTCGAACTTGGTCGTGCTGGTGAACAGCACGTTGCCGCAGGCCCGGCAGGAGTAGGTGCCGACGGTCGTCGTGTCGTCGTACTCGCCGGTGAAGGGCCGCTCCGTGCCCGCCTGGCGCAGGACGGCGTACTCCTGCGGGCTGAGCTGGGCGCGCCACTCGGCGTCGGTCTTGGTCACCTCGTAGGTCATGGCAACAGGAGCGCCGGAGGCGCCCCGGGTGTTCCGAGGCAGTAGACCCGATCGGGGGACGGGCGGCTCCCGCACCCGGACGAGGGATGAGCAGGCACCTCGAGCGACCTCGAGGCAGGCCGAGGACGGCAGGAGCCGTCGACGTCCGGAGTCACGCGCCGCTGCGCGTGCCCCACCGAGGAGCTCTCCCATGAAGCGTCGTGTCGCCGTGCTGCTGGCTGCCCTGGCCGTCCTGCTGGGCCTGCCCGCCGGAGCCCTGAGCGCCACCGCTGCCAGCGCGGCGAGCGCGCCGGCCTCGCTCGTCCCGACCTTCTCGTCCGTGGGCGTCTACTGGAGCCCGCTCGGGGGGAGCGCCTCGGTGGCAGCGACGACGCACTACCGCCCGCTCGGCACGGCGACCTGGCAGCGCGGCACCGACCTGTGGTTCGACGGCCGCGCGCAGGCCGGCCGCCCGCAGGAGTACCGCGGCAGCCTGCTCGGCCTGCGGTCCGGCACGACGTACGAGGTGCGTCTCGCGATGGCCGGCACCGCCGAGACCGTCACGCAGACGGTGCGGACCTGGTCGGAGTCCTTCCCCGTCGGCAAGCGCATCGAGCTGCCGGCCAGCTCCACCCGGCCCCTCGACCTCACCGAGGTCGGCTCGCCGAGCGGCTACGTGCTCGTGACCGGCCCGGGCGGCGGCCCGGCCACCATCGACGTGCAGAACGCCGCGGACTACAACATCCGCCTCAGCGCGTCGTCGTACGTCATCGTCCGCGGGCTCACCCTCAAGGGCGCCAAGCGGCACGGCATCCAGCTCGGGACCGGCCCCGAGGACGTCGTGCACGACGTCGTCATCGAGGGCAACAGCATCAGCGGCTGGGGCACCCCGGACGCGTCGGGCTTCGGGACCAACATGGACTCCGCGGTCTACAGCGAGTCCAGCGCTCTGACGCGCGTCGTCGTGCAGGGCAACTCCATCACCAGCCCGCGCACCACGTCGAACAGCTGGAAGGAGCTGCACAACGGCACCTACCACCCGCAGGGCCCGCAGGGCATCTCGCTGCGCCGCGGCAAGGGCAACCACGTCATCCGCTACAACGACATCGTCGGCGACCCCACCCACCACTTCAACGACGGCATGGGCGGCACCGCCAACTTCAGCTACAGCGGCTTCCCCGGCAACGACAGCGACGTCATCGGCAACTACATCGCCTACACCTGGGACGACGGCATCGAGGCCGAGGGCGGTCTGAGCAACGTCCGCATCTCCGACAACTACCTGACCGAGGTCTACCACGCGTTCGGCATGGCGGCGGTCTCCCAGGGCCCGCTCTACGCGGTGCGCAACGTCCAGGACGTGGCCCGCGGCGACGCGGCGGCGACGTACGGCCAGGCGATGTTCAAGATGGGCGGCAAGACCTCCGGCACCACCTTCTACGGCGACGGGCGCACCTACCTGTTCCACAACACCGCGCTCAAGCCGCTGGTGGGTCCGCAGAACCGCAAGGCGATCGAGGCCGGCGACGGGCGTGTGCTGCGCAACCTCGTCAGCCGCAACAACATCCTGCGCACCGGCGCGCCGTCGGGCAGCTACAGCATCTCCGACGACAGCGTGTCGCCGACCAACAGCTACGACTACGACCTCTACAACGGCCTGATCCGCGCCGCCGCAGGAGCCGAGCCCCACGGCGTCAAGGCCGAGCCGGTGCACGCCCTCGGCTGGGGCATGGACGCCACCACCCGCAGCGGGAGCTTCGCGCTGGCCGCCGGCACGCCGGGCGTCGACCGCGGCGTGGCGCTGCCGGGCATCAACGACGGCTTCACCGGCACCGCGCCGGACATCGGAGCGCACGAGACGACCACGGGCCAGGTGACCTACGGCCGCCGCGCCCACGTCGCCGCGCCGGCCCCGACCACCACGACGACCGCTCCCGCCGCCGGGGTGACCACCCCGACCACCCGGACCATCACCGTTCCCGCGTCGGCCGACGCCATGGTCAAGCAGGCCAGCGCCACCACCGCCTTCGGCTCCGGCGGGACCGTGCGGGCCGACCGGCAGGAGCTGAGCACCACCGGCAGCGCCGTCCACAGCTACCTGCGCTTCGACGTCGCAGGGCTGGCCGCCGGCGAGCGGGTCGTGTCGGCCGCCCTCAGCCTGCGCACCGCCGTCGGCGGCGGCACCGCGGACGGCCCTGCGCTGTGGCGCACGGCCAACGCCACCTCCGCAGCCGCCGCCGAGTCGATCACCTGGACGAGCGGTCGTCCCGCCCGCAGCGGCACCGCTGCCGTCGGGAACTTCGGAGCCGTCGCCGCCGACGCGCGCAGCACGGCCGCGGTCAGCGGAGTGACCGGCAACGGCGTGGTGTCCTTCGAGCTGGCGCCGGACAGCAACGACGGGATGGACGTCCTGGCCCGCGAGACGGCGACCGCGGCCGACCGCCCGCAGCTGGTCATCACGGTCACCACCGCGTAGTCAAGGGGCCGTTCGGGTGAGTCTTCCGCCGACCCGGACGAACCTCGCGATCCGGGCGAAGGCTAACGTCCTGCCGGACACCGGGCGGTCCCACCTTGCGCGACCGCCCATCCCGACGCGTCCTGCACTGGGCGCGCCGTCCTGGAGGACCCGTGACCCGCGTCGCCGCCCTGCTCGCCGCCCTCGTCCTGTCGTTGCTTCCCTCGGTCGGCGGAGCCCCGCCGGCGGAGGCGGCCTCGTCCGCCACGCTGATCCCGACGTTCTCGTCGGTCAGCGTCTACTGGAGCCCGTCCGGCGGCTCGTCCGGCACGAAGGCGACGGTGCACTACCGCCCGCGCGGCGCCGACAGCTGGAAGCGCGGCACCGACCTGTCCTTCGACGGGCGGGCGCTCGCGGGCCGGCCCAGGGAGTACCGGGGAAGCCTGCTGGGCCTTCGCGCCGGCACGACCTACGACGTGAAGCTGGCGCTGTCCGGCACGTCCCGCACCGTCACGCAGCAGGTGAAGACCTGGTCCGAGCGCTTCCCGATCGGCAAGCGGATCGAGCTGCCGCGCAGCTCGAGCAAGCCGGTCGAGATCACGCAGGTCGGCCGGGCCGACGGGTACGTCCTCGTGACCGGGCCCGACGGCGGACCGGCCACCATCGACGTCCGCAACGCCTACGACTACAGCCTGCGGATCCGCTCCTCGGCGTACGTCATCGTGCGCGGGCTGACGCTCAAGGGGGGCAAGAAGCACGGCCTCGTGCTCGGAGGCGGCATCGAGGACTCGGTGTCCGACGTGGTGGTCGAGAACAACAGGATCAGCGGCTGGGGCAGCAAGGACGGCTCCGGCTTCGGCGTCGACCGGCACGCCGGGATCTACTCGCAGAGCACCGGCATGACCCGGATCGTCGTGCAGGGCAACCGCATCGGCCCGCCGCGCACGACCGCCAACAGCTGGGCGCAGCGGCACAACGGCAGCCGCCACCCGACCGGGCCGCAGGGCATCCTGTTCCGCCGCGGACCGGGCAACAACGTCATCCGCTACAACGACGTGGTCGGTGACGCCACCCACCACTTCAGCGACGCGATCGGCGGCACGGCCAACTTCAGCCGCAACGGCTTCCCCGGCCGGGACAGCGACGTCATCGGCAACTACGTCGCGTACGCCTGGGACGACGGCATCGAGGCCGAGGGCGGCGGGATGAACGTCCGGGTCACCGGCAACTACCTGACCGAGGTCTACCACGCGTTCGGCATGTCGGTCGTGTCCATGGGCCCGCTCTACGCCGTCCGCAACGTGCAGGACGTCGCGCGCGGCTCGGCGACGGCGACCCACGGGCAGGCCATGTTCAAGATGGGCGGCAGGAGCTCGGGCGGCACGTGGTACGGCGACGGGCGCACCTACCTGTTCCACAACACCGCGCTCAAGCCGCGCGTCGGCCCGCAGAACCGCAAGGCGATCGAGGCCGGCGACGGGCGCACGCTGCGCAACCTGGTCAGCCGCAACAACATCCTGCGCACCGGAGCGCCGTCGGGCAGCTACAGCATCTCCGACGACAGCCGGTCCCCGAGCAACAGCTACGACCACGACCTCTACAACGGGCTGATCCGCGCGGCGTCGGGCGCCGAGCCGCGGGGCGTCAAGGCCGAGCCGGTGCACGTGAGCGGGTGGGGGATGGACGCCGAGACGCGCGCCGGTGCCTTCTCCCTCGCCCCGGGCAGCAGGGGCGTCGACCGGGGTGTGGCGCTGCCGGGCATCAACGACGGCTGGGCCGGCAGGGCGCCGGACCCCGGTGCCCACGAGACGGGCACCGGCAAGGTGACCTACGGCGCTCAGGCGTTCCGCCGGCCCTGACCCCCGCCGGCTCCGCAGGCCCGTCGACCTGAGCCACGCCCGCGGGTCGGCGGGTGCGTGCTGGACCTCGGACCTACGGTGCTGACCATGCCCACGCCGTTCGTCGAGCTCGAGGTCCAGACGCCGTCCGGTGAGCGCACGGTCAAGGTCACCAACCCGGACAAGACCTACTTCTCCGGGCTGCCGGAGGGCCGTGGCCGCAAGCTCGACCTCGTCGAGTACTACCTGGCGGTCGCCGACGGGGTCGTGCGCGGGCTGCGGGAGCGGCCGACCGTGCTCAAGCGGCACCCGGGCGGGGCGGAGACCGAGGCGATCTACCAGAAGCGGGTGCCCGACAACCGGCCCCCGTGGATGGAGACGGTCACCGTCACCTTCCCGAGCGGCCGCAGCGCGACCGAGCTGTGCCCGGTCGACGTCGCGCACGTGGCGTGGGCGGCCAACAGCGGCTGCCTGGACTTCCACCCCTGGCCGACCCGGCGCGACCACGTCGAGCAGCCCGACGAGCTGCGCATCGACCTCGACCCGATGCCCGGCACCGGCTGGGCCGAGGTGCTGGAGACGGCCCGCGAGGTGCACGCGCTGTTCGACGAGCTCGGCTTCGTCGCCTACCCCAAGACCAGCGGCAGCAAGGGGGTGCACGTCTACCTGCGCATCGCCCCGTCGTGGACCTTCACCCAGGTCCGCCACGCCGCCGTGGCCGTGGCGCGCGAGGTGGAGCGGCGCCGGCCCGACCTCGCGACGGCCCGCTGGTGGAAGGAGGAGCGCGGGGAGCGGGTGTTCCTCGACTTCAACCGCATGGCCCGCGACCAGACGATCGCGTCGGCCTACTCCGTGCGGGCCCGGCGGGAGGCGACCGTCTCGGCGCCGGTCACGTGGGCGGAGCTGCCCGACTGCGAGATCGCCGACTTCGACATCTGGACGGTGCGCGAGCGCTTCGCCCGGCTCGGCGACGTGCACGCCGCGATCGACGACGTGCACCACGACCTGACGCCGCTGCTCGAGATGTACGAGCGGCAGGGCGAGGGGGAGGCGCCCTTCCCGCCGCAGTTCGCCAAGCAGGAGGGCGAGCCGCTGCGCAGCCGGCCGTCGGTGCGCGACCCGGCGGCAGTCAAGCGGGCCGCGAAGGCCAACCGCCGTCGGCAGCGGGGCGACCCCGACTGACGGAGGCGCCGCAGCGGTGACCGCCCGCGAACGCCGTTGACGACGGGGGGGCCGTGGACGACCATCGTGACGGGTCGGACACGCAGCGTCGGCACGCAGACGCTGCCGGTGCTGGCCGCCCCGCCCCCCGGGTGAGTCGCAGGGCGCACGCCACCTCGACGCGCTCGCTCGAGACGTACGGAGAACCTCATGCGGCGGACCGCGCTCCTGCTCGTGACAGTCCTGATCGCCGCGCTGGCGCAGGCCGTGACCGCGCCCGCCGCCACGGCGGCCACCCGGACGGTGACGCTGACCGCCGTCGCCGACACGATGGCCCGCCAGTCGGCACCCACGACCGCCTCCGGGACGGCCGCCTCCTTGCTGTCCGACGCCGAGGAGACGGCCGGCAGCGCCAGCCGCGCGACGCCCTACCTGCGCTTCACGCTGCCGGCCCTGGCCGCCGGCGAGTCGATCTCCGCCGCGTCGCTGAGCGTGCTGGTGACCAACGGGACCACCGACGGACCGGCGGTCTACCGGACGGCGAGCACCTGGGCGGAGAGCACGCTGAGCTGGAACAGCGGTCAGCCCGCGCGCAGCAGCACCACTGCGGTCGGCAGCTTCGCCGGCATGGGCACGGGCCGGGTCGCCACGGCGGTGTCGGGGATCACCGGCAGCGGTGACGTGTCGTTCCAGCTGCACGCCGACGCCACCGACGGACTGGCCTTCGCCTCGCGGGAGAACGCCACGGCGGCGAACCGTCCGCAGCTCGTCCTCACCGTCACCAGCGGGGCGACCGCGCCCGCCGCGCCGACCTCGGTCACGGCGAGCAGCACCTCGGCCGGGACGGCGACGCTGCAGTGGGCGCCGCCGACCACGGACGGCGGCTCGCCGATCACCGGCTACCGGGTCGCCCGGGACGGCACCGACACCAGCGGGGCAGGCCCCTGGTCGGGCACGGTCGCCGCGACGGCGCGCTCGTTCACGTTCAGCAGGCTCGCGGCGGGCACGCCGTACCGGCTGTCGGTGTCCGCGATCAACGCCGTCGGCACCGGTCCGGCCGGCTCGGCGTCGATCACCCTCACCCCGACGACGACCCGGTCGCTGGTGCTCACCGCCGTCGCGGACACCATGGCCCGCCAGCAGGCCCCCACGACCGCGTCGGGCGCGCTGACCTCCCTGGCCTCCGACACCGAGGAGACCAGTGGCACGACCAGCCGGATCACGCCGTACCTGCGCTTCACCGTCCCGGCCCTGGCGCCCGGGGAGTCGATCAGCGCCGCGAGCCTGAGCCTGCAGGTCACCAACGCCACCGCCAACGGCCCGGCCGTCTGGCGCACCTCGCCCACCTGGAGCGAGAGCGCGCTGAGCTGGAACAGCGGCCAGCCCGCCCGCAGCGGCACCGCGGCGGTCGGGAACTTCGGCAGCATGGCCGCCGGGCGGGTCAGCACCCCGGTCAGCGGGGTCACCGGCGCCGGCGACGTGTCCTTCCAGCTGTACGCCGAGGTGAGCGACGGGATGGTCTTCGCCTCCCGCGAGACCACCACGGCCGGCAGCCGTCCCCAGCTGGTCCTCACCGTCGCGTCGAGCACCGTGACGGCGCCCGGCGCGCCGACGAGCGTGTCGGGCGCGAACGTCTCGCCCGCGACCGGGACCCTCACCTGGGCGCCGCCGGCGGGCGACGGCGGATCGGCGATCACCGGCTACCGCGTCGCCCGCGACGGCACCGACTCCGCCGGCGCGGGCCCGTGGTCCGGCACCGTCTCGGCGACCACCCGGTCGTTCACCTTCACCAAGCTGGTGCCCGACCGGACCTACACGCTGAGCGTCTCGGCGATCAACGCGGCCGGGACGAGCCCGGCCGTCGCGCGCAGCGTCTACGTGGTGCCCGACGCGCCCGTCGGCACCCAGGTACGCGCGTACGAGGCCTACGTCACGGTGGACCCGGGCCGCACCAGCTTCGTGCTGACCTACGAGGACGGACGGAGGCAGCGCTTCCACATGGCCCTCGGCGACTCCTACATCTACCAGCTGCAGACCGGCTTGAGCCGGGACGCGTTCGTCGCCCAGGTGTCCGGTCGGCACGAGGTCGTCCGGATCGAGTACCGGACCGCCTTCGACGGGTTCAGCGAGTTCGGCGCGACCGGCGTCGGGCCCTACACCGCGCCCAGCGGAAGCTGGGAAGAGCGCTGGGACGACTACGGCGCGCGCGCCCACATCGACGAGAGCGGCACCTCGTTCATCGCCGGCGTCACCGGCTGGGACCCCGCGCGCTACGACGACGCCTACGCGTCGATCATGCTGCGGTTCCCGCTGAGCAGCGCAAGCCGGTACGACTTCACGCTGCGCGACCGTGTCAACGGGGTCTGGACGCACTACACAGACATCACGCCCGAGGAGTTCGCTGGCTTCGTGCGGTCGAGCGTCCACATCGACGGCTACACGATCACCTACGACGCCTCCACGCAGGACGGGAGCTTCCACGTGACGAGCAGCACCAGCATCCCTGACTAGCGCGTCGGGATCCGCAGCAGGCCCTCCTGCACGACGCTGACCGCCAGGTGCCCGTCGCGGGTGTAGATGCTGCCCCGTGACAGCCCGCGGGCGCCGCCGGACCAGGGCGACTCCTGGTCGTAGAGCCACCACTGGTCGGCCGAGAACGGGCGGTGGAACCACATCGCGTGGTCCAGGCTGGCGCCGATCACGTCGCCGGTGCCCCAGGCCAGGCCGTGGTTGAGCAGGTTCGAGTCGAGCAGCGTCATGTCGCTCGCGAAGGCCACGGCGCACACGTGCACCAGCGGGTCGTCGGGCAGCGTGCCGTCGGCCCGCATCCACACCCGTGAGCTCGGCGTGCGGTGGCCGCTGTCCTTGGCCACCCGCGGCGGGTCCCCGACGTAGCGCACGTCGATGGGCCGCGGACGCGTGTACCAGCCCCCGAGCTCGTCGGCGTAGGGCTTCATCCGGTCCTCCAGGCGCTGCAGCCCCTCGGGTCCGACGACGTCCGGCATCGGCGTCGCGTGCTCGATCCCGGTCTCCACGAGCTGGAACGACGCGGCCAGGTTGAAGATCGGCTTCCCGTGCTGGATGCCCACGACCCGGCGGGTGGTGAAGCTGCGGCCGTCACGGATCCGGTCGACCTCGTAGACGATCGGGATGCTCGGGTCGCCGGGGCGCAGGAAGTAGGCGTGCAGGCTGTGCACCGGGCGGTCCGTGGGGACGGTGCGCCCGGCGGCGACCAGCGCCTGGCCGGCGACCTGCCCGCCGAAGACCCGCTGCAGCGACTCCGAGGGCTGCTTCCCGCGGAAGATGTCGACCTCGATGCGCTCGAGGTCGAGCAGGTCCACGAGGCGGTCCAGTGGTGTCGTCACGCCCGGCAGTCTCCCAGGGCGCCGGCACCGGAGGACGGCGGGCCGGACCGCGCGGTGGGACCGGACGGGGGAGCGGCGTCAGCCCGTCCGCGGCAGCGCGTCGGTCGACACGACCCGGTCCACCCGCACCGCGTCGAGCAGCCGACGGTCGTGGGTGACGAGCAGCAGCGTGCCGGAGTAGGCCTCCAGCGCCTGCTCGAGCTGCTCGATCGCCGGCAGGTCGAGGTGGTTGGTCGGCTCGTCGAGCACCAGCAGGTTGACCCCGACGGCCTGCAGCAGCGCCAGGCAGGCGCGCGTGCGCTCCCCCGGCGACAGCGACGCCGCGGGGCGGGAGACGTGGTCGGCGCGCAGGCCGTACTTCGCGAGCAGGGTGCGGACCTCCGCTGCCGGCCAGGAGGTGCGCGCCTCGACGATCTCGACGACGCTGCGCGGACCGACGAATCGCGACCTGGCCTGGTCGACCTCGCCCAGGCGCACCCCCGAGCCGAGGGAGTGCCGGCCGGCGGCGAGCGGCAGCCGGCCGAGCAGCGCCTCCAGCAGCGTCGTCTTGCCGGAGCCGTTCGGACCGACCAGCGCGATCCGCTCGCCGTACGCCACCTGCAGGTCGAGCGGGCCGAGCACGAACTCGCCGCGCCGCAGCACCGCCTCCGACAGGACGGCCACGACGTCACCGGAGCGCGGAGCCTGCGCGACCTCCATGCGCAGCTGCCACTGCTTGCGCGGCTCCTCGACCTCCTCCAGCTGGCGCAGCTGCGACTCGATGCCCTTCACCCGGGAGGCGGCGTGCGTCGCGGCCTCGATGCGGGCGCCGCGTCCGACCTTGTCGTTGTCGGGCACCTTCCGCTTGGCGCGCAAGGCGCCGCGCACCGACTGCTCGCGCTGGCGCTGCGCCTGCGTGACCAGCGCGGCGCGCTTGTCGTCGTACTCCTCGTAGGCCTCGCGCGCCTGGGTGCGCCGTCGGGAGCGCTCCTCGAGGTAGGCGTCGTAGCCGCCGCCGTACAGCGTGGCCGTGCGCGACGGCTCGTCGACGTCGAGGACCGAGGTGACGGTGCGGGCGAGGAACTCGCGGTCGTGGCTGACGACGACCAGCCCCGCGGACAGGCCCAGCACGAAGCGCTCGAGGCGCTCGAGCCCGGCGAAGTCGAGGTCGTTGGTCGGCTCGTCGAGCAGGAAGACGTCGTAGCGCGACAGCAGCACCGAGGCCAGCGAGGCGCGTGCCGCCTGACCGCCCGACAGGTGCACCGTCTCGGCGTCGAGCAGGTCGGGCGGCAGGCCGAGGTCGACGCACACCTGCTCGGCGCGGACCTCCAGGTCGGCGCCACCGAGGTCGAGCCAGCGCTCGAGCGCCGTGCTGTAGTCGGGGCCGTCCGTGCCGTCGGCCAGCGCCGCGGTGGCCGCGTCGAGCTCCGCCTGCGCCGCGGCGACGCCCGTGCGGCGGGCCAGGAACGCCGACAGCGTCTCTGCGGGGCGGCGGTCGGGCTCCTGCGGGAGCAGTCCGACCGTCGCGGTGCCTGGAGCGCGGGTGACCGTGCCGGTGTCCGGAGGCAGCTGCCCGGCGAGCACCGCGAGCAGCGTCGACTTCCCGACGCCGTTCGGCCCGACCACGCCGGTCCGCGAGCCCGGCGCCACCGTCAGCGACACCCCGGACAGGACCGTCACCGGACCCCGCACGACGGTGACGTCAGCGGCGACGACGGTGGCGGACACGGGGCGCGACGGTAGTGCTAGTCGCGGTCCAGGCCCACCACGTTGTCGCCGACCCAGGTCACCAGGCTGATGACGAGCGAGGCGATCACCGCCGGACCCACCCCGTCGACGGCCAGCCGCTCGGTGAGCAGGGCCGTCAGCCCGAACATCGCGGCGTTGATCACGACGAGGAACAGCCCCAGGGTGAGCAGCAGCAACGGGAACGACAGCAGCTTGAGCACCGGCTTCACCAGCAGGTTCACCGCCGCGAAGATCAGCGCGATGACGAGGTAGCTGTCGAGCCCCTCCCGCACCGTGACGCCGGGGACGTAGACCGCCACGAGCCAGACGGCGGCGGCGATGACGAGGAACCGCGCCACGAGCCTCATGCTCCGAGCACCTCCGCGAGGTCGAAGCGGACGGGTCGGTCGAGCTGGGCGTAGGTGCAGGAGGCCGCGTCGCGGTCGGGCCGCCAGGAGCGGAACTGCGCCGTGTGCCGGAACCGCGCGCCCTCCATGTGGTCGTAGGCGACCTCGACGACGAGCTCGGGCCGCAGCGGCACGAAGGAGGTGTCCTTGTCGCGGTTCCAGCGCGAGGGCTCCCCGCCCGGGCGCCGCTCGCTGCCGAGCTCCCCGAGCCAGGGGTGGTCGGCCCCGTCGGGCAGCAGGTAGGGCTCGAGCTCGGCGACCAGCGCCTTGCGCCGCGCCATCGGGAAGGACGCCGACACACCGACGTGCTGCAGCCGCCCCTGCTCGTCGTGCAGCCCGAGCACCAGCGAGCCCACGACCGGCCCGCTCTTGTGCCAGCGGAAGGCCCCGACGACGCAGTCGGCCGTACGGGCGTGCTTGACCTTCAGCATGGTGCGCTTGTCCGGCGCGTACGGGCCGTCGAGCGGCTTGGCGACCACGCCGTCCAGCCCGGCGCCCTCGAAGAGGGTGAACCACTCCCGCGCCCGTGCCGCGTCGCGCGTGGCCGGGGTGAGGTGCACGGGCGGGCGCGCGGTCGCCAGGACCTGCTCGAGCCGGGCCCGGCGCTCCTCCTGCGGGCGGTCGAGCAGCGACTCGTCGCCGATCGCCAGCAGGTCGAAGGCGACGAACGACGCCGGCGTCGCCTCGGCGAGCATGCGCACGCGACTGTCGGCCGGGTGGATGCGCTGCAGCAGCGCCTCGAAGTCCAGGCCGACCTCCCCGGCGATGACGATCTCCCCGTCGACGACGCAGCGCGGCGGCAGGTGCTCGCGCACGGCGTCGACCACCTCGGGGAAGTAGCGGGTCATCGGGCGCTCGTTGCGGCTGCCGAGCTCGACCTCGTCGCCGTCGCGGAAGACGATGCACCGGAAGCCGTCCCACTTGGGCTCCCACTGCCCGCTCGCGCCCACCGCCGCGGCGGCGCTCTCGAAGGTGGACGCCTTGGCCAGCATCGGCTTGACCGGGGGCATCACTGGCAGGTCCATGCGGGGCAGCATCCCGCATCCGCGGCGACGACGTCGCGACGACGACCCCGGGCGCGTCCCGCTCGGGAGGCGGTCGGCCGGGCCCGTCCCGCCACTCCCCAGGGCGCAGGGGCGGATCGCCGCGTCCGGGGTAGGCACCCCCCATGACCGAGATCACGAACCCGCTGCCGCAGGACCCCTCCGGGCCGTCCGCCCTGGACGAGGGATCGACCATCGCGACCGGCTCCGAGCAGCTGCTCGACGGCGGCTCGACCGGCACCGACGAGGGACCGGCGGGCCTGCCCGCCTCCCTGGTCGGCCAGGACAAGGACGGCGACCCCGTGGCGCCGCCGCCGGCCGCCCGCCCGGACGGGCAGTCCGGCGGCACCACCAGCACCGGGCCGGGGGAGGAGGCCGACCCGCTGTCCCCCGCCGACACCACGACCCCCGCCCACGTGTCGGCGAGCCGCGGTGACTCGGCGTCCGGCAGCGACCTGGGCGACGGACGCGGCTGACGCCGCGGACTACCCGAGGGTCTCGCAGATCGTCACGTTGCCGTACTGGCTGAGCAGGTTCTCCGTCGCGTCCAGCCGGTGCTCGTGACAGGCGGCCGTCTCGGTCGTGTCCGGCGGCACGGCGTTCTCGCGGTCGCTGGTGAGCAGCCACTCGGCGTGCGCCCCGCAGTCCTCGCACAGTCGGGTCATGCCGCTCGTCTTCCCTGCCCGGGGCGCAGGTCACCAGCTCGCCCGCTCGCGGCCTGCAGACGAGCGCACGCACGGTCCGGACAGCCGTCAGGGCCGGCCGCCCCTGGCGACCGGCCCTGACGGGAGGGGTCTGTCAGCGCCCGCCGAGCATCCCGCCCAGACCGCCGGCGAGCCCACCGCCGCCACCGCCTCCGGTGGCCAGCTTGATGAGGTCCTGCGGCGAGATGCCGAACTTCTCGAGCAGCCCGGCGTGCTGGTCGGTGTCGACCTGCGAGGGGAGCTCGCTGTCGGCCTGACCCACCTGGTCGCCCTTGCCCTGCGAGCGCAGCAGCTCCAGCACCATGTTCTTGTCGATCTGCATCCAGCACCTCCGGTTCGACGGGACGGTCTGCACCGGTGTGCCCGTGCAGCGCCACCGTCACCCCCGGGCGGCTCGGCGGCGACGGGCAGGGCGCGTTCCGGGCATGCTGAGCCGGTGACCCGCCTGCGCGCCGCCTCGCCGTACCTGCTGGCGGCGCTGCTGGCTGTCGCGGGGACCACGCACCTGCTGCGCCCCGGGTGGTACGACGGCCTCGTGCCGCCGGTCCTGCCCGGCAGCGCCCGGGCCTGGACGCTGGGCAGCGGTGTCGTCGAGCTGGCCGTCGCGGCGCTGGTGGCGGTACGACGCACCCGCCGGGCCGGCGGCCTGGCTGCGGCGGCGCTGTTCGTGGCGGTGTTCCCCGGCAACGTCTGGATGGCGGTCGAGCCGGGGAGCGTCCCGCGGTGGGCGGCCCTGGCCCGGCTGCCGCTGCAGGTGCCGCTGGTGCTCTGGGGGCTGCAGGTGGCCGGGAAGCTGCCGTCCACAGCCCGGCGCGGCTGACCGGACGGGAAGTCACAGGCCCGTCCCCACCCGGTGCACAGCGACGCGCGCAGGCGTCCCCACGGCGGGCACAGCGGAGCCCACACGGGCGCTTGGCGAGCGCGGACGTGGTCCGTAGCGTCCAGCGGGACGCCTTCGGAGGAGCCCATGTCGAACCGTCCCGCCGCCGCCCGCACCCTCCCGACCTCCCCGACCTCCCCGACCGCCCCGGCCCCCGACCCCGCCCTCGACGAGGCGCTCGAGCGCATCTCCGACCTCGCCGCGCGCCTGTGGGCCGTGCGCTCGGCGCACCGGCCGGTCGCCCGGGGCTGGCGCCGCGCGCACGCGCGCTG
>CADCUB010000033.1 GCA_902805775.1 uncultured Frankineae bacterium | reverse complement strand
ACGGCGGCGCGGGCGGCGCGGGCGGTCCGGGCGGTGGAGGCGCGGGCGGACCGAGCATCGCTGTGCTGATCGCCGGGTCCGGCACGGTCACTGTGGCCTCGTCCACGCTGGTCGCCGGCGCACCCGGCGCGGGAGGAGCAGGTGGGCCGGGGGCAGACGCGGGCTCGGTCGGCCTCAGCGGTGAGCTGGTCGAACTCAGGCCCTGACGAGGTCGACCGCACTCACCAACCGCGGCAGCGCCGTCGATCGCGACTTCCGCCGCCGCGCTGAGCGCTTGTCCGGGCTGGAACAGGACATGACTGCCTTCTCACCCGGAGAGGAGCGACCATGGCCGCACACGCTGGCGAGACGGCGCAGGAAACGGGCGACTACTTCTGCGCCTACTGCGACGAGAAGGTGCACGCGGAGAGGGGCGAGCAGATCCCTGAGTGCCCCAACGGGCACAGGAGCTTCGACACCCGCCGCAACGAGCCCGGCAGCGCGCGCTGAGGACCGCCGGGAGCGAACAGCCGTGAGCTGCCCGACGCAAGGCCGCTGACCCACGACGAGCAGGTGTCCGTCGTGCGGCGGCGGGCAACCCGCGCACGTACCCCGGACCCCGGCACGAGGAGCAGGCGATGCAGGCAGTGGTGTGGCACGGCGTGGGCGACGTCCGTCTCGACGAGGTCCCCGACCCGGGGATCTCGGACCCGACCGACGCGATCGTCGAGATCACGACGAGTGCGATCTGCGGGACCGACCTGCACTTCGTGCGCGGCACGATGAGCGGCATGGTCGAGGGCACGGTCCTGGGCCACGAGGCCCTCGGGATCGTGCGCGAGGTGGGGTCCGGCGTGCGCAACCTGCGCCCGGGTGACCGCGTCGTCATCCCGTCGACCATCGGCTGCGGCACGTGCTCGTACTGCCGCGCCGGCTACTACGCCCAGTGCGACCGGGCCAACCCCAACGGCCCGGCGGCCGGCACGTGCTTCTTCGGCGGGCCGCAGACGACCGGGCCCGTCGACGGCCTGCAGGCGCAGTACGCCCGGGTGCCGTACGCCAACATCGGGCCGGTCTGGCTGCCGGAGGAGGTCACCGACGAGCAGGCGATCATGCTCTCGGACATCTACCCGACGGCGTGGTTCGGCTGCCGCCTCGCCGAGGTCGGCCAGGGCGACACGGTGCTCGTGATGGGTGCCGGGCCGGTCGGACAGTTCTCCATCACCAGCGCCTACCAGCAGGGCGCCGGGCGCGTGCTGTGCGTCGACGGGGTGCCGAGCCGGCTCGAGCAGGCCCGCGCCCGCGGTGCGGAGGTCGTCGACTTCAACGCCGAGGACCCGGTCGCCGTCGTCCAGGAGATCACCGCCGGCGTCGGCGTCGACCGGGTCGTGGAGGCCGTCGGCGTCGACGCGCAGCGGCCGGAGCGCGGGCCGGCCGCTGAGCAGGCCGAGGAGCAGTCGGCGGTCTTCGAGCAGGAGCGCGCGCAGGTCGCCCCCGAGCAGCACCCGCAGGGAGGGACGTGGGTGCCGGGCGACGCGCCGAGCCAGTCGCTGCAGTGGGCGGTGCAGGCCGTCGCGAAGGCCGGCACCATCGGCATCATCGGGGTCTACCCGCCGGAGATGACGAGCTTCCCGACCGGCGCGGCGATGAACAAGAACCTCACCGTCAAGATGGGCAACTGCAACCACCGCCGCTACATCCCGCGGCTGCTCGACCTCGTCCGCACCGGTGCGGTCGACCCGTCGAGCGTGCTGACGCAGGTCGAGGAGCTGCCGTCGGTGCTCGACGCCTACGCCACCTTCGACCAGCGCGGGAGCGGTTGGACGAAGGTCGCTCTGCGGCCGACCGGCTGAGTCTCAGCCGCTCAGCTCGAAGGTCATGACGAAGCCGGCGGCGCTCGCCAGCGCGATCCACGGCCCGCCCTGCCGGAAGGCCTCCGGTGCGAGCGTGTCGATGACCGAGGCCAGCACAGCGCCACCGGCGAACGCCAGGGGCAGCGCCAGGTCGGCCTGTGCGGCACCGGCGAACAGCAGCCGCCCGGCCACGACCGCCAGCGCCAGCAGCACCGCGGCCGCGCCCCACAGCCCGACCACCGCCGTCCGCGACCGGCCCTGCTCACGCATGCTGACCGCACCGGCCAGCGACTCCGGCATGTTGGAGGCGAAGACGGCCGCCAGCAGCGCGAGGCTGCCGCCGTCGACGAGCGAGACGCCCAGCGCGGCGTTCTCAGGCACGCCGTCCAACGTCACGGCGGCGAGCAGCGCGAAGCCGGCGGCGCCGCGCTCGAGGTGCCGGTCCAGCATGGTGTCGATCACCACGAAGACGACGGCGCCGCCGGCGAAGCCGAGGGCGGCACGCGGTGTGCCGCCGCCCTCGACCGCGGCCGCGAACAGGTCGAACGACACGGCGCTCAGCAGCGCCCCGGCCGCGAACGCGAGCGCGACCGCCACCAGCTGTCGAGGTGGCGTCCACCACGCGCCGAGCGCGCCGCCCAGCAGGAGCGGGACGGACGCGCCCAGGGCGAACAGCAGCGTGCGCACGTCGGCCGCCCGCGCACGTCAGTCCGCGTAGACCCCGCGGACGACGGACACGACCTGCTCCGGCGTCGCGTGCGCTGCGACGTCCGACTCGCTGACCATGCCGATCAGCCGGTGACCGTCGATGACCGGCAGGCGCTTGACCTCGTGCTGCGCCATCGTCCGCACCAGCTCCTCGAGGCTGTCGTCGGCGCCGATCGTCACCGGCTTGCCCTGGCCCAGCTCACCGGCCTTGGTCGATCCTGGGTCCCTGCCCTCGGCGAGGACCTTCACCACGATGTCGCGGTCGGTCAGCATGCCCTTGAGCCGGTCGTCGTTGCCGCAGATCGGCAGCGCTCCGACACCGAGCTGGCTCATCTTGCGGGCAGCGTCGAGGACGGTCTCGTCCTCCTGCACGCACTCCACTCCACCGGTCATGATCTCGCGCGCTGTGCCTGCCATCGGATCGCTCCTGTCGTCGGGCCGTCGGGACCGCCCCTCCCGCTGCCCCGTCCCTCACCACTCATGCCTCGCCGGCTGGAGCGGGCGGCCCAGGCCGACGACCACGGGATCGTCGAGCGGGAGTTGCAGCACCTCGTGGGCAGCCGGGCCGACCGCCGCACGCTCCTCGGCGTGGCCTGGGGTGTGGTGCCGGCGGCCCGGGCGAGGTACTCCCAGCGGCCCTACGTCGACAGGACCCTGCTGTGGACGGCAGTGCCCGGCAGGGCGAGCGAGGAGGTCCGACGACAGCAGGACGGGCACGCGCCGTCGACCAGCGCCGGTCACCGAGGCCTGCGGACGGTTGGATCGCCGGCGCGCCGGTAGGGCGAGAGGGTGGACGCTGCGGACGAGCACCTGCGACCCGAGCGTGAGCTCCTGTCGGCCGCCGACGTCCTCACCGCACTGGTGTGCCAGGGAGTCCCCGGGTGCGACGGCGCGAGCCTGAGCCTGATCCGCGACGACGAGCCGAGCGTGGTGTCGGCGTCGCACGAGTTCGTCGTCGCCTTCGACACCGCGCAGTACGAGCGCGGCTCCGGGCCGTGCCTGACCGCCATGCGCGACGACGTCGAGGTCGCCGTCGACGACTTCGAGGTCGAACGGCGGTGGCCGGGCGTGACCGACGATGCGCGCGCCACAGGTGTGGGCAGCAGCCTGTCGCTGCCGCTGTCCCGGGGCGACGAGGTCATCGGCGGACTCAACCTGTACGCGCACGGCGCCGCAGCCTTCGGCAGCGAGTCGAAGACAGTTGGGGCGGCCTTCGCCCAGCAGGCAGCGATGGCCCTGGGCTACCTCCTCCGGCTGCAGACCGAGCGAGCCGCACACGCCCGGGCACGGGAGGTGTCCGCAACGCTCCAACGCTCCCTTCTGCCGGTGCTGCCGCGACTGCCGGGCGTCACCACCGCCGCCCGCTACCTCGTGGGCTCCGGGCAGGCACAGGTGGGCGGCGACTGGTACGACGTCTTCGCGCTGCCCGACGGCGCCATCGGCATCGCCATCGGTGACGTCATGGGCCACGACATCGCGGCCGCCGCCGCGATGGGTCAGCTCCGCAGCGTCCTGCGGTCCTACGCCTACGAAGGCAGCAGCCCGTCGGTCGTGCTCGACCGGCTCGACCGGCTGGTGCAGGACTTCGAGATGGCCCAGCTCGCCACCGCCATCTACGGCCGCCTCGTCCTCGACGTCGGCGACGCCATGCTGCTGTTCGCCAACGCAGGCCACCTGCCGCCGTTGCTGAAGAGCCCGGACGGCGACGTGACCGCACTGCGGCGGGGCGCCGCTCCGCTCATCGGCGTCGCCTCGCCTGACCACACCATGCGCAGCGAGGGGGCGGTCGTCCTGCCGGCCGGCTCCCTGCTGGTGCTGTTCACCGACGGCCTCGTCGAGACCCGGACACAGGACATGGACCGAGGGCTGGCCAAGCTGAGTCACGTGCTCGCCGGCCTGCCTGCCGGCATCGACCCCGAGACGGCGTGCGGCGCGGTCGTCGCCAGCCTGGTCGGCCAGGAGCACGAGGACGACATCGCGCTGCTGGTCATCCGCATCGACGGCAGGAACCCGTGAGCGGCAGCTGCGGCACCGGGGAGCGTGGGCACCGCGGCGAGTGGTAGCCGGCGGTCCGCACGTCGGCCTGCAGGTTCTGCAGCGGTGCGTCCAGGGCCCGTGCGAACCGGTCGGAACGGAGGCCGCCGTCGTGGGCACTCGACGGGCGAGCTCGTCGACGGCCCACAGGAGCTCAGCGTCGCAAGCCATGGCAGCCATGTCGGCCGTGTCAGTCGGCGACGACCGGGGACGACGCGGACGATGTCGACGACGACCTTCGAGGCGGTGCGCCATGACCACGCCAGCTGACCCGTCGGGGCCGGACCACGACCCCGAGTCGCCTCAGCCGACCGAACGGAGCGCTTCCTCCTCGGCCGACCAGCGCCGCCCCACCGACGGTCTCGACCGCACCTGCAACCCGCGCTGGCTCGGCCCGATCGCCGAACGACGCGCACGGCGCGAGGCAGCCCGTGGCATCGATGAGCTCTCGGCATGGCTGGCACGACGTCGTTGACCGACGCGACGGAGAGCTCAGTCGGACGAGGGACCTTCGTCGAGCACCATTGGGACGTCCGTTCGTCGTGGCGACGACCGGATCGGGTCGACCAGGACGAGACCGCGCAGTCACCGCGCCTCGAGGCCAGCGGGCGACCTCACGCGCCGCGCCGAAGCGGGCGAACAGCGCCTCGAGCCGCGGGCGGAGCCGGCGCCAGGACCGCGCTGCACCGAGGACGAGCAGCGCGCACGGCAGCACGTACGCCGCGGCGTAGCCCGCGAGCAGCAGCAGGTGCCAGCCCGACGATGCCGCTGAGCAGCGCGGCGCTCACGCCGGACCGAGCAGGTGGTCGGCCAGCGCCTCGACGGCGGACAGCTCCGGCGGTGGCGGTCGACCGACCTGCGGTCAGCCGGCCCGGTTGCCGGGGGGTAGGCGGCGCTGCGAGCATCCGGGCTGTGGGCCCGCGCCGGTGAGCACGCCACAGGACCGGTTCGAGCACGTCGAGGTCGCATCCGCCCAGGAGCTGCACGACTGGCTGCTCGCCCACCACCGTCAGCACGAGGCGGTGTGGCTGGTGACGTGGAAGAAGGTCGTCCCCGACAGGTACGTGCCGCACGAGCAGGTGCTCGACGAGCTGGTGGCGTTCGGCTGGGTCGACGGGATCCGCCGGCGCATCGACGACGAGCGCAGCCGGCAGCTCGTCAGCCCCCGTCGGACCCAGCCGTGGGCCCGGTCGTACGCGCAGCGCGCCGAGCGCAGCTTTGCCGACGGGCGGATGCAGCCGGCCGGCGCTGCGACGGTCGAGCGCGCCAGGACGACCTCACGTGGCCGCCGGGTCAGGAGCAACGGCTGACCGGCGGCTCATCGTGTCCGTCAGAGCCGCTTGGTGAACAGGACCAGGTCGTCCCCGTCGGTCCAGTAGTCGGGGATGCGTGCGTGTTCGGCGTAGCCGAGGGAGCGGTAGAAGGCGCGGGTCCGGTCGTACTGCGCTGTGCCCGAGGTCCTGACGACCAGGAGCCGCTGCCCGCGGCGCCGGAGGTCCTCCTCGGCGTGGCGCATGAGCGCGGCGCCCCGTCCGTCGCCCTGCAGGTCGGGACGGACGGCGATCATCGTCAGGTCGTACGCGCGGTCGGCTGCCTCCTCGGGCCGGTAGAACAGGACCGAAGCCAGGCCCTGGCCGTCCTCGGCCTCCTCCACGAGGCACGTCCCGCCGCCGTCGCCGGGCAGGAGCTCGTCGGGGAGGAAGCCGGCTTCCTCCCGGCTGAACATCCCCGCCGCGACGACGAGGTCGACGACGGCGAGGCCGTCGGTCGTTGCGTAGGCGCGCACGGCGTCTCCCGGGGTCAGAGGGCCGTCGCGGCCCGACCTCACTGTGCGGGCGATGTCGAGGGGCTTTCCGACGCCGGTTCGATGCCCGGACCGGCGCCTCCGGGCGTCGAGCAGGCGGGGCCACCCCCGGCAACGGCGCCGCCGCCGCCGGGAGGCCGTGCCCGAGGGGCAGCCGCTACGGTGCACGCCCGAAGAGGGAGGGATCATGACCGACCGTGCGGAGATCGGCGTCATCGGAGGCTCTGGCTTCTACGCACTGCTCGACGATCCCCAGCCGGTCGAGGTCGAGACGCCCTACGGCCCGCCCAGCGAGCAGGTCCTGCTAGGGACGGTCGCCGGGCGACGGCTGGCGTTCCTGCCGCGTCATGGCGCCGACCACCGCTTCCCGCCGCACCGCATCCCCTACCGCGCGAACGTGTGG
This sequence comes from uncultured Frankineae bacterium, assembly GCA_902805775.1. Taxonomy (GTDB): domain Bacteria; phylum Actinomycetota; class Actinomycetes; order Mycobacteriales; family SCTD01; genus SCTD01. The sequence continues at coordinate 41,305 of CADCUB010000033.1, read as the reverse complement.
GCGCTGGCCAGCCTGGGCGTGCGGCAGGTCCTCGCGCCGTGCGCCGTCGGCAGCCTGTCCCCCACTCTCGGGCCCGGCACCCTGGTCGTCTGCGACCAGCTGGTCGACCGCACGTCCGGGCGGGCGCAGACCTTCCACGACACCGGCGCGGTGCACGTGCCCTTCGCCGACCCCTACTGCCCGGTCGGCCGCCGGACGGTCCTGGACGCCGCGCGCAACGCCGACTGGCCGGTCGTCGACGGCGGCACGATGGTCGTCGTCGAGGGGCCGCGCTTCTCGACCCGCGCCGAGTCGCAGTGGTTCGCCGCGCAGGGCTGGTCGGTGGTCAACATGACCGGCCATCCTGAGGCGGTGCTGTGCCGCGAGCTGGCGCTCTGCTACACGGCGGTCGCGCTCGTCACCGACCTCGACGCCGGGCTCGAGGGCGGGACGCCGGTGACCCAGGCGGAGGTGTTCCGGGTCTTCGGCGAGAGCACCGGCAGGCTCCGCTCGCTGCTGCTGGACGTCGCCGGGACGCTGTCCCTCGACCGGGACTGCCCGTGCGGCCAGGCCCTGGACGGCATCGACCACGACCTCGTCCTGCCCTGAGCCGCACGACGCGCCGCGGTCAGGCCGGCGGGGCGTCCCCCCGCAACGGCGCCCGGCCGAACGCCGCCAGGCCCTCCGCGGGCAGCACGGCGGCGGAGAAGCCGAGGAGCTCGCGCGCGCGCACCGGCGAGGCCACGACGTGCCGGACGTCCCCGAGCCGGTACTCGCCGGTCACCACCGGCTCGAGGTCGCTCCCGGCGCTCAGAGCGGTCGCGACGTCGAGCACCGTCACCGGACGGCCGCTGGCGACGTTGACGGCGGTCAGTGCGCCGTCGACGCCGGCACCCAGCGCCAGCAGGTTGGCCCGCGCGACGTCGCTGACGTGCACGAAGTCGCGCTGCTGCGCGCCGTCCTCGAACACCCGCGGCCGCTCGCCGCGCGCCAGCGCCGACCGCCACAGCGACGCCACCCCGGCGTACGGCGTGTCCTTGGGCATCCAGGGGCCGTAGACGTTGTGGTAGCGCAGCGCCACCGCGCTGCCGCCGGACAACCGCGCCCACGACGCTGCGAGGTGCTCCTGCGCCACCTTCGTCGCGGCGTACGTGCTGCGCGGGTCCAGCGGCGCGTCCTCCGGGACCACCGCCCAGGTGAGGGCGTGGCCGCACACCGGGCACGGCGGCTCGAAGTCGCCGACCGCGAGCGCGGACTCCCGCCGGGGCCCGGGCGCGACGAGCCCGTGCTCCGCGCACTCGTAGCGGCCCTCCCCGTAGACGACCATCGAGCTGGCCAGCACCAGCCGGCCCACCCCGGCCCGGCCCATGGCGGCGAGCAGCGCGGCGGTGCCCAGGCTGTTGGTGGAGACGTAGTGCGGCAGGTCCTGCAGGTCCACGCCGAGCCCGACCACCGCCGCCTGGTGGCTCACGACGTCCACGCCGTCGAGGACGTCCGCCGGCAGGTCGCGCACGTCACCCACGACGCGCTCGGCGCGGGTGTCCAGGTGGGCCGGCCAGCCGTGCGGGTGCAGGTCGGGCGCCAGGCTGTCGAGGACACGCACCTCGTGCCCGTCGTCGAGCAGCGCGGCCACCACGGCCGCCCCGACGAAGCCCGCTCCGCCGGTCACGAGGACGCGGCTCACCGCCTCGCTCGCACGGCCGGCACGGGCGACAGGCTGCTCAGCACGCTCCCGATCAGACCGCACGCGGTCGTCGGCTGCACGTCCGAGCGGCGAGGTCACCACGTCGTCCGGTAGAGGACGCCCGCCAGCAGTGCCCACCCGGCGGCCACCGCCAGCCACCGGCGCGCGTGCGCGGCGGGCAGGAGCGCGGCGAGCGGCACCAGCCAGAGCATGAAGGGCAGCCAGATCCGCTCGACCTCGGACTTCGACAGCCCGCTGAGCGTCGCGCACAGGATCGCGACGGCGGCGCCCCCGGCGAGCAGGACCGTCGGCGACGCCTCGCGCCACCGTCGCGAGCCGGCCGCTGTCCGGCCGAGGCCGGCTACTGCCGCCGGCCCGACGGCGGCGGCGACGACGGCCAGGTTCGCCCAGACCCAGTACGAGTACTGCCGCACGCCGCCCTTGCCCTGGTAGTAGCGGACCTCGAGCAGCTGCATGCCCTCGAGCCACCAGAAGCCGGCGGCGGCGAACGCCGCGACGACACCGAGAGCCGCGACGACGGCGGGGACGAGGGGGCGCCAGGTCCGCGCAGCGAGCAGCACCGCGACCGCGACCGGCCCCATGAGCACCATGCCGTACGACCAGAACACGCCCAGCCCGAGCACGAGCCCGGCGGCCAGCGACAGCAGCAGGCGGCGGCGGGACGTCGTCGTCGCGGCGACCGCCAGCAGGGCGATCCCCCAGGCGGTCACCGCCATGATGATCGCGTCGGTCGAGACGACGGTCCAGATCACGAGGGGGGTCAGGACCAGGAACGGCGCCGCCGCCCGTGCGCGGCGCTCGTCGCCGAGGCGGCGCAGCGTGACGAGCACGGCGACGACGGCGGTGGAGCCGAGCAGCGCCGCGACGACGCCGCCGGCGCCCGGCCCGCCCAGCCCGACGCGGTCGAGCAGGACGTAGAACAGCAGCGGCAACGGCGGGTGCCCCGACTCGTACGTCGTCCAGTGGTCCGGGGCGGTCAGCAGGATCCGCTCGGTGTAGACGCGCAGCGTCTCCCAGACGTCGTCGACCCGCGGGACGTCGACCAGCGACTCGTCCTCGTGGCTCAGCGGCGCGACGATGCCGCCGCTCCACCCGCGCAGCAGCGCCAGGCCGAACCCCCACAGCACGCCCGACGCCCAGGTCAGGACCAGGACGCTGCGCCAGCGGAGCCGCTGCGCGAGGTCCGGTCCCCAGCGGACGCCCGCCACGGCGACGGCGACGGCGAGCGGCAGGCCGGGCCCGAGCGCCGGCTCGAAGCGGGCGCTGAACGGGGGCAGCCACTGGTGCACGTGCCCGCCCCACCAGCCGAGCGGCTCGGCGCCGAAGGCGAGGGCGAGCAGTCCCCCCGCGATCGTGAGGGCCACGGCCCCCGGGCTCAGCCGGCCGCGGCGCGACGACCGGGCCGGCCGTCGGGAGCGCGTCACCTGCTCGGTCATGGCGGGCTCACGCCCCCAGCTGCTCGACCCGGTCGGCGGTCGAGGTGCCGACCAGCGCACGGTGCGCCTCGGCGAAACCGGATCGCGGGCACTGGTCGGCGACGGCGCGCGCGCTCTCCGCGTCGTCCACGTCGGTCAGCACCGGGAGTGCACCGACCGACAGCCCTGCCCCGGCCAGCCGTGCCCGCTGCGCGGCGCCCGTGCCGTCGGTCGACATCGGCACGCCCAGCAGCAGCGACGCGTCCGGCCGGCGCAGGCCGAGCGCCCACCACCCGCCGTCGCGAGCGAGGCCGAGCACCGCGTCCGTCCCGTCGGACAGCAGCTGCGCCTCGGCCGCGGTCAGCAGCGCGGGCGTGAGCTGGGGGGTGTCCATGCCGACGAGCAGCAGCGGTGCTCGCGTCTGCGCCCACGCGTCGTCGTAGGCGGCGGCCAGGCGCTCGTCCAGCCCGTCCCCCCGCTGTGGCAGCACCGCGAAGCCCGGGGGCAGCCAGTCGCCGGGCCGCCCGTCGAGGACCACCGTGCGGGCGGCGGCCGGCGTGTCCGCGACCGCGGCGAGGGTGTCGCGCAGCGCCGCCTCGGCGAGCAGCGCCGCCTGCTCCGGGGTGAAGGGCGGGCACAGCCGGGTCTTGACCAGCCCGGCGACCGGCGCCTTGGCCAGGACCAGCAGGTGCACCTGCTCAGCGCGCGCCGGCACGGGCCAGCACCTCCCGCATGTCGTGCAGCGCCGTCAAGGTGCCCCGTACGGAACCGGTGACCTTCGACCGCCCGGTGCGCGGCGCGTACGCGACGTCGACCTCGCTGACGCGCCAGCCGGCGGCACCGGCGGCGGCGACCATCTCCAGCGCGTAGCCGGACCGGCGGTCCGTGAGCCCGAGGTCCAGCAGCGGCTGCCGACGGGCGGCGCGCATCGGGCCGAGGTCGTGCACCGCCACGCCGCTGCGCCGGCGCAGCTCACGGGCGAACAGGGCGTTGCCGATCCGCCCGTGCAGCGGCCACGCACCCCTCGTCGTCGGCCGGCGGCGGCCCAGCACGAGGTCGGCCTGACCGGCGAGGACGGGCCCGGCGACTCGGGGCAGCTGCTGCGGGTCGAGCGAGGCGTCGGCGTCCATGAAGCACACGACGTCCGCCGTGGCGGCCAGCAGGCCCGCGTGACAGGCCGCCCCGAACCCGCGCTGCGGCACGTCGACGACACGGGCACCGTGCGCGCGCGCGAGGTCCGCGGAGCCGTCGGTCGAGCCGTTGTCGGCGACGACCGCGCGGTAGCCCGGCGGCATGCGGCTGAGGACCCATGGCAGGGCCTCGGCCTCGTCGAGGCACGGCAGGACGACGTCGACGGTCGGCGGACGGCCGCCCCCACCGCTCCCCCGGTCCTGGGGGCTCATGCAGCGGCGTCACGACGTCGCCGGCGCGCCGCTGGGCTCGGTCCTGCGGACGCGCTCGACATCGATCATCTCCTCACGGTCCTCGACCTGTTGCCGGGCGCCGCAGCGGCAAACGTCGACGCTGCGCGGACGGGCACCGCGACCTACCGTGTGGCGGTGCGGATCCCGGGCTGGCGGTGGTGCCTCGCCCTGACGCTGGTGGGCGTCCTCGTGGCACTGCCCGCGGCGGTCGGCGCCTGGCCGGTGCAGGAGCCGTCGGTGAGCGCCGCCACGCTGCTCGCACGGGTCCGCGTCAGCGACCGCGTGGCGTGGAGCGGCTACGGCGAGGCGCGCGGCGACCTCGTGCTCCCCGACGTCGCTGCCCTCGAGGACCTGCCCGAGCTCATCAGCGGGAGCACGCGCCTGCGGGCGTGGTGGCGCGGGCCGGCGCAGTTCCGGGTGGATGCGCTGTCGCTGGCGGACGAGAGCGACGTCGTGGTCGACGGCGGGGACACCTGGACGTGGGAGTCGGGTGACCGCGTCGCGACGCTCCTGCTCGGTGGAGCCGACGTCCGACTGCCGCGGGCCGCGGACCTGGTCGCGCCGGCGCTGGGCGCACGCCTGGCCCGCAGCGCCGCCCTGCGCGTCGAGCGACGTCCTGCGCGCCGTCTCGCCGGCAGGGACGCCGCCGGGCTCCGGCTGCGGCCCGCCGATCCGTCGCGGACGACCGTGGACCACATCGACCTGTGGGTCGAGCCGCTGACCGGGCTCGCCCTGCGGGTGGAGGTGCACGGTCGTGGCGGTGCGGGCGCCGCACTGACCAGCGTGCTGCTCGACCTCGACCTGTCGGCGCCGCCGGCGTCCCGGACGCGCTTCACCCCGCCGACGGACGCCCGCGTCGAGGTGGTCGACGCGCCCGACATCGCGGCGGCTGCCGACCGGTTCTCGCCCTACCTGCTGCCGGCGACGCTGGCCGGGCTGCCACGGCGGTCCGACGCAGGCGACCAGCGCGGTGTGGCGACGTACGGCCGTGGGCTGACCGCGCTCAGCGTCGTCCCGCTGCGCCGCCGCACCGCCGGCAGGCTGCTGCGCGGTCTCGAGGGCGACACCGCCCTGCTCTCGGGGGAGGCGGAGATCTCCACCGCGCTGGTGCAGGGTCGGGTGGCCCGCAACGGGAGGAGGGCGTACCTGCTGGCCGGGACCGTGCCCCAGGAGGTCATCTCCACCGCCCTGGCCGAGCTGCGGCGTCAGCCACCCCCGCGGCGATCGGCGTGACCGGCGTCGTGCGGACGACCGGCCTGCTCAAGCGGTACGGCCCGCTGACCGCCGTCGGCGGCATCGACCTGGACGTCCGAGCAGGTGACCGCTACGGCTTCCTCGGCGCGAACGGCTCCGGCAAGACCACGACCATCCGCATGCTGCTCGGGCTGGTGCACCCGACGGCCGGGCAGATCGAGCTGCTGGGCACGCACCGGCTCCCGGACGCCCTGCGGCAGGTGGGTGCCGTCGTGGAGCAGCCGGCGAGCTACGGGCACCTGTCGGGGCGCACCAACCTGCGCCTGCTCGACGCCTCAGGCCCCGGCGGCGACCGGCGGACGAGGAGCGCGCGCATCGACGACGCCCTCGAGCTCGTCGGTCTCGGCTGGATCGACCGCAGACCGGTCCGCGCCTACAGCCTGGGCATGCGCCAGCGCCTCGGCCTGGCCGCGGCGCTGCTGCGACGACCCCGCCTGCTGGTCCTCGACGAGCCCACGAACGGACTCGACCCGCAGGGCATCCGGGAGATCCGCGAGCTGCTGGTGCGCCTGAACGAGGCCGGCACGACGATCTTCCTGTCCAGCCACCTGCTGTCCGAGGTGGCGGCGCTGTGCACCCGCGTCGGGGTCATGGACCGCGGCCGCCTGGTGCTGCAGGACCAGCTGGAGGCGCTCGGCGGCCCGACCGGCCGCATCGAGGTGCGCACACCCGACGTGGCGCAGGCCGCCGCGCTGCTCGGCCGGGCTGTCGCCGCCGCCGACGGCACCCGCCTGCTGGTCACGGGGCACGACCCGGCGGGCCTGAACGCGGTGCTCGTCGGCGCCGGGGTCCGCGTCGAACACCTCGCGGCCGAGCGGCACGAGCTCGAGGACGTCGTCCTGGCGGCAGCCGGGGCGGCGGGCGAGCGCGCGGGAGCAGCGTGATCGCCGTCGAGCTCGCCAAGCTGTACCGGCGGCCGCGGACGTGGCTGAGCCTGGCGCTGCTGGTCGCGCTGCCGGCGATGGTCGCGTTCTTCCTCGCGACGACCGACATCGCGCCTCGCCCGGGCACCGGTCCCGCCTTCCTGTCGGCGGTGCTGTCCAACGGCGCCCTGTTCCCGGCGGCCGCGCTGGCCATCGTCCTGCCGCTGTTCCTGCCGTTGGCCGTGGCCGTCGTCGCCGGCGAGAGCATCGCCGGCGAGGCGCAGGACGGCACGTTGCGCTACCTGCTCACGCGGCCGGTCGGGCGCACCCGCCTGCTGCTGGCCAAGCTCGTGGCGGTCATGGCCTTCACGCTCACGGCCGTGGTCCTCGTGGCGGCCTCGGCGCACGTGCTCGGCACGCAGCTGTTCGACGCGTCGGCGCCGCTGCCGTCCACCAGCGGCACCAGCCTGACGACGACCCAGTCGACCTGGCGCACCGCGCTCGCGGTGCTCTACGTCGGCTGGTCGATGCTCGGTGTGGCGGCCGTGGCGCTGTTCCTGTCGACCGTCACCGACTCCCCGCTGGCGGCGGCCCTCGGCGCGGTGGCGCTGCTGGTGGCGTCCACGGTGCTGGTGGGCCTGGAGGCGGCGCAGTCCGTGCGTCCCTACCTGCCGACGCGCTACTGGCTGGCCTTCGTGGACCTGTTCCGCGATCCGGTCCTGTGGCGCGACCTGGTGCGCGGCACGCTGCTCCAGGGGGTGTACGTCGCCGTGTTCCTGACCGCCGCCTGGGCGAACTTCACGACGAAGGACGTGGCGAGCTGAGCCGCGCGCAGTCGTCCGGCCCGTACGCCGCGCGGCCCGGTGCGCGGTCGAGCGCCTCCAGCACCACCGCCGCGACCAGCGGCGAACGAGGGAGGTCACCGTGCGTCAGCCTCGTGACCGGGCAGACGCGCTGGACGACGACGTTCGTCGCGCCGTCCAGCCGCGCGCTGTCCGGCGGGACGACCACCTCGTCCTGCTCGGTCCACACCGAGGTCCACCGGGGCCCGTCCGGCGTCTCGTCGACGCCGTTGAGCGTCCGGAGCAGCTCGCTCCCGGGCGACAGCTGCCGGCACGCCGGCGGGCAGCCCGGCAGGCCGAACCCCGTTCCCAGGCCGGCGAGCTGCGTCCCGTGGTGCGGCGAGCCGAGGGTGACGACGCGGCGGGCCATCGCCGCTCCGCCCTGCTCAGCGACCCACCAGCGCGCCGTGACGCCTCCCGCCGAGAAGCCGACGACGTCGACGCTCGGCGCACCCGCCGCGACCGCACTCGCCGCCGCCTCACCCAGCACCTCCGCGGCCGTGCGCAGGTCACCGGTGCCGTCACCCGGCAGCCTCACCACCGTCGCCGTGCGCCCCGCGTCGCGCAGTCGCCCGGCCAGCACCCGCAACGCCGACGTCGAACCGCCGTAGCCCGGGACGAGCAGCACCGGCCCGGGCCGGTCCTGCAGCACGGGCGCCGCCGGGACGTCCCGAGAGGCGACGACGGTGGCCAGGACCCCTGCGCAGAGCAGGACGGACAGCGCCGCCACCGACCCCACGAAGCGACGTCGCTGCGGTGACAGTGCACCGAGCTGCGACCGCACGCGCACAGGCTCCCCCAGCCGACCTGCTCAGCCCGGCCCTGCGCCGCGGTCCGACGCCCATGACAGCACGGCCCGGGCGGCGGCCGGGGCTAGTACCGAGGTCCTTGCGGCGCGCGGTCCTGGCCCTCGAAGGGCTGGGCGATCACGGGGCAGTTGATGATGATCCCCGTGGCCCGGAGGCCGCCCACGAACTCGTTCGCGCGTCCGGTGCTCCCCGCGAAGCTGCCGAGCAGGCCGGCGTCGACGAGCTGCTCCAGGTCGTCGAACCCCGTGATGACCCGCCGCTGCCCCGCAGCGATGGCGGCGTCGGTCCACATGGACACGTGCGCGTCCCACAGGGGGCTGTAGTTGTTGTCCTTGCGGGCGCGGTTGTCCGGGTCCAGCGGGAAGACGTTCACCGGGTCGCGGTCGTCGTCGACGATCGTGCTGTTGAGCCCCTGGCGGTCCGGGTTCCCGGCCCCGGTCTCACCGTTGGCGGTGGGCGAGAAGCCCAGCAGGGCCGAGTCGTCGGTCGGCTCGCTCCGCCCGAAGGCCGGCAGCTTCGCCAGCCGAGGTGCGTAGACGCCCAGCTCGATCGTCGCGGCGACGGGGTCGGAGGAGTCGGTGACGAGGTGGTAGTAGTACCGGTCGCCGCCCTGCCAGCCGTCCAGCAGCTGCAGCTGCACCGTGCGGGCCTCGTGGTCGACGGAGATCACCCGGTCGTGCAGGCCGGTGGCGTTCGCCACGACCTGCGCGTTCAGGACGATCCCGCTGGGCAGCACCACGAGCGAGGACCACTCGCCGTCCGCCACGGCGCCCGGCTGCGCGGCGGCAGGCGGGAACGGCGACCCAGCCGGCCCTGCTGTGAGCACCCGCTCCGGGGAGAAGTCCACGGCTCCCTTGAACCGCAGCCGACCTCGCTCGACCGTGACCTGCTGGTCCCCTCCGGTGCCGGCACCGTTGGCCAGCTTGGGGGCGTAGTTCACGCCCAGTCGCCTGGCCGCGGTGTAGTCCGAGGCCTCGGTGAGGATGTAGTGCACCCGCTCACCGGAGGGACCGGTGCCCGTGTACAGCGGCAGCGTGGCGTTGGCCAGCCCCGGTGACTCCAGGTCGGCGAGCGCGATCGTGCTCGGCAGGAAGACGTTCTGCTCCGACGTGAAGCGGCCGCGGTCCCGGTCGGGCCGGGAGTCACGGAGGGTGCGGATCTCCCGGGCGGCGAGCCGCCGGTCGACGGACGGCCCGGAGCTCGCCGCCGTCACCGCCGTGGTGGGACTTCGGCGGTCGCTGCTGCTCGCGGCCGCTCCGTTGGCGGCTGCCACCAGCAGGCCGCCGGCGACGAGGCAGCAGAGGCCGAGGACCGGCGTGCGGTGCGTAGTGCTCACGAGTGCTCCTCATGGTCGTGCGTCGGGGACGTGCCGGGCGCCGACGGCGCCCTCCACCTCGGTGCGACGACGCCACCCGCTGTTACGACCGCCGGCGCGACCGGTCCGCTCGGCACGGGAGCGGCGCTCGGTCCCTGCTCCGCGGGTCACCGCGTCGTGCTCACCGGTCCGGTCGGTCGGGCACCAGCGGGGGCTCACGGCCCGGACCGTGACCGGCCGGGAAGAAGTCGACGCCGGTGGTGCCCAGGCGCGCTGCGACCTCGGGGGACGGCAGGTAGGGCACCGCGGCGTCCGCCGCCGTGCCGTCGCCGGCAGCACGGACGGCCTCGGCGAGCCGCCGCGCGACCAGAGGCGCGTCGGAGGTGCGCAGCCGGGCGAAGCCGAGGACCAGTCCCCGCCGGTCGACGGTGCGGCACATGGTCGACATGCCGAGGACGAGGACGTCCCGGGTGAGCGCTTCGGCGACGAGCGCCCCCTCGTGGACGGGCCCGGACGGCTCGATCCACAGGTGCAGCCCGGCCGGCGATCCGCGCACCTGCCAGTCCGGCAGCTCGGCGGCCAGGCCCGCCGCCAGCGCCTGCCGGCGCATGCCGTACGCCGTCCGCTGCCGACGCAGGTGCCGGTCGTACGCTCCCGTGACCACGAGGTGGGCCAGCACGTGCTGCCCGATGACACCGGAGCCGAAGTCGTCGTCGCGCTTCGCGCCGAGCAGGTCCTGGTGCAGCCGGCGGGGCGGGACGACCCAGCCCAGGCGGATCCCGGGGGCGAGCGTCTTGCTCACCGACGAGACGTGGGCGACGTGGTCGGGGGCCGCGCCCTGCAGGGACGGCACGAACGTGCGCGCGTGCGGGAACTCGGCGTCGTAGTCGTCCTCGACCACCAGGCCGTCGCAGGAGGCCGCCCAGTCCAGCAGCGCTGCCCGCCGTCGGGCGCTGAGCACGACCCCGGTCGGGTACTGGTGCGCCGGCGTGACCAGCACCGCCCGCGCCCCGGTCCGGGCCAGGGCGGCGACGTCGATGCCGTCCGCGTCGACCGGGACGTCGACGATCTGCAACCCGTAGCGGCCGAGCACCTGTCGCTGGATGGCGTTGCTCGGGTCCTCGACCGCCAGCGTCCGGTGCCCGCGCGCGTACAGCACGCGGCACAGCAGCGTCAGGGCCTGCGTGACGCCGGAGGTGACGACGACGCCGTCGACGTCCGTGTCGACGTGGCGGGTCCGGGCGAGGTAGCGGGTGAGCTGCTCGCGCAGGACGCGGGTGCCCCACGGCGGCACGTAGCCGAGGTCGGCGTCGGGCAGCGTGCGCAGCACGTGCGCGGTCGCCATCGCCCAGGCCGTGCGCGGGAACGCCGACAGGTCCGGGCCGCCGGGGCGGACGTCGTACATGGGGACCGGGGGGCTCGCCGTGGGCTCGACGGCGCGGGGGGCTGCACGCGACGCGACCGATGTGCCCGACCCCGTCCGGGCGACGAAGTAGCCGTCGTGCACGAGCTGGTCGTAGACGTCGACGACCGTCCCCCTGGCGATGCCCAGGTCGCGGGCGAGCTGGCGCGAGGGTGGCAGGCGGTCTCCCGGCTGCAGCCGGCCCTCCTCGACCGCGTCGACGAGCTGCACCCGCAGCTGCTCGCGCAACGACAGCCCGGAGCCCGCGAGCACCTCGAGCAGCAGCAGCTCGGCGACCCGGGAGCCGTGGTCCATGCCCCGCCTCTCTGCACGAGGAGCGCGAGGCGGTCAGGCCGACGCGCCCCGCAGCTGCACGGCTGCGAGCAAGGCGCGCCGCGAGTGACCGAGGATGGCCCGCAGCGCCGCCGGGCGCACCTCGAGCAGCTCCTCGACCTCCTGCGCCGGCCAGCGGTGGGCGTCGACGAGCAGCAGGACGAGGCGCAGCGGCGGCGCGAGCAGGTCGAGGTCGCCGAGTGCCGGCGTGACCGGCAGCGTCGCGCCCACCGCCGTGGCGGCGCGCCGGTCGCGCTGACCGGGCAGGACGACCACGCCGCTGGACCGGATCGCCAGGCACAGCGCGCGCTGCCCGGCAGCCAGGGCCAGGTCGGCCTCCGGCTGCGCGGAGACGGCCATCGCGCGCACGACGGCGAGCCGGACCGGCCGGCCGGGGTCGTCGAGGTGGCCCGAGCGCAGGGCGCTCGTCCACCCGCGCTCCACCATGCGCTGCGCCGTGGCGACGTCCGGCGCGAAGGACCTCGCCAGCCCGAGCAGGCTCGGCGACCAGCGGTCGAGCGCCTCCGAGAAGCCCCGCTCGTCCCGCAGGACCGGTGCCACCGCTGTCATCGTCGCTCCCGGGGGTCACGGTGTCGGGCTGGCCCGACCGACGCTAGGGCCGCGAGAGCCGGTTCGACAGGACCAATGGCACGCGGAGGCAGCGGACCAATGACGGCTCAGGCCTCGGGCTGCGGGTGCGCGCGCCACTCCCGGAAGGCGTCCAGCAGGCGCGCCCGCGTCTGCGGCGACAAGCGCTCGTCCTGCGGGAGCGCGCCCAGCACCTGGATCGTCCGGCGCACCTGCTCGAGGTGCTCTTCGCAGCCGGGGCAGCTGGGCAGGTGCTGCTCGAAGCGCGCCCGGACGTCGGGCTCGAGGGCGTCCTCGAGGTAGTCGGTGACCAGCTCGACGAGCTCGATGCAGGCGAGGTCGTCGGTGTCGGTCATGGTCGCTCCACGGTGAGGTAGGGCTCGAGTGCGGCGCGCACGGTCGAGCGCGCCCGGTGCAGCAGAACGCGCTGGTTGCCCGGCAGCACACCGAGCAACCGGCAGACCTCCTCGGAGGTCCAGCCCTCGACGTCGCGCAGCACGAGGACCTGCCGCTGCCGCTCCGGCAGCGCCGCGACCGCCTGGGAGAGGTGCTGCCGCAGCTCACTGCCGAGCAGCGCGTCGTCCGGCGTGCGCATCCACGACCGAGGCGGCTGCGACCAGTGGCCGGGCCAGTGCGGGTGGTCCGAGGGCAGGAACCGGTCCTCCGCGAACGCGCGCCGCCCCGTCATCTCGCCGGCCGAGCGCTGGACGTCGCTGATCGGTGGGACGCGCCGCTCGCGCTCGGCCTTGCCCCGGCAGGTGTAGAGCAGGATGCGGAACACCCAGGTCCGCAGGGTCGAGCGTCCCTCGAACCGGTCGAGCCCCTGCAGGACGGCGAGCCAGGTGTCCTGGACGGCCTCCTCCGCCACGGCCCGCGTGCCCGTGTGGATGAGCGCCACCCGCAGCATCGGCGCCGACCACCGGTCGACGAGCTCGCTGAAGGCCGCCTCGTCGCCTGCCCGCAGCCGTACGAGCAGCCGGGCGTCCGGGTCGGCATCGGCAGCGTCCGTCGGGGCCGTGTCGACGGCTGCACGCTCCTCGTCCACGGTGGGAGCCGGCCGCGAGTCATCGCCCATGGACACCTCCTCGGGACGCACGGTCTCGGACGACCCTCTGCCGGACAGGTCGGCAGGCGGACCGGTCGTTCTCACTGCCGACCTCCCGTCGTCAGCTCCTTGTGCCCTTCGCCCGGTGCAGCGTTACGGACGACCTCCCCCGGCGCTCGGTGTAACGCTCGCCTGCGCTCGGGCACTGGAGCCGCATGGCGACGACGCCCGCGGGCACGGCGATCGCCGAGCACGCCTTCCTGTCGGACTGCCGCGCCTCGGCGCTGGTCACCCGGCTCCTGCCGCCCGACGACCCCCGGCCCAGCGCGACCATCGACGCGGTCACAGCGGGACTGTCCGACGAGCGCGGGGTGCTGTACCGCTACCGCGGTGACGACGGGCTGGACGGCGCGCAGGCCCTCGCCGACGCGGGTGCACGGGGATGAGCGCGCCGGAGGCGTCGAAAGAAGCCGCCCGCGCCCGCGCCCTCGGCATCCGCCTGGCGCTGCCGGCCCTCGCGGTGGCTGCGGTGTACGCCCTGCGACCCGGCGTCGTGGAGAACGGCCTGCGCAGCCCCCGGCTGTGGCTGCTCGTCATCGGTGTGGTGCTGGCCGGGCGCCTGCTGGCGTGGGGACTGCGGCGCACGACGGGACGCCCGCGGGCTGCAGCGCTGGCGTCCAACGCGCTCGTCGCCGGGGCCGTCGTCGTCCTGCTGGCGCCGTCGTTCCTCCAGCGCACCCTGGACGAGCCGCTCCGGCCGGCGGACGGTGCCGCGGTCGCCGACGTGCCGCCGCGGGCGACGGCCAACGACCCGCCGGCGCGGGCCGCCGCACCGCGCGAGCTGTCGTCCGCACGGCTCGAGGGCGTCGGCCACTCGGCCTCGGGTCGGACGGCGCTGGTCGCCGTCGACGGGACGGTCGTCCTGCGCTTCCAGGACGTCGACATCGAGGGGACGCCTGGCCCGCACGTCCACCTCGTCCCCGCCGGCGCGCGGACGCCGGACCAGGGGGTGCACCTGGGCGAGCTGAAGGCCGAGCGCGGCTCGTTCGGCTACACCCTGCCGGCCGACCTCGACGTCGAGCGCGCCTGGACGGTGCTCGTGTGGTGCCGCCCGTTCGCCACGCCGGTCGCCGCGTCGGACCTGGCGTGACGCTCCGCGCCTCTGCAGCACCGAGGGCCAGCGCACCCGCCACCGGTGTCCCGGCGCCGTAGCCTGCGCCCGTGAGGCTGCGTCCGCTGTTGCTGACCGGACCTCCTGCCGTCGGCAAGTCGACGGTCGCCAAGGCCCTGGCCGACGGCCAGCCCGCGTCCGTGCTGATCGAGGTGGACGACCTGCGTCAGCTGGTCGTCTCAGGGGCCGCGCCAGGCTGGGAGTCCGGGGAAGGTGCTCGGCAGACGCGCCTGGCTGCAGCCCATGCGTGCATGCTCATGTCCTCGTTCTCCGAGGCCGGCTTCGCTGTCGTGGCTACCGACGTCCTCCTCTGGGACGCCGGCTCGGTCTACCGGGCCCACGCTGCGCGGCCGCTGCTCGTGCACCTCAGGGTGTCGCTCGACGAGGCGCTGCGGCGGGCGGCGACCCGCCAGGTCCACCTGACCGACGCCGAGTTCCGTCATCTGCACGCGTGTGAGCGCGGTGCGGACTTCTCCGACGTCGAGCTGGATGCGACGGACCTCTCCCTGCCCGAGCTGACGGCGACCGTGACCGAGCTCTGGTCGCAGGACGCCCGTGCCTAGAGCAACGAGAGCCCTCGCCCACGACCTCGACCCGCTCGGGTGAGCCTGCTCCGGCGCAGCGGCGTCGACCTGGACAGCACGCTCGACGCGCTCGCGATGACCCCGGGCGATCCCACGCTCGCGCTGTCGCCGGGCCGCCTCGCCCGGGCGACCTGGACGCCCCGGGGACCGGCGTCGCTGGAGGTCCGCTGGGACGACGGTGACGACGTCCACGTGACGGCCTGGGGAGAGGGCGCCGCCTGGCTGCTCGAGCGGGTTCCGCGGCTGCTGGGCCTGGAGGACGACGCGTCGGGCTTCGCGCCCGAGGGCCCTCGACCGCTGCGGGACCTGTGGCGCCGCTACCGCGGCGACCGGGTCGGGGCCACGGGGACGCTGTGGCACGACCTCGCGTGGTTCGTCGTGCAGCAGCGGGTTGCCCGGTCCGACGCCGCGGACCAGTGGCGCCGACTCGTCACCGCCCTGGGGCGGCCCGCGCCCGGGGCGCTGGGACTCGTGCTGCCCCCGGCCCCGGAGCTGGTCGCCCGACTCGGTCACACCGACCTGCACCCGCTCGGGCTGGAGCGGCGCCGGGCACAGGCGCTGGTCAGCGCGGCCCGTGAGGTCCGGCGACTCGAGCGCCTGGTGGACGGGCCTCTCCCCGGTGCGGCACTCCAGGCCGTCCCCGGCGTCGGGCCGTGGACCGTCAGCTGCCTGTCCTTCCACACCTGGGGCGACCCGGACACCGTCGTCGAGGGCGACGACGGCGTCCCCTCGCGCGTCGCCTGGCTCCTGTCCGGGCAGCGCCGCGCCGACGACGCCGTCATGCGAGCGCTGCTGGAGCCGTACCGCCCGCACCGCTACCGAGTGCTGCGCCTCGCGATGCGCGCGCCGGCGCCTCCCCGGCACGGCCCACGGCGCTCGTCGCCGGACATCCGCCGGCACTGAGTCAGGCGATCTCAGGCCGCCAGCGCATGATGCGCTGCGGCGCGCTCCGCGGGACCCGCTCGACCTCGCACCGCGCCTCCAGGTCGACCTTGGTGAAGGTGCAGTAGTTGCGCACGCGCCCCTTCGGGAACAGCGGGTGCGTCGCGTACCGCTCCTGCGCCAGGTCGACCACCAGCTTCAGCGGCACGGTGCCGTCGGGTCCGGCGTGCTCGTCGATGGCGTCGAGGATGTGGGTCCGCATCAGCCGCCAGATCTGCGCAGCACAGCACCCCGCGGTCCCCGGCGCACGCGGAGCGCCGAGGCCCGTCACGCTGCCAGGACCCGGGATGTCGTCGCCCCCCCGTCGCAGGCTCCCGCGACCGCTGCGTCACCTACGGGCGCACAGGCGCTGCGCCTTGGATGTCCATCCGCGCGATCCGACCGGCCTCGACACGGTGCAGGTGCAGGAAGGCACCGGTGGAGACGGTGACGCCGTCGAGGCTGCGCACCACCTGCTCGACGTCGACGGCGACGCGACCGTCGTCCAGCTCCTGGAACGCCACCGGGTGGTCGTGCGTGCGGACCCGTGACCACTGCTCGGTCCAGTACGCAGCCAGCGCGAGCCTGCCGTGCATCCTGCCCCCGGCGCCATCGGGCCAGTCGACGTCGTCGGTGACCAGGGTCAGGAGGCGTCCGGCGTCCTGGGCGTTGTAGGCGAGGTAGGCGCGCAGCAGCAGCTCCCGCCGCTCGATCGCGGGCTCGCGCGTCGTCGTCACAGGCCGACGATCAGGTCCCGCACGGCGGCGGGCTGCGAGAGGAAGGGGTGGTGTCCCGTACGCATCTCGACGACGGAGCCGGCCCTGCGGGCGAACTCCCGCTGGCGCTCGGCCGGGGTCCCCCGGTCCTGCGCGCAGACCAGGTAGGTGGAGGGCAGGTCGTGCCAGGCGGCGGACCGCACCGGCTGCGCGATCACCTGCAGACCCTGCCGAGCGAGCTTCCCCACGGCCTGCCGCTGCACGTCCGCCTCGCAGTCCTGCAGGAAGGTGTCGGCGAGCGTGTCGGCCCGCACTCCGAACGTCCCGGCTGCCGGGTCGACGTCCAGGAAGGGCGCCGGCCCGTCGCTGCTGCCGAAGGTCGCCAGGCTCTCGCCCGGCTCGGGCAGGTAGCTGGACACCAGCAGCAGGTGCTGCACCGCGTCGAGGCCGGCGGCTGCCTCGGCGGTGACGATGCCGCCGTAGCTGTGGGCGACCACCACGGTCGCCTCGTCGCCGGCGGCGAGCACCTGGCGGACTGCGGCCACGTCCTCCGCGAGTCCGGGACCGTCGGGCCCGGGCGGCGTGCCGGTCTCACCGCAGCTGGGCAGCCCGGGCGCCTGGCTGGAGATGCCCCGCTCCTCGAGCAGTGCTCCCGTGCGATGCCACCACCACGTGCCGTCCTGCACGCACGCCCCGTGGACGAACACCACTCTCATCGCTGTCTCCTCCGTGCCGTTGGACGATGACGACGACGCTAGGCGTATCACCAGTTACGTTAATGTCCCGTACATGGGGAGACGACCGCAGCCCGAGATCAAGCAGCGACTGCTGGCGGCCTGCACCGACCACGCCCTGCAGCACGGGCTCCCCGACCGGCTCGAGCCGCTCGCCACGGCGGCCGGCACGTCCCAGCGCATGCTCATCTACCACTTCGGCACCCGCGACGACCTGCTGCGCCACGTGCTGCGCGAAGCGCGACGACGTCAGGTCCAGGCCTGGAGCCACCTGCTCCAGCCACGCCCCGACGAGCCCTACCCGGACACGCTCCAGCACGCCTGGAACGTCATGTCCGGCCCGCAGGGCGCGGCCTACCTCCGGGTGTTCAGCCCGCTGCACGACGCTGCCGGCGAGCCGCTCTGGCCGGGCTTCCGGCGGGTCGCGACGACTGACTGGCTGGCGCCGCTGGAGGCCGGCATGAGCAGCCTCGGCCGCCCCGACCTGGCCACCGTCGTGCTCGCGGTCGTCCGAGGCCTGCTCATGGACCTCGATGCCACGGGCGACGTGGAGCGCACCGACCAGGGGTTCCGGGCCTTCCTGCACCTGCTCCGAGCGGAGCCCGTCGGGTGACGGTAGGCCCGGCGGCCGCACCGTCCGGCGGGTCGTGGTGCACGCAGGACCGGGGTCGTTCCCCCGGTCCGCTGTGAGAGGCTGCGCCGCGTGTCGAGCGGGCTGCGCACCCTGGACGGGGGCTCCGGGCCAGGGCTGCTCCTGCTCGTGCACGGGCTGGGCGCCACGGCCGAGGTCTGGTCCCCTCTGACCTCCGTCGTCTCCGACGTCTGGCCCGGTCGCTGGCTCGCCGTGGACCTGCCCGGGCACGGCGGCTCGCCCCCGCTGCCCCGCGTCTCGTTCGGCGCCCTGGCTGCTGCGGTCGCCGGCGAGCTGCCGCCGGACGAGCCGCTGGTCGTGCTCGGGCACTCGCTCGGCGGAGTGGTCGGGCTGGCCCTCGCGAGCGGCTGGTTCGGTGTGCAGGTCACCCGCGCCGTCGGCCTCGGCATCAAGGCCGTCTGGTCGGACGACGAGCTGGCCAGGGCGGCGGCGCTCGCCGGCCGGCCGGTGAGCTGGTTCGACACGCGGGAGGAGGCGGCGGCGCGCCACCTGCGCGTCGCGGGTCTCGACGGGCTCGTCGACCCCGACGACGAGCTGGTGGCGGCCGGTCTGCAGGAGCGGGACGGCCGCTGGCGCCTGGCCCTGGACCAGCGCTCCTTCGGCGTCGGCGCACCCGACCTGCCGGGGCTGGTCGCGGCGGCTCGGGCGCCGGTCGTGCTGGCCCGTGGCGAGCACGACCCCATGGTGACCACCGCACAGCTCACCGACGTCGTACCGGCACCTGCGGTGCTGCCCGGGTGCGGGCACAACGCCCACGTCGAGCGGCCCGATCTCGTGGCGCGGCTGCTCACCGGCTGACACGACCGGCTGTCGCCGACACCACACGACGACGACGCCCCACACGGCCGTCGGGCGGTGCGTGCCGACCTACCGTGGTCGGGTGATGCCGACCTCCTCCCCCTTGGCGGCCTCCGGACCTGTGTCGAGCCGTGCATGGCGGGCGGTGGCCGGACAGGACCCGCCCACCGGTCCGATCGCCCTGCGGACCGGACCGAGCGCCGTCGACGACCTCGTCGCTCACGCGGCGCTCGGGCTCGCGCTGCGCATCGGCGAGTCGATGCTGGCCGTCGGCGCGTCGGCGGCCGACGTCACCGCCACGGTCCTGCGCGTCGCGGACGCGTACGGCCTGCGTCAGTGCCAGGTCGACGTCACCTACACGTCGCTGCTCGTGAGCTACGAACGGGAGGGCGCCGTCCCGCTCACCGCCATGCGGACCGTACGGCTGCGCGGGATGGACTACGCGCGTCTGCAGGGCGTCACGGCCGTGGCCCGCGAGGCCGCGGCGGGCGGGCTCGACGTCGAGGAGGCGCACCGGCGCCTCGACGTGATCGTCTCGGCGCCGCCGACGTACCGCCGGACCGTCCACACCCTGGGCTGGGTCGGCATGGCCGCGTCGGTGGCCTTCCTGCTCGGCGGCGGGTGGCTGGTGGCGCTCACGGCAGCGCTCACCACCGCGGTGGTCGAGCAGTCGATGCGGGCGCTGAACCGCCGAGGGCTGCCGCTGTTCTTCCAGCAGGCCGTGGGGGCCGCGCTCGCGACGAGCGTGGCCGTCCTGCTCGTCGCCTGGGAGGTGCAGGTGCGCAGCTCCCTCGTCGTCGCGGCCGGCATCGTCGTGCTGCTCGCCGGGCTGTCGCTGGTCGGCTCGGCGCAGGACGCGAT
This sequence comes from uncultured Frankineae bacterium, assembly GCA_902805775.1. Taxonomy (GTDB): domain Bacteria; phylum Actinomycetota; class Actinomycetes; order Mycobacteriales; family SCTD01; genus SCTD01. The sequence continues at coordinate 21,894 of CADCUB010000033.1, read as the reverse complement.
CAACGGCTTCCCGGTCACCGCGGCGGCGCGGGCGTTCGAGGTGCTGACGCTGACCGCCGGCATCGTCGTGGGGATCGCCGGCGTCCTGGACGTCGCCCAGCGCGCGCAGCTCCCCCTGGACGTCGCGGCCCCGTCCCCGCCGACCGTGTACGCCGTCGGCCTCGTGTCGTCCGCGGGGATCGCGGGCTTCTGGGCGCTGGCCTCCCACGCCCGCCCGCGCTCGATCGGCCTCGCCGCGCTCGCCGGTGGCCTGTCGTGGGCGACGTCCGAGGCGGCGGGTGCACTCGGCGGCGGCCCGGCGGTGGCCGGCGGGCTCGCGGCGGTGGTCGTCGGCTTCTGCGGTGCGGTGCTGACCTCCCGGCTGCGCGTCGCGCCGATGCTCGTGGCGGTCTGCGGCATCGTCCCGCTGCTGCCGGGCCTGGCCATCTACCACGGCCTGTTCGCGATCGTGGTGGAGCAGGACCTGCTGAACGGGCTCGGCACGCTCGTCCGCGCGGCCGCCGTCGGGCTCGCCCTCGCAGCCGGCGTCACCCTGGGCGAGTACCTCGGCCGACCGCTCGGCGGGGAGAACGACCGCTACGACCGCCGCGCCCGTCGACGCGCCACCACCAGCTAGCGCCCCTCACAGCCCCAGCTCGCGCCGGTAGGCGGTCGTGAAGCCGTCGACCGCCGGAGCCTGCTGACGCCGTCTGCGCTGCGTCCATGACGCACCGGGGAGCAGCCCTCCCGCCCCTGGCATGCCGTTCCCCCACCTCGGGCAGGGACCTGCCGTGACCGCCGACGAGGGACGCCGACAGCCCGAGCACCTGAGTGAGGAGCCGTCCGGTGGCTGGTGACCAGTCTCCGGCAGCGCTGCGCTCGTCGCTGGAGGTCGAGCGCAAGTACGACGTCGTCCCGGACGCCGAGGTGCCGGAGCTGACCGGCCTGCCGGGCGTCGCCACCGTCACGGCCGACGAGCACGCGCTCGAGGCGGTCTACTTCGACACCGCCGACCTGCGGCTCCGGTCGGCCGGCATCACCCTGCGGCACCGCACCGGCGGCACGGACGCGGGCTGGCACCTCAAGCTCCCGGCCGGACGCGCCCGCGAGGAGGTGGTGCTCGACGCGCAGCCGGGTGCGGTGCCCGACGTGCTGGCGGCGCTCGTCCGCTCCCGCGTGCGCGACCGCGAGCTCGCCCCCGTGGCCCGCCTGTCGACCCGTCGCGTCGCCCGACGACTGCTGGCCGCGGACGGCACACCGCTGGCCGAGCTCGCTGACGACACGGTGGTCGGCCGCCCCTTGCCGGACGGGGTCGAGCTGGCCTGGCGCGAGTGGGAGGTGGAGCTGCTGACCGGCGGTGGGGAGCTCCTCGACGCCGTGCAGCCGCAGCTGCTCGACGCCGGCGCCGTGCTGGCGAGGTCGGCGTCCAAGCTCGGCCGAGTGCTGCCCCGCCCGTCCTCGTCGCAGGACGCACCGCCCTGGGAGGCCGTCGGCAAGGGTCGCCGCGCGCGGCCGACCGTGGGCAGCGCCGTCCAGGCGCACCTCGCCGCGCAGGTGGCGGAGCTGGTCGCCCGGGACCCGCACACGCGCCGGGACCTGCCCGACGGGCTGCACAAGATGCGGGTCGCCACCCGCCGGCTGCGCAGCGCCCTGGCGACGTTCCGGCCGCTGCTCGAGCGCGAGCGCACCGACCCCCTGCGCGACGAGCTGCGGTGGCTGGCGGGCGTGCTCGGCGCGGCACGCGACGCGGAGGTCATGCACGCCCGGCTGCGGAAGCTGGTCGCCGCCGAGCCCGACGACCTGGTCCTGGGCAAGGTGCAGGTCCGCATCGACCTGCTGATGACCCGGCGGCACCGCGCCGCGCACGACGCGGTGCTCGCCGAGCTGGACGGCGAGCGCTACCTGCGCCTGCTGGACGCCCTCGACGCGCTGGTCGCGGCCCCGCCGTTCCTGCCGTCCGCGGCGGACGACGCAGCCGCGGCTCTGCCGAGGCTCGTCCGCCGCACGTGGCGACGGCTGGACCGCACGATGTCGGCCGCGGAGCGCGCACCTCGCGGGCCGGAGCAGGACGAGCTGCTGCACGAGGTGCGCAAGGACGCCAAGCGCACGCGCTACGCCGCCGAAGCGGTGGAGCCGGTCGTCGGGCGCCCCGCCCGCGACTACGCCGCCGCGATCGCCGAGCTGCAGGAGTCGCTGGGCGACTTCCAGGACGGCGTCGTGACCCGGCAGGTGCTGCGCGAGCTGGGGGCCCGGGGGCACCTGGCGGGCGAGAACGGCTTCACCTTCGGCCGGCTGCACGCCCTGGAGCAGGTGCGCGCCGAGGCCGCCGTCGCCCGGTGGCCGCAGGCGCGCGCCGCGGTCTCGCGCCGCCGGCTGCGCAAGTGGTTCGACTAGTCACCACCCCGCACGCTGCAGCGGCGACCCCGTCCCGCACAGCTCCGGGACGGGGTCGCCGAGGCGCTCAGCTGCCGAGCCGGCCGCCGTCCGGCCGGTAGACCACGGCCACGCTCGGCCGCGGGAAGCCCCCCTGTGCGCGACGGTCGGGCCAGGTGCTGGACGGGCGCTCCAGCGTGGAGCCGGCCGTCTCACCCGGGTGCTGCGCGGCGATGAAGACCGACAGGCCGTCAGGAGTGATCTGCGGTCCGGAGCACTCGGCGCCGACCGGCACGGTGAGGAACTGCCGCAGGTGCCCGCGCTCGGGTCCGGCGGTCGGGACGGCGAACAGCCCGTCGTTGCTCCCGCTGGTGGTGCCCTCCCGCGCGTTCACGATCGACAGGACCGTGCCGTCGGTGGAGATCCACAGGTTGCCCGCCGCGTCGAACTCCAGGTTGTCCGGGCAGCTCATCGGGCTGACCTTGGTCTTGTCGTAGCCGGCGAAGTAGGTCTCGGGCTTCTCCGGGTCGCCGGCGACGATGAAGATGCGCCAGTAGAAGTCGCGTCCGGCGATCCCGTCGGTCTCCGTCCACTCGATGACGTGGCCGTTGCGGTTGCCGGGGCGCCTCTCGTACGAGCCCACGCCCGCAGGGTTGGTCTCGAACGCCCACGACTGCGTGAGCGGGTTCGCCTCGTCCGGCCCGGTCGTGCGGCGGGAGTTGTTGGTCAGCGCGGCGTACGTACGGCCGTTGACCGGGTTGGTCTGGATGTCCTCGGGTCGGTCCATCCGGGTCGGCACGAGTGCCGGCTGCACCACGACCGGCACAGCAGGGTCGGGGAAGTCCCCGGCGTCGTCGAGCTGCTTGCCGAGCCGGTCCGCGGCCAGGCGGGTGAAGGTCAGCACCCACGCCACCGACTTGCCCGGCACCTTCGACTCGCCGTTCTGCACCAGCGGGATCCACCGGCCGGTGCCGTCGAACTGCTCGTCACCGGGCAGGCGGCCGGTGCCGTCGATCTCCTCGGCCGGCGAGTCGCCGGTGAAGCGGGCGACGTAGAGGTCGCCCTCCTCCAGCAGGGTCATGTTGTGCGCGCGGGCAGCCGGGCCCTTCGCCGGGTCGTAGATGCCCTTGGAGACGAACTTGTAGATGTAGTCGAAGCGCTCGTCGTCGCCGGAGTAGGCGACGACCCGGCCGTCCTCGGCGATGCGGATGGTGGCGCCCTCGTGCTTGAAGCGGCCCATCGCCGTGCGCTTGACCGGCGTGGACTGCGGGTCGTACGGGTCGAGCTCGACGATGTAGCCGAAGCGGTTGGCCTCGTTGGGCTCCGAGGTCAGGTCGAAGCGCCGGTCGACCTCGTCCCAGCGACGGCTGGGTGGCTTGTCCGTGGAGATGCCGTAGCGGGCCAGTCGGGGCTCCTTCGCGTTCTCCGTGATCTTCGCGGAGGTCCCGAAGTACTGGTTGAAGTTCTCCTCGCCGTGCAGCGTCGTCCCCCAGGGCGTGATGCCTCCGGCGCAGTTGTTCAGCGTGCCGAGCACCGTCCTGCCGGCCGGGTCGGCCGAGGTGCGCACGTACTCCGACCCGGCGACCGGACCGGTCAGGCGCATGGGTGTCATGGCGGTGATCCGGCGGTTGTAGCCCCCGAGGCGTGCCTGCCGCCACTTCCCCGTGCGGCGGACCTGCTGGAGCTCCACGACCGACAGGCCGTGCGCCGCCATCGCGATCCGCTTCTGGTCCGCCGTCGTCGGCGCGCTCTCCGACAGCACGCCCCGGAACATCAGCTGCTCGTCGGTGTACTCGTGGTTGACGATCAGCAGCGCCCGGCGCTCGCCCTTGCGGTTGCCGGCCAGGGGCAGGAAGCCGATGTAGTCGCAGTTGTAGCCGAACTGCTGGGCCTGCGCCTCCGGCGTCTGCTTGTCGATGTCGAAGGCGGGCGCGCCCGGCACCACCGGGTCGCCCCAGCGCATGACGACGTCGTAGGCGTAGCCGGGAGCGGTGACCAGCTCGTCGAGGACGTTCGGGCCGACCGTGGTGAAGGTCAGCGCCGAGTCCGCCTGCCCTGCTCCTCCTCGACCTCCGGGGCCGCGGGTCGGCGGCGGGACGACCGTCGCGAGAGCCGGTGCCGCTCCCGCAGTGCCGGCGCTGACGAGGAGGGCACCGGCCCCCGCGCCCTTGAGCAGGCCCCGCCGGCTGACGACGGCAGACGCGACGTCCCCGAAGTAGGGGTTGTCCGTCTCGTTGGGCACCGGTGCGTCGCAGGCGTTGCCGCACCGGTAGTGGCACGTCAGGTGGCTGCGGCTGCCGTGGCGGGTCAGCAGCGGGAGGAGGCGGCGCCGGGGGCCGTCCTGCGTTGTGGTCACGTGAGCTCCATCGTCGGGGTCGAAGCCGAGCCAACGCAGCGCCGTTCGCCGTGACGCAGCGCCTGCATGAACGGAGCGTGAACATTGTCACACGGGAAGAACCCGCGTCGAGGGCCGCCGCCGCCGTTTCGCCGCGCACGCCGGACTCACGACCGCGCGGGGAGCACGCAGAGCTCGTTGCCGGACGGGTCCGCGTAGACCCGCCACGGCAGCTCACCCCACCCGGGGTGGAGCTCGCGCCCGCCCCGCTCGCCGATGCCGGCCGCCACGCCGTCGGGGTCGTCTCCCGCCTCGAGCCGGACGTCGAGGTGCAGCCGGTTCTTCGCCGTCCCCTTGCCCGCCCGCTCGGGGCACAGCTCGAGCAGGGGCCCACGTCGCGTGGGATGGCGCAGGGACCGGGGTGCGACGCCGGGCACGTCCGTCCAGCCGGTCAGCCAGGACCAGAAGGCCGCGTCCCTGTCGGGCGCAGCGGAGTCGAGCGGGAGCGCCGCGAGCGGGCCGGTGCCGGCGTACGCCTCGCGGTCCTCCATGACGCAGAACGGGTTGCCCTCCGGGTCCGCCATCACCACCCAGGGCACGTCGCGTTGACCGATGTCGAGGTGTCGCGCTCCCAGCCCGAGGAGCCGCTCCACCACCCGCGCCTGGTCGGCCCCGCCCGCCAGGTCCAGGTGGAGACGCAGCGGCTCTGACGGCGGCTCGGGAACGCGCTGGAAGCACAGGTCGAGCACCGGTCCGGCCCCGGGGCTCAGCCGCGTCTCGAAGCTCTCGGGCTCGTCGGTCAGCCGCTCCCCGCCGACCACCGCCTCCCAGAAGCGGCCCAGCCGCTGGGGTCGCACGGCGTCGACGACGAGGTTCTCCAGGTACATGCACCTGACCGTAGGCCGGGCCGGGTCAGGTCAGGTCAGCGAGACCGCCCGGGCGCTCACGTAGGCGGCCTGGCTGTCGAGCTGGCTGCGGCCCTCGGCGGCCTCGACGCCTTCTGCCGCCTCCGGTGTCTCGGTCAGGCCGGTCAGGACACCCTCCAGCTGGACGGTCTGGCCGGCGGTGACCTGGAAGCCGGACTCCCCCTGCGAGCGACGCGCCTCGGGAGTCAGGTAGACGAAGACGCGCTCGGTGGCGCTGTTGCCGACCCAGAACCCCTCGTCGGACACGACCGACTCGACCCGGGCCGTCCCCGTGACGCTCTGCCCGGCGCGGTCGGCCAGGCTGCCTCCCGAGGCGGCGAGCAGGTCCTGCCCGTCCGCGGTGAGCGCGGCCGTGCCGGCCCCCCCTGCGCCGGCTCCGCCGTCGTCCTCGGTGCCGGTGCCGCCGCCGTCCTCGGTGCCGCCGCCCTCCTCGGTGCCGCCGCCCTCCTCGGTGCCGCCGCCCTCCTCGGAGCCGGCGCCCTCCTCGGTGCCGGCGATCTTGCCGTCGCCGTCCTGCCCGTCGATGCCCGAACCGCCACTGCCGACCTGGCCGAGCGAGTCGCCTGCGGCACCGTCCGGTCCGTCGTCGTCGACGGCGTTGATGACCAGCAGGACCGCTGCCAGCAGCAAGCCGAGCAGGGCGAGCAGGGCCCAGGGCAGCCAGCCCAGAGGGCTCTTGCGGGCGGCGCGCCGCGAGCTGCGCTCGGGCTGGGTGCTCGTGGCGCGGTTCGGGGTGCGAGCGGGGGCAGGCTGGGTCACGGGATCCTCGAGTAGGGGGGCGGGAGTGGCGGCGCAGGGAGCAGGGCCCGAGGCGCTGGTCCGGGTGCGGCCGACGTGCCCGGAGCGCACCGGCGTACACCCGGACGTGGTGACGCGTGTGCGAACAGTGAGCGCCGCGGCGGTGTCGCACGCCCGGCGCGGGCACGGCGACCCGGCGCGACCGGGCCTGAGCTCCTGACGGGTCGGCACAGCACTGCGCCGCCCCCGAGGACAGTCCGGGGAGCGGCGCAGTGCAGGTGCAGGTGCAGGTGTGACTAGTGGTTGTGCCCGTCCGGGAGGCGGCGGAGCACGCCGCAGGCGGCCGGGTCGGTCGCCTCGGCCGGAGTCGCGCCCGACGGGTCGAGCTCGCTCGCGCCCGCCGCGCTCTCGCCGTACGCGCCGTCACCGCTGTAGTCGATGCCGTGCACGACGACGACGCCCTGGCCGGCGCGGATGGCCCGACCGACCGCTCGCGCCGGGATGACCGCGCCGTCGACGTCGGTGAGGTCGGTGAACCGCTGGTTGACGCGGGCGACGCGCAGGTGGCCGTCGCGCGCCACCGCCATGCGGTCGAGGGCGAGGGCGCTGGCCGGGGTCGTGTCGCCGGTCCGGGTGATCGACATGGCGATCGGACCGTACTGCGGCACGCCCTCGGCGACGTTGATGCGGAAGTCCTTGTTGGCGTCGTCGCGGAAGGTCGGGCACTCGTGGGCGGCCTGGGCGCCGAAGTGGATGTGGATGGCGTGCGGGCCCTCGGGCGTCAGGCCGTGCGCCTGGACGGCGATGCGGCGCAGGTTGCCCCCACCGGTCACGCGCGCAGTGGCGGTTCCGTGCACGCCCGAGTCGTTCAGCGGGGCGAGCTCGGCCCGCAGGGGCACGCTGCCGCGCACAGCGGTGCTCGTTGCGGCGGCCGGCACGGTGCCGGCAGCGATCACTGCGAGGCTGGTACCGGTCAGTGCCAGGACCAGGGACTTCTTGCGCGTCATACGCACACCTCTCGGGGGACGAGGGCCGGCGAGCGCCGACCCGGGCGGGACAGGTTCGCACGGAATTCGCCGGCGGTTCACCTCGGACAGGGCACTCGTGCCGAGCACCGGGCCGGCAGCTCCCGGTCCGCCTGCCTTCCCCCGCCGCGTCCTGGCGCAGTCCCGCAGGTCGCGGGGATGGTCATGTGGGGACGGAGCGGCTAGTCTGAGGTCCTCCCGGTTGAGCCCACAGCCGTCAGTCCCACCCCCCTGTGGTCCGACGCCTGGCGTGTCGCACGGCGTCCCTGCTCCTGAGGACTACCGCATGACGCTCCTCAACGCCCCCCTCCGGGTCGCCGAGACCCTGGTCCCCACGGCGCCGGTGTGGCGCCCGCGCAGCGAACCCGACCTGGCTGCGCAGCAGCTGCGCGGGATGGCGGACTTCCACGCCGCCCGTCGCCTGCGCCAGCAGGCCGCGTCGGCGGCTGCGGACAGCCGTGAGCTGCGGATGGACGCCGCCCGCTCGCTGGAGGTGCTGGGCCGCCAGCACGACGCGCTCGTCGCCCGCTCGCACGAGCAGCTGCGCGCCAGCGGCGGGCTGATGCGGTCCACGGCTGACCGCCGGGTCGTCCTGGCCCACCGCAACGACTGGCTGGTCCGCAAGCTGACGCGGGCGCTCGAGGACCGCGGGGTCCACGTCGTCGCGCGGACCGAGAACGGTGCGGACGCGGTCGGGCTCATCGTCGCCGAGCAGCCGGACCTCGTCCTGGTGGAGGACGCGCTGGCGATGCTGGGCGGGCTCGAGGTCGTCCGCGAGGTCCGCCAGTTCTCCCCCGACACGGTCGTGACCGCTCAGGCGGCGTACGGCAACCGCGTCGGGCCGCTGCTCGACGCGGGCGCCACCTCGGTCTTCACCCGGCAGCTCCCGCCGGACGACGTGGCGCGCGCACTGCTGCAGCTGATCGGGCTGCCCTGACGGTCAGCACGCGCTCCGGGCTCGTCGCAGGGCGACGGGCAGCAGCGCCTCGGACGCGCTGCGGGGACGGCCGGCGGTCGGTGACCGCGGCAGCCGCACCGAGATGATCTCGTTGTCGTCCGGCGAGCCCGGTCGGCGTCCGTTCGAGAACGGGTAGTTGTTGTCGTTGGCGACGACGAGCGTGCAGCGCCGCACGAGCAGGCTCTCGATCGTCTGGAAGGGCATGGCGAAGGGGTCGCCGAGGCCCACGGTCCCGGGCTGCGCCGGGCCGCCGATCCGCGCACCGGGGTTGTCCAGCGCGAGCAGGTCGACCACGGGCGTGGTGGGCAGGAAGCCCCGGAACGGCGAGATGTCGACCGACAGGATGTCCTTGGTGCGGGCCGCCGCCCCCTGTGCGTTGTCCCTCGCGATGACCAGCAGGGTCGACGGTCCTGCGGCGGTCAGGTCGCCGATGGCGTCGCCCGCGGCCCCGAGGCGGAGGTCTGCCGTCGCCGGGCGGAAGCGCTGGCGGGCCACGTCGAAGGCGTAGACGACCCGGCGGCGCTGGTCGCGGTCGTCGACCAGCGCCCCCTCCAGGCTGGGGTAGAGCGTCCGGCCGTCGCTGGACAGCGCCATGCCCTCGACGCCCCTGCTGCCCGGCAGGTTCGCCCGAGCTGCCGCGTCGGGACCCGGCACCAGCGGCGGCCGCACCGCGCCGTCCTCGCCCCGAGGGGCCGGCACCGCCAGCTCCGGCGCGTCGGGACTGGTCACCACGGCGCGACCGCGGCCGTACGCCGCCAGCCGTCCGGGCACCGGCAGGCGGACGGGCGGGCGCAGCAGCTCCCCCGTCGCCGAGAAGTGCAGCAGCGACGGTCCGAACTCCTCACCGACCCAGAAGGTGCCGTCAGCCACCCGGCGGATCGACTCGGGGTCGAAGTCGGCGCCGGTGAGCTGCCGGTCGGGCCGGGTGAGCGGCTGGCCGGCCAGCCCCCGCGGGTCGGAGAAGCCCAGGGAGCCGCGCACCCGCACCTGGCCCGTCGGGAAGTCGACCTGCAGGCGGTGGGCCCGCAGCAGGAAGTCGGCGCTGTTGGCCTTGGCGCCGTAGCCGTTGTCGGACAGCGCGAGGTAGTGGCCGGGGCCCCCGTCCTCGATCAGGGCGCTGAAGCCCTGCACCGGCTGGGAGGGGAACGGCGGGGTCCGGCCGTTGAGCGGGCCGGGGCCCAGGGCCGTTCCCGACACCGGTCCGGGGCCGAAGGTGTCGGCGGGCAGCACGGCGCGCGCCTCGAGCACCGGTCGCCGGTCCCTCGCAGCGGCCTGAGGCGCGGCGACCAGGCCGAGGAGCAGGGCGGCGCTGACAGCGGCGCTGACGGCGACGGGGCGGGTCGGCATGGCGGGTCCTCCGAGCAGAGGTCGGCGCGCGGGCTCCCGGCACGATCCTGCCGCCGGCGGTCCGGCAGGTGAACACGGGGGCTCGGGCCGCCGAACGTCACGGGTCGTCGCAGTCCGGTCCCGGGCGGGACGGGGGTGCGGGACCGGTCGCGTGAGCCGAGGTCCGCCGGGTAGCACCGCCACGACCCGCCCGGACCGGCGGGGGCGGCGACAGGCCGTGCCCCGCCTCCGGCGCCGACCAGGAGGACAGGTGGACAGTCCGACGCCGTACGCCGTGGTGAGCCGCGCGGAGCGGCCGCAGCTGGCGACCAAGGCCGAGGTGCTCGCGCTGTGCCGTCGGCTCGAGCGCGGGGCGCTGGTCGAGCGACCCGACGCCGTGGCCGCGTCGCTGCAGGACGCCCGCTACCTGAGCGAGCGCACGCGCGAGCTGTACGGCCGGCTCGCCGCTGTCGGGGTGCCGGTCACCGTGCACGCCCGGGGTCTGCACGCCTGGATAGCGCCCGGTGTGCGCGGCGTGGACGTCGACGACGACGACCCGGTGGGCGACGAGTGGGTGCTCGTGCTGGCGTCGTCGCGCGCTCCGGTGGTGCTCGCGGCCACCGACCTGAGACGGCCGGCCGCCGCCGACCTCGACCGGAGCTTCCTGTGCGCCGTGTCGCGCGACCCGGAGGTGGTCGCCGGCTGCCTGCGGCTGCTCGGCCCGGCGGCGGGCGGGCTCCACTCCGTCCAGCGGTCCTCAGCCGCCGCCGGCTGACCCTGAGGAACGCCGGCCCGGGGCACCCCGGGCCGGCGTTCCCGCGCTCAGGCCGCGGGGGCCAGGGTCTGCGCAGGCGTGCGGATGCGGTCGAGCGCCGGGGCCTGCAGCGGCGACGCGGCGCCCAGGTAGGCGACGAGGGCGTCGAGGTCCACCTGTCCCGTCACGGCGCCGGTCCCCTCGCGCAGCGTCGAGAAGCCGTCGCCGCCACCGGCGAGGAAGCTGTTCACCGTCACGCGGTAGGTCGAGGTGTCGACCACCGCCTGACCGCCGATCGTCAGGCTGCCCTCCACCACCCGGGTCCCGGAGCAGGGGTCCGTGGGAGGAGCGGTCGTCCCGGCCGGGTCGACGACGTACGACACGGAGGCCGACGGGTAGAGCACGCGGCCGACCGCGAACTGCTGCTCGAGCAGGCAGGAGAGCTGGGCCCCGGTGAGGTCGAGGGTGACCAGGTTGTTGGCGAACGGCTGCACCGAGAACGCCTCCTCGTAGGTCACCGGTCCGGCGTCGAGGTCGGCCCGGACCCCGCCCGGGTTCATGAACGCCGCCACCGCGCCCTGCTCGTCGTCGGTGGCGGCGAGCTGCGCGTCGGCGATGACGTTGCCCAGCGCCGACTCCCCGCGCACCGGCTGCCCGGGCGCCGTCTCGAACAGCACCTCGTTCTCGCGGGTCAGGGCGACGGCCGCCTGCCCGACCTGCCGGCCGGCCACCGGCCCGAGAGCGGTGCGGTAGCGGTCGATCAGCGCGGTCTGCGCGGCGTTGGCCGCGACGCTGCGGGTGACGATGACGTTGGCGGCACGGGCGGTGAGCACGTCACCCGTGGTGCGGTCCAGCGTCAGGTCGATGTCGGTGACCAGGCGCCCCGCGGAGCTGGCGCTCGTGACGAGCTTGCCGTCGACCTCGCAGTTGTAGGCCTGGTGGGTGTGCCCGCTGACGATGGCGTCGATGGCGTCCGACATGCCCTCGGCGATGTCGACGACCGGCCCGGTGAAGCCGGTGCAGTCGTTGATCCCACCGCCGGCGGTCTGGACACCGCCCTCGTGCAGCAGCACGACGATGGCCTCGACGCCCTGCTCCTGGAGCTCGGCGGCGTAGCGGTTGGCCGTCTCGACCTCGTCGGCGAACTCCAGGCCCGCGACGCCCTGCTGGCTGACGATGTCGGCGGTGCCCTCGAGGGTCATGCCGATGAAGCCCACCTTCACCCCCCGCACGTCCTCGATGGCGTAGGGCGCGAGCAGCGGCTCGCCGGTGGCGGTGCGGAAGGCGTTGGCCGACAGGTACTGGAAGTCCGCGCCCTCGTACGGCGTGCCGTCGGCGCAGCCGTCGACCGGGTGGCAGCCGCCGTTCTGGATGCGCAGCAGCTCCTCGGCGCCCTCGTCGAACTCGTGGTTGCCGACGCTGGCGTAGTCCAGTCCGGCCAGGTTCAGCGACTCGATCGCCGGCTCGTCGTGGAAGGCAGCGGACAGCAGGGGTGAGGCGCCGATGAGGTCGCCGGCGGCCACCGTGACGGTCTTGGCCCGTCCCGCGGCCGCCTTGAGCTCGGCGATGTGCGTCGCGAGGTACTCGGCGCCACCGGCGGGCTGGCCGGCGATGGTGCCGGTGGAGCCGCCCACGGCCTCGAGCTGGCCGTGGAAGTCGTTGATCGCGAGCAGCTGCAGCGGCACCGGAGCGGGGCCGGCCTCGCGGGCCTCGACCGCCGTGTCGGGGTTGTCGGTGAACACCCCGTCGACGCCCAGGCCGTAGAACAGGTCGTACTCCGCGAAGGCGTCGCCGTAGGCGTTCAGGTCAGCGCCGATGCGGAAGTCGATCGGCAGGAAACGGTTCTCGTTGCGCAGCGTGTAGGGCACCACCTTCAGGCCGGCCGCGTGCGCCCGGTCGACCAGGTCGGTCGGCGGGAGCAGGGCCCCGGCGGGCGTGCGCGGGACGACGCGGTTCTTGTCCGGGCCGATCCAGTCGGCGTAGCGCGCGATCCGGCGCAGGCCCACGTCGGTGGTCATCGTGTCGTAGGTGTCGGTGGTGCCGGCGACGACGCGGTCGTACGGCGCTCCGGTCAGGCCGATCAGCTGCAGGATCGGCACGCGGGTGAGCCGGTTGAGCTGGCGCAGGTTCCGCACCTCGAAGGACTGGATGACCACCGGTGCCTTCTTGCCGTACAGGCCCGCCTCGTTGAGGGAGTTGACCAGCGGCTCCTCCATCGACAGGCCCAGGGAGTCGAAGTAGGTGGGGTGCTTGGTCTCGGGGGCCAGGCCGATCTTGCGGCGCAGCCGCCGGGACTCGTCCTGCACGAGGTCGATGACCTCGTCGAAGGTCGGGACCTCGTAGCGCCCGTTGTAGATGGTGTTCTCCTGGCGGACCTGCGGGATGCGCTCCTCGGCGCGCAGCGTCTTGAGCTCGGCCAGGGTGAAGTCCTCCGTGAACCACCCGGTGACGGGGAGGCCGTCGATCGTCTTGGTGGTCTTGCGGGCGGCGAACTCGGGATGCGTCTCGACGTCGGTGGTGGTCGAGATCTCGTTCTCGTGCCGGGCGACCAGGACGCGGTCCTTGGTGGCGACGAGGTCGGGCTCGACGTAGTCGGCGCCCATCTGGATCGCCAGCCGGTACGACGCCAGCGTGTGCTCGGGCCGGTAGCCGCTCGCGCCGCGGTGCCCGAAGACGAGCGGGCGGTCGGCCGTGCTGTCCGCCTTGGCCTTCGCGGGGGGCGCACCGGACGGGGCGGGCGGGGCAGCGACCGCCGACCCCACCAGCAGGGACGTGGTGACGGTCGCCACGGCGACCTGTGCGACGACTCGCGCGACGATGCGCACGGCGCTCCCTCCGTCCGCCGGTGCAGGCCCTGCACGGTGCCGGGATCCCGACGCGACGACCGGACGGTAGAGCACTCAGGGGCAGCGCGAGTGACGGTCGGTGACCACCAGGTGGACGACCGGTGGACACTGCGCGCTCGGTCCGGCCCCACCAGCTGCGACGCCAGGGCCGTTGACGGGCCTGCCGCCCCCCGGTGGGCGAGACTTCCGGGGTGACGGAGCAGGACCGCCCCTTCGACCCGGACCGCCTCAGCGACACGGACAGCCTCTTCGACACGGCGACGGCGGCCGGCCGGCTGATGGCCGCCACCGACTGGTCGGCCACGCCGGTCGGCGACCCCGCCGGCTGGCCGGTGGCGCTGCGCGGCCTGGTCCGCACGGTGCTGTCCTCGCGCTACCCGATGCTGCTGCTGTGGGGCGAGCAGTTCACCCAGCTCTACAACGACGCCTACTCGGAGCTCATCGGCGAGCGCCACCCCGCGGCGATGGGCGACGACGTCCGCGTCACCCTCGCCGAGGGCTGGCCCGTGCTCGGCCCGCTGATCGCCGACGCGATGGCCAGCGGCGTGGCCAGCTGGGTGCCCGCGCTGCAGCTGCTGCTCGACCGCTCCGGCTACCGCGAGGAGGCCTGGTTCAGCGTCAGCCACGCCCCGGCGCGCGACGACGAGGGCGTCACCCGCGGGGTGCTGACGGTGTGCAGCGAGGTCACCGAGCAGGTCGTCGGCGAGCGCCGGCTGCGCCTGCTGGGCTCGCTGTCGCTCAGCGACGACCGCTCCCTGTCCGTCGCCGACACCGCCGGGCGGCTCGTGTCGGCGGTCGCCGAGCACCCCCTCGACGTCCCGTTCCTCGGGCTCTACCTGCGCGAGGGCGAGGCGCTGCGGTGCGCCGCGTCGTACGGCGCCGACCTGCCGCAGCTCGTCCGTCCGGCCGACGACGACCCGTGGGGACTGCGGTCGGCGGCCGGTGCACCGGTGCAGGTGCTCGTCCCGACGGGGACGCCCCTGTCCGGTGGGGCGTTCGGCGACCCGGTGAGCGAGGCGGTCGTGCTCTCGCTGGCGGGCAGCGACCCGCGGGCGCCCATGGGCGTCCTGGTGGCCGGGGTCTCCCCCAGCCGGGCGCTCGACGAGCCGTACCGCTCGTTCTTCGGGCTGCTGGCCCAGCAGGTCTCGGTCGCCCTGCGCAACGCTCGGGCGTACGAGGAGGAGCGCGCGCGGGCCGAGGCGCTCGCCGAGCTCGACCGGGCCAAGACGAGGTTCTTCACCAACGTCAGCCACGAGTTCCGCACGCCGCTCACCCTGATGCTCGGTCCCCTGGGCGATGCCCTGGACGACGAGGTGGAGCCGCTCGCACCCGCGCAGCGCGAGCGGGTGGAGACCGCGCGCCGCGGGGCGCACCGCCTGCTCAAGCTCGTCAACGACCTGCTCACGTTCTCCAGCGTGGAGGCGGGGACGGCGTCGGCCGCCCTGCAGCCGGTCGACCTCGCGGCGCTCACCACCGCCCTCGCCAGCGGCTTCCGCGCAGCCGTGGAACGCGGCGGCCTGCGGCTCGAGGTCGACTGCGCGCCGCTGACCCGCCCCGTGCACGTCGATCCCGACCACTGGGAGGGGATCGTCACCAACCTGCTCAGCAACGCGCTGAAGTTCACCTTCGCCGGCAGCATCCGCGTGCGGCTGGACGAGGACGATCTCGGCGTGCGGCTGGAGGTCGCCGACACCGGCGTGGGCATCCCCGCCGAGGCGCTGCCGCGGCTGTTCGACCGGTTCCACCGGGTCAGCGGCACGCGGTCCCGCAGCCACGAGGGCTCGGGCATCGGCCTGGCGCTGGTGCAGGAGCTGACCGCTCTGCAGGGCGGCACGGTGGAGGTCGCCAGCGAGCTCGGGGTCGGCACCCGGTTCGTCGTGCGCCTGCCCGAGCGCGCTGCCGCAGCCGGCGGCGTACCGGAGGCCGCCGCGCCGGCGGCGACCGGCACCGCGCTGCAGGCTTCGGTCGAGGAGGCGACGTCCTGGACGGCGCCGTCGCCTGCCGCCGCCGACCCCACCCTGCCCGAGGCCGGCGCCGTCCGGGTCCTGGTCGCCGACGACAACGCCGACATGCGCGAGCACCTGACCCGGCTGCTGCGGGCGCAGGGCTGGGCCGTCGAGGCGGTGCCGGACGGCCGGGAGGCGCTCGAGGCCGCGCTGCGCGAGCCGCCGGACCTGCTGCTGACCGACGTGATGATGCCCGAGCTCGACGGCTTCGAGCTCGTCCGGGCCCTGCGCGCCGACCCCCGGACCGCGACGCTGCCGGTGGTGGTGCTGTCGGCGCGGGCCGGCGAGGGCGCCAGCGTCGAGGGCCTCGACCTCGGGGCCGACGACTACGTCGTCAAGCCGTTCGTGTCGCAGGACCTCGTCGCCCGGCTGCGCGGCACCCTGCGCATGGCCCGCCAGCGCAGCGCGCACGTGCAGCAGCTGCAGGTGCTGGCCGACGCGGCCGCGCTGGTGACCTCGGGACGCCGGCTCGACGACGCCCTGCGCACCCTGACCGAGCAGGTCCGGGCCGCCCTCGCGGCGCCGCGGGTGCGCGTGCAGCTCACCGGCGGCGAGGAGGGCACGGGGCTCGTCTACGAGGCGACCGACCCCGCCGCCGACGGGACGGCCGGCGAGGCCACCGACGGCGAGGTGGTGACCGTCGCGGTGCGCGGGCGGCGCGGTCGTCAGCTCGGCACGGTCTCGGCGCAGCTGTCCGCCGCCGCCGCGCTGCGGCCCGAGACCCGGGCGCTGCTCGAGCCGCTGACCGGCGTGCTCGCGGCGGTCGTCGAGGAGGCCTGGCACGCCGAGCGCGACACGGCCGTGGCCGCCACCCTGCAGGCCTTCCTGCTGCCCGAGCGCCTGCCGGAGCTGCCGGGGCTCGGCCTGGCCGCGGCCTACCGCCCGGCCGAGCGCGAGGTCCAGGTCGGCGGCGACTGGTACGACGTGCTCGCCCTGCCCGACGGGCGGGTGGCGCTCAGCGTCGGCGACGTCGCCGGCCAGGGCCTGACCAGCGCCCTGGTCATGGGCCAGCTGCGCACCGCCGTCCGGGCGTACGCCCTCGAGGGCCTGAGCCCGAGCGAGGCGGTCACCGCGCTCGACGACCTGGTCGACCGGCTGCCGGGCGCGTCCTTCTCCACGCTGTTCCTGGCCTACCTCGACCTCGGGACGGGGGCGTTGACCTGGTGCAGCGCCGGCCACCCGCCGCCTGCCGTCGTCACCGGGGCGCAGCCACCGGCCTGGCTCGAGGGCGAGGTCAGCCCGCCGCTCGGCGCCGGCCTCGGCCTGCCCGCGAGCGGCAACCTCGGCGAGCTGCCCGAGGACGCCCGGCTCGTCCTCTACACCGACGGGTTGGTCGAGGACCGGTCGACCTCGCTGGACCAGGGGCTGTCGGCCCTGCTGGCCCGTCTCGACACCGTCCGGGACGGCACCCCGCGCGAGCTGGTCACGGCAGTCCTCGACATCCCCGGCGGCGAGCGCGCCGACGACACCGCAGTGCTGGTGGTGCACCGCGAGCTGGATCAGGAGGCGGCGTCGGCCCCGCTCACCGACGTGGCGGCCGAGCTCCGGGTGGAGGCGACGCCGCAGGCCGCCGGACGCGTCCGGCGGGAGGTGGCGCCGTTGCTCCGGCGCGCCGGTGTCGACGACGACGTGGCGTTCGAGCTGCTGCTCGGGCTGTCGGAGGCGGTCAACAACGCCGTCGAGCACCCGGTGCAGTCGGCCCGCGACGAGGTGCTCGTACGCCTGCAGGTCGACGCCGACGCGCGTACGGTGCGCCTGGAGGTGCGCGACTCGGGCGGCTGGCGCGAGCGCCGGCCGAGCATGGACCGCGGCCGCGGAGCGACGCTCATGGCGGCGGCGGCCGAGGTGCAGGTCCGGCCGGGGACCACCGGCACGCTCGTCGTCCTGCACCGGCAGGTGTGAGCCTCGCCGTTGGGCTGGCAGGGGTCCGGGCGCTGCGCTAACTTCCCACCACTCCTGCGACCCTTTCGCAGGTGCACACGATGGGTAGGACCGCAGTGCACATCCCGGACGGCTTCATCGACGCCCCCACCTCCATCGCCTTCGGCGTCGCCGCGGTGGCAGGCCTCGGCTACTGCCTCAGAAGGGGCAGCGCCGAGCTCGACGAGCGGGCCGCCCCGCTGGCCGGCCTGACGGCTGCCTTCGTCTTCGCGGGCCAGATGCTGAACTTCCCGGTCGCCGCCGGCACGAGCGGTCACCTGCTGGGAGGCGTGCTCGCGGCGGTGCTCGTCGGCCCCTGGATCGGCGCGACCTGCCTGGCCGTCGTCCTGCTCCTGCAGGCGCTGTTCTTCGCCGACGGCGGGCTGACCGCACTGGGCCTGTCCACCGTGAACATGTCCTTCGTCGGAGCGCTCGGCGGCTACCTCGTCTACCGCGGCGTCCTGCGCGTGCTGCCCCAGCGCCGGGCGTCCGTGCCGATCGCCGCGGCGGTCGCCGCAGCGCTGTCGGTGCCGTTGGCGGCCGCGTCGTTCGTGCTGCAGTTCGCGCTCGGCGGCACGGTCGAGGACCTCTCCCTGACCGCCGTCCTGGCGGCGATGGTCGGCGTGCACGTGCTGATCGGGATCGGGGAGGCCGTCATCACCTTCCTCACCGTCGGGCTGGTCATGAGCAGCCGACCCGACCTCGTCCACGGCGCCCGCGGGGTGCTGCGGCGCGAGCGGGCGGCGGAGACCGCTGCGGTCCGGAGCACCGCATGAGCGTCGACGCGACGAGCCGGCCGCAGAGCCGGCGCACGACCAGGAGCGTGCTGATCGGCGGCCTGCTGCTCGCCTTCCTGCTCGCCGGCTTCGTCAGCGGCTACGCCAGCGGCGCGCCGGACGGCCTCGAGAAGGTCGCCGGCGACCAGGGCTTCCTGGAGTCAGGACGGGACAGCGGCTTCGCCGGTTCCCCGCTGGCCGACTACGCCGTGCGCGGCATCGACGACGAGCGCCTGGCCGGTGGCCTGGCCGGCGTCATCGGCGTGCTTCTGACCCTCGCTGTCGGGACGCTGCTCTTCTGGGCGGTCACCCGGCTGGCCCGCCGTCGCCCGGCGAGTGCTCCGCCGGGACGGGAGTAGCGGGTGGGGGCAGGCCACGCGCACGCCCTGTACGTCCACCGGACGAGCGTGCTGCACCGGCTCCCGGCGCAGTGCAAGATCGCGGCGGTGGTGCTGTTCGTCCTCGTCGTCGTCAGCACGCCCCCTCGGGCGTACGCGGCCTTCGGCGCCTACGCCGCCCTGCTGCTCGCCGTCGTCCTGGCCGCGCGGCTCTCGCCGCTGCTGGTGCTGCGGCGCATGGTGGTCGAGGTCCCGTTCCTGGTGTTCGCCCTGCTCCTGCCGGTCGTCACCGGCGGCGAGCGCGTCGACGTCCTCGGCCTGTCGCTGTCGGAGTCGGGGCTGCTCGGGGCGTTCAACATCCTGGCCAAGGGCTCGCTCGGTGTCGCGGCCAGCGTGGTGCTCGCCTCGACGACCACCATCCGCGACCTGCTGCACGGCCTGGAGCGGCTGCACCTGCCGCGCCAGCTCGTGCTGATCGCGTCGTTCATGGTCCGCTACGCCGACGTGCTGGCCGCCGAGATGGCGCGCATGCGCGTGGCGCGCGAGTCACGCGGCTTCACCGCCACCGGACTGAGGGCCTGGCCGGTGCTCTCGAAGTCGCTCGGGGCGCTGTTCCTGCGGTCGTACGAGCGCGGCGAGCGGGTCCACCTCGCCATGCGCTCGCGCGGCTTCAACGGCACCATGCCCGTGCTGCGCCGCACTCCCACCCGGGCGAGCCAGTGGGCGACGGCGTTCGTCCTGCCGGCCGCGGCCGGCGTGGTGGCGCTGTCGGCGGCGCTGGCATGAGCGGGCCCGAGGGGAGCCGGCACGGCGGTCAGCAGGCGCCGGCGCTGGAGCTGTCCGGGGTCACCCACCGCTACCCCGACGGGCACGCGGCGCTGCACGGCGTCGACCTGCGCCTCGAGCCCGGGGAGCGGACCGCCCTGCTGGGGCCGAACGGCGCCGGCAAGACCACCCTGGTCCTGCACCTCAACGGGATCCTCACCCCGACGTCCGGCACCGTGCACGTCGA
Organism: uncultured Frankineae bacterium; assembly: GCA_902805775.1. GTDB lineage: Bacteria > Actinomycetota > Actinomycetes > Mycobacteriales > SCTD01 > SCTD01. The sequence goes on along the minus strand of CADCUB010000033.1, from coordinate 2,582 downwards.
CGGGCTGCCGGTCGAGCGCGAGCACCTGCAGGAGGTGCGGCGACGGGTCGGCATCGTCTTCCAGGACCCCGACGACCAGCTGTTCATGCCCAGCGTGCGCGAGGACGTCGCGTTCGGGCCGGCCAACCTGGGCCTGGGTGCCGACGAGATCGACGCGCGGGTCACCGAGGCGCTGGAGGCGGTCGGGATGGCGGGCGCCGCCGACCGGGCGCCGCACCACCTGTCGTTCGGCCAGCGCCGCCGGGTGGCCGTCGCGACGGTGCTCGCGATGCACCCGTCGATCCTGGTGCTGGACGAGCCGTCGTCGAACCTCGACCCGGCCAGCCGCCGGGAGCTGGCCGAGATCCTGCTCGGCCTGGACCTGACGGTGCTGATGGTCACCCACGACCTGCCGTACGCCCTGGAGCTCTGCCCCCGCTCGGTCGTGCTGGACGCCGGCCGGGTGGTGGCCGACGGCCGTACGGCCGAGCTGCTGGGCGACGGCGAGCTGATGCGGGCGCACCGCCTGGAGCTGCCGTACGGGTTCGACCCGCGCAGCGTCGCCTCGGACGCCCGGGGCTGAGCGCTCGGGTCAGTCGACGACGAGCCGGTCCCGTCCCGCGCTCTTCGCGCGGTAGAGCGCGGCGTCGGCCCGGCCCTGCAGGGAGGCGGCCGACTCGCGGCCGTCCCAGACGGCCAGTCCTGCCGAGCAGGTGACGCCCGACGGCAGTCCGGTGCGTACGCGCTCGACCACCTGGGCGGCGGCCTCGCGCGTCGCCTGCGGCACCGCGATGCCGAACTCCTCCCCGCCGAGCCGGGCGAGGACGTCGATGCTGCGCACGGACGACGCGAAGTGCGTGGCGACCTGCTGCAGCAGCTCGTCCCCCGCCGCGTGGCCGTCGCGGTCGTTGACCTGCTTGAACCGGTCGAGGTCGAGGACCGCCACGGCCAGGCCGTCGCCGGACCGCCGGGCCCGCTCGAGCTCGAGCATCAGCTGCTCGGACCACCGGCGCCGGTTGCCGAGGCCGGTCAGCGGGTCGGTGCGGGCCTCGACGTGCAGCCGGCGGGTCAGCTCGGCGGCCTGCGCGCGCTGGGCGGTCAGCGCCGCGCGGGCCGCCTGCAGCTCCCGGTCGAGCCGGGCGGCGCGCCGCCGCGCGTGCCGGTCGTGCAGGAGCAGGGCCGCGAGCACGGCCGCCGCCACCTGCGGGCGCTCCAGCACCCGCAGCGGGGCGAGCTCTCTGTCCACGAGTCCTCCGTCCCGACGGCGGTCTCGCCACTCGCTCCTCGGACGGTCTGGCGACCGGGTCCGGTCCGCCCGAGGGCGAGCCGGTGACCGTCCGGATCCTCACGTCGTCATCGTGGCGCCGCGGTCGCGGGCACCGTCGTCCAGGCTCCGGTCCGGCGGCCGGTCCCGGCAGCCGCCGACCGGGGCTGCGCCGTCGGCATCCGGGTGAACGAGCCCGGCCCTGGCGCCCGTGCGCACCTGCCGTCGACGCCTTGCCCACGCACTCGGGTCCTTGTCCCAGCGGTGTCTCGCCGTGGCCAGTCCCAGTAGACGGTGGTGACCGGGCCCGGGATCGCGGGCCTTGCAGGAGGGGCAGTCCGGAGCGCCCGCCGCAACCACCAGGGGCCGCTCGGCAACGCGACCACCGGCGAGCGGACGGTCAGGCGGTCCAGAGGTAGGGGTCGTCGAGGTCGAGGGTCCAGCGGGTGTCGCTGTCGAGGTGGTCGGCGAGCCGGTCGTGGTCGGGGGCGTCGGGGTCGCTGTCGGGGCTGCGCAGCTCGTGCTGGAGGGGGTCGAGGTCGGGGTCGGCGAACAGCTCAGCCAGCTCCTGCGGGCTGAGCATGTGCTCGCTGCGGTCGAGCCTCTCGGCCGAGGTGAGGGCGGGCAGCGCTCGGAGGATCGGTGCCGGGGTGTCGTGCTGGGCCGGGCGAGTCCAGTGGCGGCCGGTGAGGTCGGTCCAGGTCACGGCGCTGGACCGGCCGCGGGTCTTGGTCCACAACGGCTGCTGCTTGATGCGGTGGTGGTGGCGGCACAGCGGCCCGGTGTTGCAGGCGCACGTCGGTCCGGTCGGCCAGGCTCGGTCGTGCTCGAAGTCGCAGAACTGCGCGCGGACACCGCAGCCGGGCCATTCGCAGTGCGGTGCGCGGAATTCGACCAGCCGGCGCAGCCAGCGCGGCGGCCGGTACGGACCGGTCGGACGAGGTGCGTGCTGCTGGCCGGGCGATGGCGGTGCGTGCGGCTGGTCGGGGGGACAGGGCTGCTGCCGTGGCTGGGTCGGGACTGCGGGGCCGCCACGTGGCTGCGCCTCCACGGGTGACTGATGGTCGTGCGGATGCTGCGGCTGCGCAGGTCCTGGTGGCGTCGCAGCGAGAGCGAGCAGCACCGTACGGAGGGCTTCGGGGTCGTCGCGGGGCGGGACATGCACCTGGTCCGCGACACTGACCGGGACGCCGTGCGCGTCGACGTGCACCGCCCGCAGGCGGGGGCCGGCCAGCAGGATCTGGGCCAGCTGCTGCGGGTCGAGCGGTCCGTGTCCGACCAGCTCGCCGACCTCGTCGGCCAGGCCGAGCGCAGCGCCGAGCGGGACGTGCACCACCAC
>CADCUB010000032.1 GCA_902805775.1 uncultured Frankineae bacterium | reverse complement strand
CGACGCGCTCCGTCGCCACCGACGTCGCGATGCAGCGCAGCCCGGCCAGCTCGCGCCGGGCGAGCGCGGGCAGCATCGCCGCGACCGTCGACCCCGTGCCGAGGCCGACGCGCATGCCGGGCTCGACGAGGGCCGCGGCGGCCTCGCCGACGACCTGCTTCTCGTGCGCGGCGTCGGCCATGGATCAGCTCGCGGAGACGGGCTCCTGCGCGACCACGACGTGCTCGTTGGGCACGCAGTGGGTCATCGTCAGGCCGCTCACGTCGCGCGGCCCGTTGTTGCCGAGGTTCGCGAGTCGCTGCTCGTCCTCCTCGGACAGCGTCTGGCTCGCGAGCGGCTTGAGCGAGCGAACGTCGGCGACGCCGATCCCCAGGCCCTCGCCGACGCGCAGGCCCAGCTCGTCCTCGCAGAGCAGCAGGTGCCAGACCATGCGCTCCTGGATCGCGCGGTCGCACTGGCCGATCAGCGTCACCAGGTTGAGGACGAGGTCGTCCTTCTCCCACTGCTCGGAGAGCTGGTAGCGCTCGCCGGCCTGCATGTAGTCCTGCGTGCGCGCGATCCGCTTGCGGGTCAGGCGCCCCTCGATGACCGGGCCCTGATCGTCGTGCGTCGGGTACTCGCCCTCACGCAGGCCGCCGGTGATCGACGGCTCGTAGTTGACGTGCGGGTTGTCGCCGCCGTCGTCGACCCGGTAGGCCATCTGGCCGTCGCGCTGGTTCGTGCGGACCTCGGCGTTCTTGGCCTGGTTGACCGGCAGCTGCAGGTAGTTCGGGCCGACCCGGTAGCGCTGGGTGTCGGAGTAGGAGAACGTGCGGCCGACGAGCATCTTGTCGTCGGAGAAGTCGAGGCCGTCGACCAGCACGCCCGTGCCGAAGGCGATCTGCTCGTTGTCCGCGAACGCGTTGGAGACGTTGCGGTCGAGGACCATCCGGCCGATCGGCGTGAGCGGGAACCGCTCCTCGGGCCACACCTTCGTGTCGTCGAGCGGGTCGAAGTCGAGCTCGGGGTGGTCGTCGTCGCTCATGATCTGGACGTTGAGCTCCCACTCCGGGAAGTCGCCGCGCTCGATCGCGTCGTAGAGGTCCTTCGTGTGCGCGCCGAGGTCCTCGGCCTGCACGGCGGCGGCGTCCGCGGCGGTCATCGACTTGACGCCCTGCTTGGGCAGCCAGTGGTACTTGACCAGGACCGACTCGCCCTCGGCGTTGAGCCACTTGTAGGTGTTGACGCCGAAGCCCTGCATCATCCGGTAGCTCGCCGGCAGGCCGCGCGGGCTGAAGACCAGCGTGACCATGTGCATGGACTCGGGGGTCTGCGAGATGAAGTCGAAGATCCGGTTCGGCTCCTGGCGGAAGGTGACCGGGTCGGGCTTCTGGGAGTGGATGAAGTCCGGGAACTTGATCGCGTCGCGGATGAAGAAGACGCCGAGGTTGTTGCCGACGAGATCCCAGTTGCCGTCCTCGGTGTAGAACTTCACCGCGAACCCGCGCGGGTCGCGGGCGGCCTCGGAGGAGTCGCGGCCGCCGGCCACGGTCGAGAAGCGCACGGCGACGTCGGTGCGCTTGCCCTTCTCCTGCAGCAGCCTGGCGCGGGTGAACTTCGACATCGGCTCGTCGCCGAAGGACCCGTAGGCCTCGAAGGAGCCGAACGCGGTCGTGCCGCGGGCGTGGACGACGCGCTCGGGGATCCGCTCGCGGTCGAAGTGGGAGATCTTCTCGAGGAACTGGTAGTTCTCGAGCGTGGCCGGCCCGCGGTCCCCGACGGTGCGCTGGTTCTGGTTGT
>CADCUB010000031.1:15466-15796 GCA_902805775.1 uncultured Frankineae bacterium | reverse complement strand
GACCGCGACCTTGCGCTCGGCCGACCTCCGGGTACGCGAGGCGGGAGCCGTGGAGTCCGCCGCGGGCGACCGGGTGCGGCAGCTCGAGGAGCTCGTACCCCAGCTCGTGCAGGCTCAGGAGGCGCTGGCGCCGCTCGAGCAGACGGCCGCAGAGGTGCGCCGCCTCGCGGACCTCTGCGCCGGGGGCGGCGCCAACGCGCTCAAGATGACGTTGACGTCGTTCGTCCTGGCGGCCCGGCTCGAGGAGGTCGCCGCCGTCGCGAGCTCGAGGCTGCTGCGGATGACCCAGGGCCGCTACGCGCTCGTGCACACCGACGGCGCCGTCAAGGG
>CADCUB010000031.1:0-15456 GCA_902805775.1 uncultured Frankineae bacterium | reverse complement strand
AGACGTTCCTCGCCTCGCTGGCACTGGCCCTCGGCCTGGCCGATGTCGTGCAAGCCGAGGCCGGTGGCACCCGCATCGAGGCGCTGTTCGTCGACGAGGGCTTCGGCACGCTCGACGAGGACACCCTCGACGAGGTGATGGACGTGCTCGACGGGCTGCGAGAGGGGGGCCGGGTCGTCGGCCTCGTCAGCCACGTCGCCGAGCTGCGGGCTCGCATCCCGGCACAGGTGCACGTCCGCAAGACACGGCGCGGCAGCGACGTCGTCCTGGCCGGCTGCTGAGGCCTCACGCGGGGCGCGCGGGCCTGCTGGGCCAGCACCTCCGCCAGGTCCTGACCGCAGCCGCTGTGCAGACACACGTCGTCCCGGTCTCCGAGACGGAAGACCGGGACGACGGAGGGCAGGGACCAGCTGGGGAGTGGACTAGGAGGGGAGCTCCGAGCGCAGCTCGTCGGTCGAGGGCACCTCCGTGCGCAGGTCGTCGATGCGGTTCTGCAGCTGGTCGAGCCGCTGCTCGTCGTTGACGAGCGCGCTGACGCCGCCGATGACGGCGGCACCGATCAGCAGGCCGAGCACGGCGGTGACCAGGCCCCCGATGGCGACGCCCCTGCCGGTCACGCCCACGCGCTTGGCCATCTTGAGGCCGACGACGCCGAGGACGATGCCGATGACGCCGAAGAGCACGGCGGCGGGCGACAGGATGGCGGTCAGGGCGCAGAACAGCGCCGCCAGGCCGAAGACCAGGGCGAACACGGCCGCCGCGCTGGTCTTGGCCGGCCGGGTCTCGTAGCCGGGTGCGTCGGTCCGGTGGGTGCCGGCCATACGGGCCGTCGTGTCGGCCCCGGCGGCGGTGCCGGAGGCGTCGTTGAGGCGGTGGGACGTGTCGTGCTTGGCCATGGGGTGGTCCTCTCGGGAGCGTGACGTGCAAGGGGCAGGCGGGCACACGCTCGTGCGCTGCCCGACGGTTGCCCGCTCCGGTCCGGAACTACCGTCCTGTGATGCACGTCCCGAGATGCGCGCTGTCGACGAGCCGGGCACGGTGGTTGCCATGACGACACCTCTGCGCGCGCTCGCCCTGGTCTGCAGCCTCAAGCCCTCGCCCGCCGACTCCAGCAGCTCGTTGATGGCCGGCCAGGTGCTGGACGCCCTGACGGGCCACGGCGTGACCGGTGAGCTGGTGCGCGTCGTGGACGTCGACGTCAAGCCGGGCGTGGACAAGGACATGGGGGACGGCGACGGCTGGCCCGCGATCCGCGAGAAGGTGCTCGCCGCCGACATCCTCGTGATCGCCACGCCGACCTGGCTGGGGCAGGCGAGCAGCGTGTGCATGCGGGTGCTGGAGCGGCTGGACGCCGAGCTGTCGGAGAAGGACGACCAGGGCCGTCCTTCGGTCTCCGGCAAGGTCGCCGTCGCCGCGGTGGTCGGCAACGAGGACGGCGCGCACCACGTCAGCTCGCAGCTGTTCCAGGCGCTCAACGACGTCGGCTTCAGCATCCCCGCGCAGGGCTCGACCTACTGGAACGGCGAGGCGATGCACGGCACGGACTACCTGGACCTCGACGAGACCCCCGAGGCCACGGCCGGCACCAACCGCACCGTCGCCGCGAACGCCGCCCACCTGGCGCGGCTGCTCAAGGGCGCGAGCTACCCCGGTGAGGTGGCCGACGCGGGCGCCTGACCGCTCGCCACCCGCCCGGTCCGCCCGGCTTCCCCTGCGCACCGGTACGCCCAGGCCGTCTGCGCGTACGGCGGCGCAGGGGAAGTGCGCGCAGGCACCCGTCCCGCGCGTACGGGCGGCGCCGCCGGAAGGGCGCGACAAGTCAGCGGTGCGGGCGGCCCACGGCGACGGGGGGCTTGTCGACCGGAGTGCCGGAGCCGTCGCGGCGGCCGTACGTCGCCGGCAGGTCGACCGGGTCGCCGCTCTGCGCCGCGGCCCACGCCGGTCCACGACCGGCCCAGCCGAGCACGAGCAGGGCCTCGCCGGTCAGCAGCCGCTGGCAGCGGACGCCGCCCGTCGCGCGGCCCTTGCGGGGGTACTCCGACAGCGGCGTCACCTTGACCGACGACACCACCCCCCGACCCGACGACAGCGGACCCTTGGACCGGCCCTCGGGAGGCAGCCCGCCGCCGGTCACGACGAGCGGCTCGTCGACGACGTCGAGCACGCCCTCGGGCGCTCTGAGGTCCACGGCGCTGAAGCCGACGAGGGCGGCGCCGGGCGCGAGCTTCATGCCCGCCATGCCGCCGGCCGAGCGGCCCTGCGGCCGCACCGCCGACGCGGGGAAGCGCAGCAGATCACCGGTCGAGGCGAACAGCACGAGCTCCTCCTCGCCGTCGAGCAGCTCCACGGCGCCGACCACCTCGTCACCCGGCTTGAGCGCGACGATCTCGACCGCCTCGCCCTTGGCCGGCCACTCGGGGAGGACCCGCTTGACCGTGCCCTGGCGCGTGGCGAGAGCGATGCCGGGACCGTCGTCGGGGAGCGCCGACAGGGCCAGCACCCGCTCGCCCCGCTCGAGCGCGGCGAACTCCGTCGCCGGAGCACCGCCGCGCAGCGACAGCGCGCCCGTCGTGACGGCCGGCACGGCGGGCAGGTCCAGGACCCGCGCCCGGAGCACCCGGCCGGCTGACGTGATCAGCCCGACGGTGCCGCGGGTGGTCGTGCGGGCGACCGACACGACGACGTCGTGGCGGCTGCGGCCGGTGCGCTTGCGTCCCGAGGTGTCGTCGGGATCGGCGTGCAGCGGAGTGCGCGCGAGCAGCCCGGCGCTCGACAGCACGACGTCGCAGGCCTCGTCGGCGATCTCGGTGGACGCGGCCCGTGTCGTCACCAGCGCCTTGAGGTCGCCGCCGACCAGCACGGTGCGCCGCGGCGTCCCGTGCTCGGCGGCCACCTCGGCCAGCTCGTCGGCGATGACCCCGCGCAGGAGCACCGGGTCGCCGAGGATGCCCTCGAGGTAGGCGATCGTCTCGCGCAGCGAGGCCAGCTCGGCCTCCAGCTTGGCCACCTCGAGCGCGACCAGGCGGCGCAGCTGCATGTCGAGGACGTAGCCGGCCTGCAGGTCGGACAGCCCGATCTGCGCGACCAGCTGCACCCGCGCCTCGGCGACGTCCTGGGAGGCGCGGATGATCCGCACGACCTCGTCGATGTCGGCCAGCGCGATGAGCAGCCCCTCGACCAGGTGGGCGCGCTCCTGCGCCTTGCGCAGCCGGAAGCGCGAGCGCCGGGTGACGACGTCGACGCGGTGGTCGAGGAAGACCTGCAGCAGGTCCTTCAGCCCGAGCGTGCGCGGCTGCCCGTCGACGAGCGCGACGTTGTTGATGCCGAACGACTCCTCGAGCGGCGTCAGCCGGTAGAGCTCGGCGAGCACCGCTTGTCCGTTGAAGCCGGCCTTGACCTCGAACACCAGGTGGGTGCCGAGCTGGCGGTCGGTGAGGTCCTTGACGTCGGCGATGCCCTGCAGCTTCTTGCCGGTGACGAGCTCCTTGACCTTGGCGATGACGCGCTCGGCGCCGACGCCGTACGGCAGCTCGGTCACGGTGATCGAGCTCTTGCCGCGGGGGAGGGCGCCGACCTCGGCGGTGGCCCGCATCCGCACGACGCCGCGCCCGGTCTCGTAGGCCGCGCGCACCTCGGTCATCCCGAGCAGCTGGCCCCCGGTCGGCAGGTCGGGGCCGGGGACGAAGCGCATGAGGTCGTCGAGGTCGGCGTCCGGCGCCTCGAGCAGGTGGCGGGCGGCGTCGACGACCTCGACGAGGTTGTGGGGGATCATGTTGGTCGCCATGCCGACGGCGATGCCGGAGGTGCCGTTGACGAGCAGGTTGGGCATGGCTGACGGCAGCACCGACGGCTGCTGCAGGGAGCCGTCGTAGTTGTCCTCGAGGTCGACGGTCTCCTCGTCGAGCCCGTCGGTGAGCAGCAGCGCCGCGGGCGTCAACCGGCACTCGGTGTAGCGCGAGGCGGCGGCGGGGTCGTCCGGAGACCCCCAGTTGCCGTGCCCGTCGATCAGCGGCACCCGCATCGCGAACGGCTGCGCCAGGCGGACCATCGCGTCGTAGATCGCGCCGTCGCCGTGCGGGTGGTACTTGCCCATGACGTCGCCGACGACCCGGGCGCTCTTGACGTACGGCCGGTCGGGGCGCAGGCCGGAGTCGGCCATCGAGAACAGGATCCGTCGGTGCACCGGCTTGAGGCCGTCGCGGGCGTCGGGCAGCGCCCGCGAGTAGATGACGGAGTAGGAGTAGTCGAGGTAGCTCGACTCGATCTCGTCGACGACGCTCGTGTCGATGATCGTGCCCTCGCCCTCGAAGGGCGGGATGTGCGAGGAGGAGCCGCGGCGCCGGGCCATCAGGTGTGCCTGCTCATGTGTCGAGGAGCTCCTTGTTGACCCGCGAGGCGCTGCTGACGATGAAGTCGCGGCGCGGAGCGACGTCGTTGCCCATGAGCAGCTCGAGCACCCGCTCGGCGGCGTCGACCTCGCCGGAGTTGATCCGTCGCAGGGTGCGCGTGGCCGGGTGCATCGTCGTCTCGGCCAGCTGGTCGGGGTCCATCTCGCCCAGGCCCTTGTAGCGCTGGACCTGCCCCTTCACCTTGGCCCCCCGGGCCGTGATCTTGCGGATCTCGTGCTGGCGCTGCTTCTCGCTGTAGGTGTAGATGGGCTCCTTCGCCCCCACGACCTCGATGCGGTGCAGCGGCGGCACGGCGGCGAACAGCCGGCCCGCCTCGATCACCGGTCGCATGTAGCGGGCGAACAGCGTGATGAGCAGGCAGCGGATGTGCGCGCCGTCGACGTCGGCGTCGGTCGTGATCACGATCTTGCCGTAGCGCATGGCGTCGAGGTCGAAGGTGCGCCCCGTGCCGGCGCCGACCACCTGGATGATCGCGGCGCACTCGGCGTTGCTGAGCATCTCGGAGATGCCGGCCTTCTGGACGTTGAGGATCTTGCCGCGCAGGGGCAGCAGCGCCTGGAACTCGCTGTTGCGCGCCAGCTTGCCGGTGCCCAGCGCGCTGTCGCCCTCGACGAGCCACAGCTCGGTGCGCGAGACGTCGGTGGAGCGGCAGTCGGCGAGCTTGGCCGGCAGGGTCGAGGTCTCCAGGGCGGTCTTGCGCCGGGCGGCGTCCTTGGAGGCCTTGGCCGCCTGCCGGGTCTTCGCGGCGGCGGCGATCTTCTCGAGCACGACCCGGGCCTGGGCCTTGCGCCGCTTGCTGTCGAGGAACTCGGTGCGCAGGCCGCGCGCCACCACGTCGGCGACGATCTTGCTGACACCGGGTGTGCCGAGCTCGTCCTTGGTCTGCCCGAGGTACTGCGGCTCGGGCACCTTGACGGTCACCACGGCCGTCAGGCCCTCGAGAACGTCGTCCTTGATGACCGGCTCGTCGTTGGCGCGCAGCACCCGGGTGGTCCTGAGCGCGTCGTTGAGCGTGCGCAGGAGCGCCCGCTCGAAGCCGTTCTGGTGGGTCCCGCCGTGGGGGGTCGCCACGACGTTGCAGAACGACGAGACGCGGGTGTCGTAGCCGGTGCCCCAGCGCAGGGCGATGTCGACCTCGCAGTGCCGCTCGACGGTCTGCGTCGTCATGTGGCCACTGGCGTCGAGGACCGGCACCGTCTCCTTGTAGTCGCCGGTCCCGACGACGTGGACCGGGTCGCACACCGCCCCGTCGACGGCGAGGTGCTCCACGAAGTCGGCCGTACCGCCGTCGAAGCGGAAGACCTCCTCGACCGCCTCGTCACCGCGCCGGTCGAGCATCGCCAGGGTCAGGCCCGGGACGAGGAAGGCCGTCTGGCGCAGCCGGTCGTGCACCTGCGAGACGTCGACGGCCGAGCCGGCGCTGAACAGCGGCATGTCCGGCCACCAGCGCACGGTCGTGCCGGTGGGGGAGACGCCCTTGCTGCGCGGCGCCTTGCCGGCCACCGACAGCCCCGCGCGCGGGGTGAAGGCCGCCGTCGGGCCGTCGCCGTCGAACGTCCCGGGCACCCCCCGGCAGAAGCTCATGGCGTGGACGCGCCCGCCGCGGCGGACGGTCACGTCGAGACGGCGCGACAGGGCGTTGACGACGCTCGCGCCGACGCCGTGCAGGCCGCCGGAGGTCTTGTAGCCGCCGCCGCCGAACTTGCCGCCGGCGTGCAGCTTGGTCAGCACGAGCTCGACGCCGGTCAGCCCGCTCCGAGGCTCGACGTCGACCGGGATGCCCCGGCCGTCGTCGGCGACCTCGACCGAGCCGTCGGCGTGCAGCGTGAGCTCGATGCGCGCGCAGTGCCCGGCCAGCGCCTCGTCGACAGCGTTGTCGAGGATCTCGTAGGCCAGGTGGGTCAGGCCCTTGGAGTCGGTCGACCCGATGTACATGCCGGGGCGCTTGCGCACTGCCTCGAGGCCCTCGAGGACCGACAGGTGCTCGGCGTTGTAGGCACTGGGGTCGCGAGGACTGCTCGGCGCCGGACTCGTCACGCCGTCCAGTGTCCCAGGCGCGCGGCCCGACCCCGGCGACCGACACGACAGGCCCCCCGCGGCAGGAGGTCTGGTCCTCCGGCACGATGACCTGGTGCGCGACCTGGCCCGGCTCCCCAAGGCGCACCTGCACCTCCACCTGGCCGGCGCGATGCGGCCCTCGACGCTGGTCGAGCTCGCGGCCGAGCAGGGCCGGCGGCTGCCGACCGAGCTGCTCGACCCCTCCGGCGCCCGCCTCGACGTCACCGTGCGGCGCGGCTGGTCGCGCTTCCAGCGGCTGTACGACGCGGCCCGCGACGTCGTGGCCGGAGAGGACGAGGTGCGCCGGCTGGTCCGCGAGATCGCCGAGGACGAGCGCACCGCCGGCTCCCGCTGGGTGGAGGTGCAGGTCGACCCCTCGTCGTACTCCGCGCGCCTCGGCGGCCTGCAGGCGACCGTGGAGCTCGTCCTCGACGCGATGGCGGCGGCCACGGCCGCGACCGGCGTCGGCATGGCCCTGGTCGTCGCGGCGAACCGCACCCGGCACCCCGCCGACGCCGAGACGCTGGCACGGGTCGCCAAGCGCTTCGCCGGTCCGCGTGACGGGACCGCGCGGGTGGTCGGCTTCGGGCTGTCCAACGACGAGACCCGCGGACGGCCGGAGGAGTTCGCCAAGGCGTTCCGCATCGCCCGCGAGGCCGGGCTGCTGTCGGTGCCCCACGCCGGCGAGCTGCGCGGCGCACGCTCGGTGCAGGGCGCGGTGGAGGCGCTGCGGGCCGACCGGCTCGGCCACGGCGTGCGCTCGGTCGAGGACCCGCGCACCGTCCACCTGCTCGCCGAACGGGGAGTGGTGCTCGAGGTCTGCCCGGCCTCCAACGTCGCGCTCGGCGTCGCCGGGGCGGTCGAGCTGGTGCCGGTGCGCCAGCTGCAGGACGCCGGCGTCCCGGTGGCGCTGGGCGCCGACGACCCCCTGCTGTTCCGCTCGGGCCTGCTGGAGCAGTACGCCGCGGTGCGCGACCAGCAGGGCCTGCCCGACGGCTCGCTGGCCGGCCTGGCCGCGGACGCCGTACGGGGGAGCGCGGCGCCCGACGCGCTCAAGGCCGAGCTGCTCGACGGCATCGACGCCTGGCTCGGCGCTCCGACGACCCCGACCGGACCGTCCGGGCTCGAGGGCTGAGCGCGCGGTCCGGGCGGACCAGCAGCGGGAGCCGAGGACGTGCTGGCGGGCAGGAGTCATCAGTGGCACCATGGGGCACACACGTCACAGGCACGGACCACCTGTCGAGGCCGCTGGGGAAGGCGCACCTCGTCCACCAGGAGGCACCGTGTCCGCCGGCGTGCTGTACGTCCACTCGTGTCCGCCCGTGCTGTGCCCCCACGTCGAGTGGGCGGTGACCGCCGAGCTGGGCGCGCGTGCCCGCATGGAGTGGTCCGACCAGCCGGCCGCGCCGGGTCAGCTGCGCGCCGAGCTGAACTGGCGGGGGCGCTCGGGCACCGCCGGCCGGCTCGCCGCCGCCCTGCGCGGGTGGACCCTGCTGCGCTACGAGGTCACCGAGGAGCCGAGCCCGGGCGTCGACGGCGAGCGCTACGCCGTCACGCCGACCCTGGGGGTCTTCCGCTCGTCGATGAGCGTCAACGGCGACCTGCTCATCGGCGAGGACCGCCTGCGCACGCTGCTCGCGACGGCCACCGGGCCGCAGCTCGCGCAGGGGCTGGACGCGCTGCTCGGCAGCGCGTGGGACGACGAGCTCGAGCCCTACCGCGAGGCCGGCGACGGCGCCCCGGTCACCTGGCTGCACCAGGTCGTCTGAGACACCAGGTGCTGGACGGCTCGTCAGAGTCCGGCGGTCCGGGCAGCATGGGCGGATGAGCCGTCCGCCCGCGACCCCGCAGGGCAGCACCCCGGACGCCGCCGCCACGCGAGCCGGCGCCCGGCTCGTCCTGGGGCTGGTCGGCGCGCTCGCGGTCGCGGTCGTCAGCGTCCCGATGGCGCTGCTCGTGCGGTCCGAGTACGCCCCCCTCGTCGGTCTCGACGAGGACGTCACGGACTCGGCCGAGCAGGTGGTGGCCGGGTCCGGACCGCTGCTGGCGCTCGCGCGGGCGGTCACGCTGCTCGGTGACCCGACCCTCATCACCGTCGCCGCCGCCGCACTGGCGACCGTGCTCTGGCGGCGCGGGGACACCCGGCTGGCGCTGTACGTCGTCGCTGCTCGGGTCGGCGCGCTGGTCCTGTCGCAGGGGCTCAAGCTGGTCGTCGACCGGTCCCGCCCGGTGTTCGACGCGCCTGTCGCCAGCGCTCTCGGCGCGTCCTTCCCCTCCGGTCACGCCCTGGGCTCGGCGGCGTTCTGGACCACGGCCGCCGTCCTGGCCCTGCCGCACGTGCGCCGACCCCGCCTGGTGCTGCTCGGCGCCGTGCTCGTCGCCGTCCTCGTGGCGGCCAGCCGGGTGCTGCTCGGCGTCCACTACGTCAGCGACGTCAGCGGCGGCCTGCTGCTCGGGCTGGGCTGGGCCGGCATCTGCACCGCCGTCTTCGTCGCCGAGCGCGCCGAGCGCGGGCGACGCGTCGACGTCGACCGCGAGGGGATCGGCACGTGAGCCGCGACCCGGCGCAGGACCTGCGTGCCATCGCCTTCTGCCTGGAGCGCGCTCTCGAGCCGTCCTACCGGGTGCGCGCCTTCCGGACGGCCGCTGCGGTGGTCGACCGGACCGGCGCCGACGAGCTCGCCGCCCGCGCCGCCGCCGGCACGCTCACCGACCTCACCGGTCTCGGCAAGGTCACCGCCCTGGTGGTCACCGAGTCGCTGCGCGGCGAGGAGCCGGTCTACCTGCGACGGGTGCAGACGCTCGGGGAGACCCCGGTGTCGGAGGGGGCCGCCGCCCTGCGCGCCGCCCTCAGGGGCGACCTGCACACCCACTCCGACTGGTCCGACGGCGGGTCGCCGATCGAGGAGATGGCCCGCGCCGGTCGCGCGCTGGGCCACGAGTACATGGTGCTCACCGACCACTCACCGCGCCTGACGGTGGCCAACGGCCTGACCGCTGAGCGCCTGCTGCACCAGCTCGAGGTCGTCGCCGGCGTCAACGAGGTGCTCGCGGCGGAGGCGGCCGACGGGTCGGCGCCGCCGTTCCGCCTGCTGACCGGCATCGAGTGCGACATCGACGAGGACGGCTCGCTCGACCAGGACCCGGCGCTGCTCGCCCGGCTCGACGTGGTCGTCGCCAGCGTCCACAGCAAGCTGCGGATGCCGCGCGAGGAGATGACGGCACGCATGGTGGCGGCGATCAGCAACCCGCACACCGACGTGCTGGGCCACTGCACGGGACGCCAGGTGGTGGGGCACGGCCGTGGGGGCAAGGGCAGGCCGGAGAGCGAGTTCGACGCCGAGATCGTCTTCGCCGCCTGCGCGCGGTTCGGCGTGGCGGTCGAGGTGAACAGCCGGCCGGAGCGGCTCGACCCGCCCAAGCGCCTGCTGCGGCTCGCGCTGGAGGCGGGCTGCACCGTGGCCATCGACACCGACGCCCACGCGCCGGGCCAGCTCGACTGGCAGCACCTGGGCTGCGAGCGCGCCCACCTGTGCGGCGTGCGGCCCGAGGACGTCGTGAACGCCCGGGGCGTCGACGACCTGCTCAGCTGGACGGGCCGGGGCGCCGCTGCGACGGGATGAGCGCGAGGACCGGCTCGACCAGCAGGTCGGTGCAGGCGTCGGGCAGCGCGTCGGCGACGAGCAGGGCGCAGGCGGCGTCCAGGCACAGGCCGAGCACGCGGGCCGCCTCGAGGGCGTCGTCGGGGTGCCCGTCACGTCCCTGGAAGGCCCGGCACTCGTCGCAGGGGCGCGACAGGCCCTCGGCGCCCGTGCGGCGCACCAGCGCCCAGACGCGGCGGCGCCGGGTCAGGACGGCGGCCTGGAAGGCCGACTCCGCGGCCTCGGCGCGGTCGTGCTCGGCCACGAAGGACCGGTCGACGAGCGCGTCGAACAGCGCACGGCCGGACGCGTCGTGGCAGCGCCGCGCCAGCGTCGGCAGCGCCGCGAGCAGCGCCTTGACGCGGGCCCCCTCGGGGCCGAGGTCGGGCTCGCCGCTCGACGGGTCGGGATAGACCGCGTGCCAGGGCCGCAGCAGCGCGATGTACTCCGCACGGGTCAGGACCGGACGGGCGTAGACGGCGGCGACCGCGTCCCGCACCGTCTTGAGGGCCCGCGCGGTGACCTGCGGGTCGACGGTCACGTAGGCCGCCTCGCCGGCGAGGTCGTCCGCGAACAGGGCGCTCACCGCGTCGAACGCCGCGAGCACGTCGACGACCAACGGGCTGTCGGGCGACAGCGCGCGGTCACGCGCGGCGGCGAGCCAGGGGCTGTTGACCCATCCGTCGGCCAGGCGGGGGAGGTCGTCGTCGCGGATGGCGGCCAACCGGGCCAGCACCTCCATGACCGCGGTCAGGTTGGGGTGCTCCTCCAGGCGCCGCACGACGGGTGACCGTCCTGCGACCTGCCGGCCCGGCCCTCTGCCCACGGTCCGCTCCGCTCGTCTGCCCCGCCTGCTCCTGGAGGGAGTCTGCGTCACACGCGGACGCCGACAGGGGCGTTCCGGCGGCACACGGTCCCAAGACCGTCCGAAAGGGCTAGAAGCGCTGGCTCTCCACGTGCCCTCCGGACAGGGTCGACCAGACCTCCTGGAGGTTGGCGAACTGCTGGCCCAGGGGCAGCGAGTGCAGCTGCGCGATCACGGCTTCGGGCGCCTCGTTGTCGGTCGCCACCCGCACCAGCTCCTCGCGGGTGGCGGGCCACAGCCGGCCGAGGTAGGTCGCGAGCTCGCTGCGCGCCTCGACGTCCTGCTCGGTCATGCCCTCCGGCACCCCTCCGGCCAGGGTGCCGTCGGGCACGAGGTCGACGTCCGGCTGGTCCTCCCCGGACGGCTCGGGGGAGTTCCAGTCGGCACGGTTGTCGTGGCCCGACCGCATGAGACCGCTGACCTCTGCCTCCATGGCGTCGTCCATCCGGGCGCTGTGCTTGTCGCTGCCTCGCTGCATGAGGCGCCGATACCCGGTGCCCGCAGGCCTACTCGCTGGCGCAGGGCGCAGCGGTGCTCACGGGTGGACGCGGCCGTCGGCCGGGCTCACTCGCTGCCGCCCTCGGTGGTGTCCTTCTCGGCCGGCATGAGCTCCGACAGCAGCTCGTACTGCTCGAGCGCCTTGCGCGGCAGGTCGGCGTCGACCTCGCCGCGGCGGGCAAGCTCGGTCAGCGCCGCGACCGCGATGGACTCCGGGTCGATGCGGAAGTGCCGCCGCAGGCTCGCGCGGGTGTCGGAGCGTCCGAAGCCGTCGGTGCCCAGCGAGGTGTAGTCGCCGGGCATCCAGCGGCTCAGCATGTCGGGCACCGCCCGCATCCAGTCGCTGACGGCGACGAACGGGCCCTGCGCGCCCTCGAGCGTGGTCTGCACGTACGGGCGGCGCGGCTCCTCGCCCGGGTGCAGCAGGTTGTGCTCCTCGCACTCGACCGCGTCCCGACGCAGCTCGTTCCAGCTCGTGACGCTCCAGACGTCGGCGGCCACGCCCCAGTGGTCGCGCAGCAGCCGCTGCGCGTCCATGGCCAGGCGCACGGCGATGCCGCTCGCCAGCACCTGCACGCGAGGACCCTCGCCCTCGGCGGAGCTGTAGCGGTAGATCCCGCGCAGGACGCCCTCCCGCAGCCCCTCGAGCTCGGGCATCGCCGGCTGCGGGTAGGGCTCGTTGTAGACGCTCAGGTAGTAGAAGACGTCCTCCGACGCCTCCCCGTACATCCGCCGCAGCCCGTCCTCGACGATGAAGCTGACCTCGTAGGAGAAGGCCGGGTCGTACGCGACCACCGCGGGGTTGGTCGAGGCGAGCAGCAGGCTGTGCCCGTCCTGGTGCTGCAGCCCCTCGCCGTTCAGCGTGGTGCGCCCTGCCGTGGCGCCGAGCAGGAAGCCGCGCCCGAGCTGGTCGCCGAACGCCCACATCTGGTCGCCGGTGCGCTGGAAGCCGAACATGGAGTAGAAGACGTAGACCGGGATCATCGGCTCGCCGTGCGTGGCGTAGGACGTGCCGGCCGCGATCACCGAGGCCATCGAGCCGGCCTCGGAGATGCCCTCGTGCAGGATCTGGCCCTGCACCGACTCCTTGTAGGACAGCAGCAGCTCGCGGTCGACCGCCTCGTACTTCTGCCCGAACGGCGAGTAGATCTTGGCGGACGGGAACATCGCGTCGATGCCGAAGGTGCGGGCCTCGTCGGGGATGACCGGCACGATGCGGGCGCCGATGCCCTTGTCCTTCATGAGGTCCTTGAGCAGGCGGACGAAGGCCATCGTCGTGGCGACCGACTGCTTGCCCGAGCCCCGCTTGAGCTCGTCGTAGACCTCGCTCGGGGGCAGCGCCAGGGGCTTGGCGCGCACCACGCGGCGGGGGATCGAGCCGCCGAGGGCCGCCCGGCGCTCCTTCATGTAGAGGACTTCGTCGCTGTCCTCGCCGGGGTGGAAGTAGGGCGGGAGCTCGCCCTCGAGGTCCTTGTCGGCGATCGGCAGGTAGAGCCGGTCGCGCAGCTCCTTGAGCTCGGGCTTGGTGAGCTTCTTCATCTGGTGGGTCGCGTTGCGGCCCTCGAAGTCCTTGCCCAGCGTCCAGCCCTTGATCGTGTGGGCGAGGATCACCGTCGGCTGGCCCACCGTCCGGGTCGCCGCGTCGAAGCCGGCGTAGACCTTGCGGTAGTCGTGGCCGCCGCGCGGCAGGCCGCGGATCTGCTCGTCCGACAGGTGCTCGACCATCTTCAGCAGCCGCGGGTCGGAGCCGAAGAACTTCTCGCGGGTGTAGGCGCCGCTCTCGACCGAGTAGGTCTGGAACTGGCCGTCCGGCGTGCCGTTCATCTGCGCGAGCAGCAGCCCGTCGACGTCCTGGGCGAGCAGGTCGTCCCACTGGCGGCCCCAGACGACCTTGACGACGTTCCAGCCGGCGCCGCGGAAGCTCGACTCGAGCTCCTGGATGACCTTGCCGTTGCCGCGCACCGGGCCGTCGAGGCGCTGCAGGTTGCAGTTGATGACGAACGTCAGGTTGTCGAGCTCCTCGCGGGCGGCGACGCCGATCGCGCCGAGGCTCTCCGGCTCGTCCATCTCGCCGTCGCCGAGGAAGCACCAGACCCGCTGCTGCGAGGTGTCCTTGATGCCGCGGTGCTGGAGGTACTTGTCGAACCGCGCCTGGTAGATCGCCGAGATCGGGCCGAGGCCCATCGACACCGTCGGGAACTCCCAGAACCCCGGCATGAGCCGCGGGTGCGGGTAGCTCGACAGCCCGCCGTCGGGGCGGCTCTCCTGCCGGAAGCCGTCGAGCTGCTCCTCGGTGACGCGGCCCTCGAGGAAGGCGCGGGCGTACACGCCCGGGCTCGCGTGGCCCTGGAAGTAGACGTGGTCGCCGCCGCCCGGGTGCTCGCGGCCGCGGAAGAAGTGGTTGAAGCCGACCTCGTACAGGCTCGCGGCGCTGGCGTACGTCGCGATGTGCCCGCCGACCCCGATCTCGGGGCGGTTCGCGCGGCTGACCGTGATGGCGGCGTTCCACCGGACGTACGCCCGGATGCGCCGCTCGATGTGCTCGTCGCCGGGGAAGTCGGGCTCGCGCTCCGGCGGGATGGTGTTGATGTAGTCGGTGCTGCGCAGGGCCGGCACGCCGACCTGCTTCTCCCGCGCGCGCTCGAGGAGCTTGAGCATGAGGAAGCGGGCGCGCTGCGGCCCGCCGGCGGCGACGACCGCGTCGAGCGACTCGAGCCACTCCGCGGTCTCGCCGGGGTCGAGGTCGGGCAGCTGGCTGGGCAGGCCGTCGAGGTGCAGGGGAGCGGGCTCGCCGGCGGGGGTGTGGGGGGAATCGGCTGTCTGGGTCACGCTGCTCCCGGGTGGCTGCGTCGGTGGCTCTGTCGGCGTCCCTCGCGGGTGCCCTCGCGGGGCGCGCCGGTCGGCGCCCGCGCGCGGCGGGCGGGTGTGCTGTACCCATCCAACGCCCTACCCTGCGGTAACCGGAACCCGCGCGGGGCAGGGACGGCCCGTGGACACGACGGTGCTGCAGGTGCGGACGGGGCGGCAGGAGGTCGTGCACGACCTCACGGGGCAGTGCACGGCGTTCGTGCAGGGGCGCGGGGACGGGCTGCTGCACGTGTTCGTGCCGCACGCGACCGCGGGCGTGGCGGTGCTCGAGCTCGGCGCGGGCTCCGACGACGACCTGCTGGCGGCGCTGCGCGACCTGCTGCCGGCCGACGACCGGTGGCGGCACCGGCACGGCACGCGCGGGCACGGCCGCTCCCACGTGCTGCCGGCGCTGGTGCCGCCGTACGCGTCGCTGCCCGTGGTCGGCGGCCGGCTGGCGCTCGGCACCTGGCAGTCCGTGGCCCTCGTCGACCTCAACGTGGACAACCCGGACCGGTCGGTGCGGCTGTCCTTCCTCGCCGGGTGAGCGCCCGGACGGGAGCCGGCGCCACGCGCGGCGCGCCGGAGGCACTTGCGCACACGGAGCGCGTCCGGTGGACTGCACCCCACACGCGCCCTCCGGGTGCCGGCGAGAGGGGTTGTCCGTGACGGCGTCCGCGGACCGCGCGGCACAGCGCGGCCTGGCCGAGAAGCTCGGCGTCGAGCCGGGCGCGGTCGTGCAGGTGCTCGGGGTGAGCGACGCCGACGACGTCGACCGCGCGCTGCTCGACGACGTGGCCGCCCGGGCCGGCACGGAGCTCATCGTCGGCGACGACTCCGACGACGTCGTCGACGTCGTCCTGCTGTGGTGGCGCGAGGGCGACGGCGACCTCGTCGACGCGCTCGTCGACTCCCTGACCAACCTCGGCGACTCCGGCGTGGTCTGGCTCCTCACGCCCAAGGCGGGCCGCGACGGCCACGTCGAGCCCAGCGACATCGACGAGGCCGCGCCGACCGCCGGCCTGTCCAGCACCCGCAGCACCAGCGCCGCGCCCGAGTGGTCCGGCACCCGCCTGGTGTCGCCGCGCGCGCAGCGCAGCAAGCCCCGCCGCTGATCCGCGCGCCCCTCCCGGCGGGT
>CADCUB010000030.1 GCA_902805775.1 uncultured Frankineae bacterium | reverse complement strand
AAGCCGTCCAGGACCGGCGCCAGCGGGCCGGCGGCGACGAACGGCGCGTGCTCACCGGTCACGACGGCCATGACGGTGAGGATCGCCTCGCCGCCGTCGTACGGCGGCCGCCCCTCGACGGCGGTGAACAGCGTGGCGCCGAGCGACCACAGGTCCGACGGCGGCGCCGGGGCCTGGCCACGCGCCCGCTCGGGGGCGATGTAGGCCGGTGAGCCCAGCAGCAGCCCGGTGGAGGTGATCGACGAGTCGCCGGTGCTCGTCGCGATCCCGAAGTCGGTGAGGACCACCCGGCCGTCGTCGCGCACCATGACGTTGCTCGGCTTCACGTCGCGGTGGACGATCCCCTGCCGGTGGGCCGTCTCGAGAGCGCCCAGCAGCGCCAGGCCGACCTGCGCGGTCCGCTGCGGGCTCAGCGGTCCGTCCCGCTCGACGACCTCGGCCAGCGTCCGGGCCTCGACCAGCTCCATGACGAGGTACGGCGCGCCGTCCTGCTCCACGACGTCGTAGACGGTGACGGCGCTCGGGTGGTCGAGCCGGGCGGCGGCGCGCGCCTCCCGACGGGTGCGCTCGACGAGCACGGCGCGGTCGGCCTCGGCCAGGCCCGGCGGGAAGCGGACCTCCTTGACGGCGACCTCACGGTCGAGGAGCTCGTCGCGCGCCCGCCACACCGTGCCCATGCCGCCGGCGCCCAGCGGCGCGATCAGCCGGTAGCGGCCCGCGACGAGCCGGTCGGTCGGGAGGTCCACGTCTGCCTCCGTACCCGCGCGGCTGCGTCGGGCACGCACGCGGCACCGCCGGTCCGCACCGGCCGGCGGCCACGCGCCTGTGGGGTCAGGAGGCGGTCGCGCTCGTGAGCTGCAGCCCGACGACGCCTGCGACGACGAGCACGATCGACAGCAGCTTGAGCGCGGCCGCCGACTCCCCGAGGAAGACGATGCCGGCCACCGCCGTCCCGGCTGCGCCGATGCCGGTCCAGACGGCGTAGGCCGGTCCGACCGGCAGCTCGCGCAGCGCCGTGCTCAGCAGGGAGAAGCTGCCGATCGCGCACACCAGGAACAGCACCGTCGGCACGGTCCTGGTGAAGCCCTCGCTCGCCTTGAGCGCCAGCGCGAAGCCCGTCTCGAGCAGCCCTGCGATCACGACCAGGCCCCATGCCATCGACATCTGCACCTCCGAGGAGAACCGGCACGAACCGTACGTCCGGCTCCGGCCGGGGAGAGGGCCCGCCGCGCCCGGTACGCCCGCTCCCGGCCGGCGAGGGAGGACTGGGGCGCCGCAGGGCTGGTGGCGGAGGTGCTGAGGGGTCTACGTTGCGTCCCACTTGCTCTGCGTCGTCGTGCGGCCACTCAATGCTGAGCGGCCCGAGGAGGTCCTGTGCTGCGAACCCCCCTGCTCCGGACGTCGGGCCGGCGCAGCCGCGTCGGGCTCGCCGTGCTCGCCGCGGCCGTGGCCGCTCCGCTCGTGGTGGCCCCCGCCGCCGTCGCCGGTCACACCCCCGGCGCCACCGTCGTGACGCTGGTCGGTTCGCTGCAGGGCGAGCTCGGCTGCCCTGGCGACTGGCAGCCCGAGTGCGCCGCCACGGTGCTGCGGCCCGTCGCGGGGTCGCCGGGCACCTGGTCGGCCACCTTCGACGTGCCGGAGGGCACGCACGAGTACAAGGTCGCCGTCGGCGGCTCCTGGGACGAGAACTACGGCGCGGCGGGTGCGCCCGGGGGGGCCAATCTCACCCTGGCGGCGCGCGGCGGACCGGTCACCTTCACCTACGACGAGGCCACCCACGTGATCAGCGACGACGCGCCGGACGCGGTCGTCGGCGCGAACGCCGCGCACTGGCTCTCGGCGGACCTGCTCGCCTGGGACCTCGACGCGCTGCCGGCGGCCGCGTCGTACCGCCTCTTCACCGCAGCGGACGGCGGCCTCGAGGTCGCCGACGGCGCGGTGACGGGCGGGACGTCCGTCGAGCTGACCCGCGAGGCGGGCGGGATCGGCGCCGCCCTGCGGGAGAAGGTGCCGCACCTGGCCTCCTTCGAGGCCCTGCGCCTGCCCCGCAGCGCCGCCCGCAGCGCCCGCCAGCTCGTCAAGGGCCAGCTGCTCGTCGCCGCGCTCGACGAGCAGGGCCGCGTGGTCGCGTCGACCGGCGTGCAGCTGCCGCACGTGCTCGACGAGCTCTACGCCGGCGCGGCCGACCGTGAGCTCGGGCTGACCTGGCGCGGAGGCAAGCGCCCGCGCCTCGCGCTCTGGGCGCCGACCGCCCGCAGCGTGCGGCTCCAGCTGTTCTCCGCCGGCTCGGGCGGGACCCCGGTGGCGACCCGCGAGCTGCGCGCCGACCGGGACGGCGTCTGGGCGGTCACCGGCGACCGGAGGTGGCGGGGTGCCTACTACCTCTACGAGGTCGAGGTCTTCGTCCCCGAGACCGGTCGGGTGGAGCGCAACCTCGTCACCGACCCGTACAGCGTGGGCCTGTCGACCAACTCCGAGCGCAGCCTGATCGTCGACCTCGACGACCCGGCCCTGCAGCCCGACGGCTGGTCCCGGCTGGAGAAGCCGCGGCTGCGCATGCCCGAGGAGCTGTCGCTGTACGAGCTGCACGTCCGCGACTTCTCGATCGGCGACGACAGCGTGGCCGAGGAGGACCGCGGGACCTACCGGGCCTTCGCCGCCCGTCGCAGCGACGGGATGCGCCACCTCGCCGAGCTGGCGGACTCCGGCCTCAAGGCGGTGCACCTGCTCCCGGTCAACGACATCGCGACGATCGAGGAGCGGCGCAGCGAGCAGCAGACGCCGCAGTGCGACCTGGCGTCCCTGCCGCCGGACAGCCCCGAGCAGCAGGAGTGCGTCTCGGCGGTCGCCGGACGCGACGGCTTCAACTGGGGCTACGACCCGCTGCACTACACGACGCCCGAGGGCTCGTACTCGACCGATCCCGAGGGCGCCGCGCGCACGCTCGAGTTCCGCGAGATGGTGGCCGGCCTCAACCGCGCCGGGCTGCGCGTCGTGCAGGACGTCGTCTACAACCACACGTCCTCGGCAGGCCAGGAGGGGCAGAACGACCTCGACCGCATCGTGCCGGGCTACTACCACCGCCTGAACGCGACGACCGGTGCGGTCGAGACCTCGACCTGCTGCCCGAACACCGCGACCGAGCACACCATGATGGGCAAGCTGATGATCGACTCGATCGTCACGCTGACGAAGGCGTACAAGCTCGACGGCTTCCGGTTCGACCTCATGGGCCACCACTCGAAGCAGAACATGCTCGACGTGCGGGCTGCGCTGGACGCGCTGACGCTCGAGGACGACGGCGTCGACGGCCGCTCGGTCTACGTCTACGGCGAGGGCTGGAACTTCGGCGAGGTCGCCGACAACGCGCGCTTCGTGCAGGCCACCCAGCTCAACATGGCCGGCACCGGCATCGGCACCTTCAACGACCGGCTCCGCGACGCCGTGCGCGGCGGCGGGCCGTTCGACGCCAACCCGCGCGTGCAGGGCTTCGCCAGCGGCCTGTTCACGGACCCCAACGGCGACCCGGTCAACGGCACGCGGGACCAGCAGCGGCAGCGCCTGCTGCTCGCACAGGACCAGATCAAGGTCGGGCTCACGGGCAACCTCGCCGACTTCTCCTTCGTCGACCGCACCGGGGCGACGGTGACGGGCCGGCAGGTCGACTACAACGGCTCCCCGGTCGGCTACACCGCCGACCCGCAGGAGGCGATCACCTACGTCGAGGCGCACGACAACGAGACGCTCTACGACGCGCTGGCCTTCAAGCTGCCGCAGTCCACCCCGATGGACCAGCGGATCCGGCTGCAGACCCTGGCGCTCAGCACGACCGCCCTGGGCCAGGGCATCTCGTTCTGGCACGCGGGCGGCGAGCTGCTGCGCAGCAAGTCGCTGGACCGCAACAGCTACGACTCCGGCGACTGGTTCAACGTCCTCGACCTGAGCCGGCGCACGAACGGATTCGGCCGCGGCCTGCCGCCGGAGGCCGACAACCGCGACAAGTGGGAGTTCATGCGGCCGCTGCTCGCCGACCCGGCGCTGAAGCCCTCGCCGGCCGACCTCGAGTCGGCGCTGGACCAGGCGGAGTCGCTGCTGGCGGTCCGTCGCAGCAGCCCGCTGTTCCGCCTCGGGACCGCCGCGCTGGTGCAGGAGAAGGTCTCGTTCCCGGGCCCGGCCACACCCGGCGTCATCGTCATGCGGATCGACGACACCGTCGGGCGCGACGTGGACCGGGAGCGCGAGGGCCTGGTCGTCGTCTTCAACGCCTCGCCCCGGGCGACCACCTCGGTCGTCGAGGGCACGGCGGGACAGCGGTGGAGGCTGCACCGGACGCAGGCCCGCGGCTTCGACCGGGTCGTGCGTACGGCGTCCTTCGACCGCGCGAGCGGCGGCTTCCGGGTCCCGGCGCGCACCGTGGCGGTGTTCGAGACGCGCTGACGGGGGTTGGGGGGGGGCTCGCGGGCTCGCGGGCGGTGGGCGGGACGCCACCTCGGGCGTTGCGGGGCAGGGAGTCCGCGGGCACCCTGCCCCGCTCGTCCGGTCCCGCGCTCGTCGCGTCGTCGGACCCGCGGTCCCGTGTCGACCATCGCATCTGCATCGCGTGCCGCCCGCTTGCCACGGCCAACCAGGACGTCCACCGCGCCCAGTACGACCGGTCCCGAGCGCTTGTCCACAGATGGGAGTGACCCCTGACCAGGCACTTCCACTCTCGTTCGAACACATGTACGATGACTCATGGCCGACAGGGACCCCGCGGAGCAGGCGCAGGACGACGCCCTCGACGCCGTCCGCGCTGCGCTCGAGGCCGACGCCCGCTCGTGGGCGGCGCAGCTCCGAGCGACGTCTGACCTCGTGGCCGCCGCTCGCTGCGGCGCTGCTGGCCGTGGGGAGCGGTCCTTCGTCGAGCTGGAGATCGCCGGGTCCTGGGCGGTGGGGCAGGCGACCGCCACGCGACTCATGGTCGAGGCGGAGCACATGACGACCTGTCTGCCGCAGACGCTCGTCGCGCTGTCGGAGGGCCGGCTGCTGGTGCACCAGGGACGGGTCCTGCTGCACGTCACGCGCAACGCCGATGCGGCGGTCGCCCGCCAGGTCGAGGCGGAGGTGCTGGCCTCCTGCGGCGCGGACCTGTGTCCGGCTGACCTGCGAGCCGCTGCGTCCGCGGTGCTGCTGCGCGTCGAGTCGGAGGCCGCCGCCGAGGACTCTGAGCGCGACCTGGCCGCGCAGCGGCACGTCGACGCCGTCGCCGGCCGCCGCACGTGGAGCAAGCCCGACAACGACGGCATGGGCATCGCGGGAGCGGTCCTGACCGCCGAGCAGCTGCGCGGCTGGTCCGCCGGCATGGACGCGCTCGAGCTGCAGGAGCGTCGCACCGACCGCGAGAGCGGCATCGAGCGCACCGCCGACCAGCGACGCGCCGACCTGTTCGCGGCGCTGCCGGCGATGGT
>CADCUB010000029.1 GCA_902805775.1 uncultured Frankineae bacterium | reverse complement strand
CTGCCGTGGCGGCTCAAGGCCGCACTCGCCCTGGGCTGGCTGACGGCGGCGGTGCTGGTGCTGGTGCTCGTGCCGTCGTGGACGGGCCGGCTCGGGCTGCTCGTCGTCGCGACCGCCGCGCTGCCGCTGATCGTGGTGCTCGTGCGCGACCCCTCGCGCCGCACGCGCTGAGCGCGACGCACCGACCGGCCTGCGTGCGGCCCGCGCCGCACCGCAGCGCCGGCCCCACCGACCGCCGGACTGCGGCCCCGGCAGCACCGCAGGGCCGCCGGCCCGACCCCCCGAGAACCCGACGTCGAGAACCCGACGTCGAGAACCCGACCCCGAGAACCCGCCCCCCTAAGGACCCCATGACCGGCTCCCTGCTCGAGCTCCTGCCCGCCGTCGACGTGGCCGGCGGTGCCGCCGTCCGTCTCGTGCAGGGCGAGGCGGGCAGCGAGACGTCGTACGGCGACCCGGTCGAGGCGGCGCTGCAGTGGCAGCACGACGGCGCGTCGTGGGTGCACCTGGTCGACCTCGACGCGGCCTTCGGTCGCGGCAGCAACCGCGAGCTGCTCGCCCGCGTCGTCGGCACCCTCGACATCGCGGTGGAGATGAGCGGCGGCATCCGCGACGACGCCTCGCTGGAGGCGGCGCTCGCCACCGGCTGCGCGCGCGTCAACCTGGGCACGGCGGCCCTCGAGTCACCGCAGTGGTGCGCCCGTGTGATCGCCGAGCACGGCGAGCGGATCGCCGTCGGCCTCGACGTGCGCGGGACGACGCTCGCCGCCCGGGGCTGGACGTCGGAGGGAGGCGACCTGTGGGAGGTGCTGGCGCGGCTGGACGCCGAGGGCTGCGCCCGCTACGTCGTGACCGACGTCCGGCGCGACGGCACGCTCACCGGGCCGAACGTCGAGCTGCTGCAGCAGGTCTGCGCCGCCACCGACCGGCCCGTCGTCGCGAGCGGGGGAGTCTCGTCGCTGGACGACCTGCGGGCGCTCGCCGCGCTGGTCCCCGCCGGCGTCGAGGGCGCGATCGTCGGCAAGGCGCTCTACGCCGGGGCCTTCACCCTGCCGGAGGCGCTGGCCGCCGTCCGCTGAGCGGCCCGCCCCGGTCCGTGCACGACCGCCCGGCGGCGCCCGACAGGTCGCCTGCCCGCCGGGCCCCGCCCGACCGGTCGGCCCCGGGCGCCGGCTCGCGGCGGGCCCAGTGGCGGCGGCACAGCACCTGGTAGCGCACCTCGGGCCCGAACAGCGCTCCCTCGACCGGCGCCGTGTCTCCCAGCAGCACCTGCTCGCCCTCGTGCACGACCACACCGTCGACCAGGCGGGCGTTGATGCGCGCCGGTCGCCCGCACCAGCACAGCACCGGCAGGGGCAGCGGCACCAGGACGTCCGCCATCTCCACCAGCCGGGCGCTGCCCGGGAACATGCGCCCGGCGAAGTCCGACAGCAGCCCGAAGCAGGCCACGTCCACGTCGCGCTCGTCGACGCAGCGCGCCAGCTGGTCGACCTGCGCGGGGGTGTAGAACTGCGCCTCGTCGGCCACGACGAAGTCCGCCGGGGGGACGGCCCGACCGACCACGGCCCACAGGTCGGTGCCGGCCGACACCTCGACGGCCGGTCGTCCCATCCCGAGCCGGCTGGTCACCCGGCCGGCGCCGCCCCGGTCGTGACTGGTCAGCAGCAGCCCGCAGCGCCCGGCCTCGGTCCACGTGTGCTCCACCTGCAGCGCGAGGGTGCTCTTGCCGGCGCTCATGACGCCGTACGAGAAGCGGAGCTCTGCCACCCGCGCAGGCTAGTGGCGCCGGTGCGGCGGTCCCGGGACGCACGTCGGCCGCGTCACACCACGGCGCCAGGGGGAACAGCGCCCGCCGCAGCCCCCTTGTCGGGACGGGGACCGCCGAGCGGTCCCGCACCTGCCCCGACGGACGAGACGGCTCGGATGACTGCCCCCACGCTGACCGCGGCTGACCGGCGCTCGCGACGGGACGCCGCGCTCGAGGCCGCCCCCGCCCCCAGCCGCCGCCGTGTCGTGCTGGTCCTGGGCGCGCTGATCGCGCTGGGACCCGCGACGATCGACATGTACCTGCCCGCCCTGCCCACGCTCGGCGACGAGCTGTCCGCCTCCCCGGCGGCGGTGCAGCTCACCCTGACCGGGACCCTGATCGGGCTGGGACTCGGGCAGCTCGTCCTCGGGCCGGTGTCGGACGCCGTCGGGCGGCGGCTGCCCGTGCTGATCGGCACGGCCGTGCACGTCCTGGCCTCGCTGCTGTGCATCGTCGCCCCGAGCATCGAGGTGCTCGGCGGGCTGCGCCTCGTGCAGGGGCTGTCCGCGGCCGCCGCGTCGGTCGTGGCGACGGCGGTCGTGCGCGACCTCTACTCCGGCACCGCCGCGGCGGTGGTCCTGTCGCGCCTCATGCTCGTGCTGGGGACGGCACCGGTGCTGGCCCCGACCGTCGGCGGCGAGCTGCTGCGGCTGACCAGCTGGCGCGGCGTCTTCGGGGCGCTCGCCGCGCTCGGCGCCCTGCTCCTGCTGCTCGCCGCGCGGGCGCTGCCCGAGACCCTGCCGCCGTCGCGCCGGCGGCCGGCCACCGTCGCGGGCACGCTGCGGGCCTACCGCGGCCTGCTGCGCGACCGCACCTACGTGGGGCTCGTCCTGGTCACCGGCAGCGCCATGGGGGCGCTGTTCGCCTACGTCTCCGGCTCGTCGTTCGTGCTGCAGGAGCAGTACGGCCTCGACGAGCAGCAGTTCGGCCTGGCCTTCGGGGCCGGGGCCGCCTTCCTCATCGGGAGCACGCAGCTCAACGTCCGCCTGCTGCAGTCCTTCTCGCCGCAGCAGGTGCTGGCCGCAGGGCTGGTCGCGGGCACCCTCGCCGCCGGCGCGCTGCTCGCCGCCACGGTCGCCGGCGCCGGGCTGGTCGTGCTGCTCGCCGGGCTCTGGGCGGTGCTCGCGGCCGTCGGCCTGGTCATGCCGAACGCGCCAGCCCTGGCGCTGTCGCGGCACGGCGAGGCTGCCGGCACCGCCGCGGCGCTGCTGGGGGCCGCGCAGTTCGCCGTGGGCGCCCTCGCCGCTCCGCTGGTCGGCCTGCTCGGGACGGACGCCACCGCCATGGCGCTGGTGATCCTCGGCGCCACCGGCAGCGCGCTGGGCGTGCACCTCGCCGTCGTGCGCCCCCGGCTGGGCTGAGGCCGCACCTGCCGTCCGTCGGACGCGAGGCGTCGGGCAGGCCGGTAGCGTCCCGCGCGTGAGCTGGGCATGAGCGTCGCGGTCCGGGTCGTGCCGTGCCTCGACGTCGACGCCGGCCGGGTCGTGAAGGGCGTCAACTTCCGCGAGCTGCGCGACGCCGGCGACCCGGTCGAGATGGCGCGGCTCTACGACGCCGAGGGCGCCGACGAGCTGGTGTTCCTCGACATCACCGCGAGCAGCGGCAGCCGGGAGACGACGTACGACGTCGTCCGCCGCACCGCGGAGCAGGTCTTCATCCCGCTCACGGTCGGCGGGGGAGTGCGCTCGCCCGAGGACGTCGACCGGCTGCTGCGCGCCGGGGCCGACAAGGTCGGCGTCAACACCGCAGCGATCGCCCGACCCGAGCTGCTCGGCGAGATCGCCCGCAGGTTCGGCAGCCAGGTGCTCGTGCTGTCGGTCGACGCCCGCCGCGTCCCCGACGGGGCGGACGCCGGCGCGACGCCCAGCGGCTTCGAGGTGACGACGCACGGCGGTCGCCGCGGCACCGGCATCGACGCGGTCGAGTGGGCCCGGCGCGGCGAGCAGCTCGGGATCGGGGAGGTCCTGCTCAACTCGATGGACGCCGACGGCACCCGCGCCGGGTTCGACGTCGAGCTGCTGCGGGCCGTACGCGCGCAGGTCGGCGTGCCGGTCATCGCGAGCGGCGGCGCGGGCCGGGTGGAGGACTTCGCGCCCGCCGTCGACGCCGGCGCCGACGCGGTGCTGGCGGCCAGCGTCTTCCACTTCGGCGTCCTGCGCATCGGCGAGGTCAAGGCGGCGCTGCGCGAGGCGGGTCACAGCGTCCGCTGACCGGGCGCCGGGAATGCACCGGCGCGCGAGGACGTCGGCATTGCGAGACGATGTCGTTCCGATGACACCGGCCGCACCGAGCCTGTCGCACCGAGCGCCACCGCTCCGAGATCCGCCGCACCGAGCCCCACCGCACCCTGATCCGCCGTACCGAGAAGAGCCCTCGTGCCGACTGCACCGTCCGCCGTGCCCCGCGGGGTGATCCGCCGCGGCCTGTGGGTGCTGTGGCAGGCCGTCAAGGAGGAGCCGCGGATCTTCGCGGTGTCCGCGGTCGGCAGCGCGCTGTTCGCTCTGACGACGATCGGCCAGGCGTACGTCTTCGGCGCCATCACCGCGCGCGTGCTCGTGCCGAGCATCGAGCGGGGGGACGTCAGCGCTGCTGCGCTCGCCGTCTCGTTCCTCGCCGTCATGGTCGTGGCGGCGCTCAAGGTCGTCGGGATCGTCGCCCGCCGGCTCGGCGCCGGGATCATGCAGTACCGCCTGCAGGCCGCCTACCGCCGCCGCGTGACCCGGCGCTACCTCGAGCTGCCGCTGGCCTGGCACCAGGACCACTCCACCGGGGAGCTGCTGTCCAACGCCAACAGCGACGTCGAGGCGACCTGGTACCCGATCGCGCCGTTCCCGTTCGCGGTCGGCGTCATCCTCATGCTCGTCACGGTGCTCGGCCTGCTGTTCGTCACCGACCCCGTGCTCGCTCTCGTCGGGTCGGTGATCTTCCCGGCCATCGCGGCGCTCACGGTGCTGTACTCCCGGCGCATGTCGCCGCTGATGACGCGGGCACAGCAGCTGCGCGGCGAGGTCAGCGGCATCGCCCACGAGTCCTTCGACGGCGCGCTGGTCGTCAAGACCCTGGGCCGCGAGGACGACGAGACCGCCCGGTTCGCGGTGAAGTCCCGCGAGCTGCGCGACGTCATGACGGCGGTCGGCCGGGTGCGCGGCACGTTCGACCCGCTCATGGAGGCGCTGCCCGTCGTCGGTGTGCTCGCGGTGCTGCTCGCGGGGACCAGCCGGGTGGGCAGCGGCGACATCTCGCCCGGCCAGCTCGTCACGATCGCCTACCTGTTCACGCTGCTCGCCTTCCCCGTCCGTGCGATCGGCTGGGTGCTCAACGAGCTGCCCCGCTCGGTCGTCGGCTGGGACCGCGTCCAGCGGGTCCTGCGGGCGACGGGCGCGCAGACCGCCGGCAGCGAGCGGCTGCGCCACGCAGGTCCGGCCTCGCTGGACGTCGCCGCCGTGTCGTTCTCCTACGGCGACGCGGAGGTCCTGCACGACGTGAGCTTCGACGTGCGCCCCGGACGCACCGTCGCCCTGGTCGGCCCGACCGGCGCCGGCAAGTCCACGCTCGCGTCCGTCCTGGTGCGCCTGCTCGACCCCGACACCGGACGGGTGGCGTACGACGACGTCGACGTGCGCGCGCTCGCGCCCGGCGCCGTCGCGGAGGTCGCCTCGCTGGTGCCGCAGTCGACGTTCCTGTTCGACGACACCGTCCGGGGCAACATCACCCTCGGCGCGGACATCCCCGACGCCGAGGTGTGGGCGGCCCTGCGGGTGGCGCAGGCCGACGGCTTCGTCGCAGCGCTGCCCCACGCCCTGGACACCGTGGTCGGCGAGCGCGGCACCACCCTGTCGGGCGGTCAGCGGCAGCGGCTGGCGCTGGCCCGGGCGGTCGTGCGCCGGCCGCGGCTGCTCGTGCTCGACGACGCGACCAGCAGCGTCGACCCGCAGGTCGAGCAGCGCATCCTCGCCGGGCTGCGCGCGGCCGGTGCCCCCGGCGAGCCGGGCATGGGCGGCGGGACGGTCGTCGTCATCGCCTACCGGCGCGCCACCATCGACCTGGCCGACGAGGTGGTCTACGTCGAGGACGGCCGGGTCGCCGCCCGCGGCACCTCCCAGGAGCTGCTCGCCACCTCACCGGGCTACTCCGACCTGGTCCACGCCTACGAGCGGGCCGAGGCCCAGCGTGCCGAGGACGCCCGCGCGGCGGTCGCCGACGAGCTGGCGGCCCGGGACCTCGCCGTCGACGACGAGGTGAGGGCATGACCACCGCGGCGCCGCCCGCCGGGGCCGGCACGCTCGACAGCCGCAGCCGCGAGCGCGGCGCGCTGGCCACGCTCCTGCACGGCCTGCGCCTGACCCCCGAGCTGCGCGCCGGGCTCGGCGTCACCCTCGCGCTCGCGCTGCTGGCCACGGCCGGCCGGGTCGTGGTCCCGATCGCCGTCCAGCAGACGATCGACAACGGCCTGTCGGGCCCCGAGCCCGACCTCGGGCTGGTGCGCCTGGCCTGCGGGCTGGCCCTGCTCGCCGTGGTCGTCACCGCCTGGGCCAACTACCTCACCAACGTGCGGCTCTACCGCACTGCCGAGAACGGCCTGTCCGCGCTGCGGGTGCGCGCCTTCCGGCGCGTCCACGACCTGTCCATGCTCCACCAGGCCGCCGAGCGGCGGGGCTCGCTGGTCTCCCGGGTCACCAGCGACGTCGACACGATGAGCACGTTCATGCAGTGGGGCGGGCTGCTCATCCTGGTGTCGGCCGCCCAGCTGACCCTCGCCACCGTGCTGATGCTGTTCTGGTCCTGGCAGCTGACGCTCGTCGTCTACCTGTGCTTCCTGCCGCTCGTCGTGGCGGTCCGGTCCTTCCAGCAACGGCTGCAGGCGGCGTACGGCATCGTCCGCACCCGCGTGGGCGAGATGCTCGGCGCCGTCGCCGAGTCGGTGGTCGGAGCGCCGGTCATCCGCGCGTACGGCGTCCAGGCCCGCACCGCCGAGCGCATCGACTCCGCCGTCGACGCCACGCGCACCGCCCAGATCGCGGCGCAGCGGATCGCCGCCCTCACCTTCTCCGCGGGCGAGCTGACCGCCGCTCTGGCCACCGGAGCGGTGATCGTCGTGGGTGTGCTCCTCGGTGTCGCCGGCGACATCACGACCGGTCGGCTCGTCGGCTTCCTGTTCCTGGTGACGCTGTTCGTGCAGCCCGTGCAGATCGCCACCGAGGTGCTCAACGAGGCGCAGAACGCCGTCGCCGGGCTGCGTCGCGTCCTCGGCGTGCTCGACACCCCGAGCGACGTCGCGGACCCGGGCGAGGCCGGCGCGGTCCTGCCGCCCGGTCCGGTGGGTGTGCGCTTCGAGCGCGTCGGCTTCGCCTACCCCGGCGGGCCGGAGGTCCTGCACGGCGTCGACCTGGAGATCGCCCCCCGCACCCGCGTGGCGGTGGTGGGGGAGACCGGCAGCGGCAAGACGACCTTCGCCAAGCTGCTGACCCGGCTGATGGACCCGACCCGGGGCCGCGTGCTCCTGTCGGGTGTCCCGCTCGACGAGCTGCGCTTCTCGTCACTGCGGTCGCGGGTCGTGATGGTGCCGCAGGACGGCTTCCTGTTCGACGACACGGTGGCCGCCAACGTCCGCGTCGGTCGCCCGCGTGCCACCGACGACGACGTCGAGCGCGCCTTCGACGAGCTCGGCCTGGCCGACTGGGTCGAGCAGCTGCCCGACGGTGTCCGGACCCCGGTGGGCGAGCGCGGCGAGGCGCTGTCCGTCGGCGAGCGCCAGCTGGTGGCGATCGCCCGCGCCTACGTCGCCGACCCCGACCTGCTCGTGCTCGACGAGGCCACCAGCGCGGTCGACCCGGCCACCGAGGTGCGCCTGCAGCGCGCGCTCGACTCGCTGACGCGGGGCCGTACGACGCTGGCGATCGCGCACCGGCTGTCGACCGCCGAGGCCGCCGACGAGGTGCTCGTGGTCGACGCCGGTGTCGTCGTCCAGCGCGGTTCCCACGCCGAGCTCGTGGCCGCGGACGGGGTGTACGCCCGGCTGCACGCCTCGTGGGTGGCGCAGTCCCGCTGACCCGGGCGGTGGTGTTGCAGGCGGTGGTGCGGCGGCCGGTGGTCGGAGGGGCGGTGGTGCGGCGGGCGGTGGTGCGCCCGCCGGCGGCTCAGGGCAGCGGCGGGTGGCTGCCCGCGTCGCGGACCTCGCCGTCGACGGACCGCAGGGCCCAGGAGTAGGACCCGTCCTCCTCCAGGGTCAGGAACAGCACCGACGGGATGCCGGTGACCCGCGCCTCGCTGTGCGCCCGCACCGTCCTGAACGGCCGCGGCTTGTGCCCGCCGAGGCCGGAGACGAACTGGCGGGTGCCGGTGTCGTCGTCGGCCCTGCGCCCGGCACTGGTCTGCGGTGCGAAGCGCTCGTAGTCGTGGTCGTGGGCGTTGAGCACGATGCGGGTGCGCGTCGCCCGGGCGGAGTGCCAGAGCCGCTGCACGCCCGGCTCGTTGCCGTGCTTGCCGGAGGAGAAGCGCGGCTCGTGCCACACGGCGAGCAGCGGCATGCCGGGGTTCTCGCGGGCCTGCCTGCGCAGGTAGCGGTCCGCCGCCGGGATGCCCTTGTACTGGTTGAGCAGCACGATCCGCCACCCGCAGACGGTGACGGCGTGGTTGTCGTCCGCCCGGTCTCCGAGGGCGGCCTCGATGCCGGCGAAGCCGCGGGTGCGAGCCTCGTGGTTGCCCGGCACGGCCTCGGTCCGGTCGCGGAAGGCTCCCCAGGTCGGCAGGTAGTAGCGCTCGAACTCGGCCACCGTCCCGTCGTCGTAGGCGAGGTCGCCCAGGGCCAGGACCGTCACCGGGTCGGCCTCCGAGATGAGCCGGGCCGTGCCGGCCGCACCGGTCAGGTAGTCCTCGGCTCCCGCCACGTCGCCCGCGGCGGCGACCACGCACTCCGCCGACGGGGCGTCCGCGGCGTCGGCCACCGCGACTCCCGTCCCGGCGAGGACCGCGGTGGCCAGGCCCGCGGCCGCTGCCGCCCGGCGGCCCCGTCGCACCCGGCTGGGACGTCCCGACTGCGTGGTCATGGCCACCTCCGTGCCTGGGGCGGTCCTCCGCCACGACGGACCCAGAGTAACAGCGGAACTACGTCCGGTGCGGAGCACCGGAGGGCGTCAGCGCTCCGGGGGGCGACCCCCACCGGCAGCGGCGGGCCCGAGGACAGTGACGCGCGTCACAGTGCCGCAGCGGCCCGCCGATGGCAACCGCCGCGGGGACCGGCCGGGGGACGTCAGACGACGTCGACCCGCAGTGCGCCGGAGTGCGCCGTCGGAGCGCTGCCGGCGGCGAGGACAGCGATGCGGTAGGTCTTGGCGCCCCGGCTCGTCGGTGTGACGGCGATGCTCGCCCGTCCTGCGGCGTCGAGCACCGTGGTGCTGACGGTGATCCAGCGACCGGCGACCAGCTGCTGGCGGACGGCGGTGCGGCCCTTCGCCGCGACGGTCGCGTCGACGGACAGCGTGGTCGTCCCCCCGAGGCGCACGACCGCGGGGCGGAACACACCGGCCACGCGGACCGGCGCCGGCTTCACGGCGGGCTTGGGGGCGGGCTTGGCGGCCGGCCGAGCGGCCGGCTTGGGGGCGGGCTTGGCAGCCGGCCGAGCGGCCGGCTTGGCGGCGGGCTTGGCGGCCGGCCGAGCGGACGACGTGCCGGTGCCGACGAGCCGCAGCGAGGCCCGCGACTCGACCTGGGAGGCCTTGCCGCCCGCTGCCCGGACGACCTTCCCGCGCTCGACGGTGAGCGACGCGTCGTTCTCCAGCTCGAAGACCGTCGTGGCCGCGGAGGAGTCGGTCAGGGTGCAGTCGCGCATCACGACCTTCGCGGCGGCGCCCAGCCACACCTGCGCCTGCGACCCGCTGCCGCCCCGCTTGACCGGCGCCGACCCGGTGCAGCCCGCGACGACGGTGTCGGGCGCCCAGAAGCGGTAGTTGCGCTTGTTGCCGCTGGCGGTGGCCCGTACGAGCGTCGTGCTGCGCGACTTGAGGTCGTAGCCGCCGTCGGTGCTGCCGGTGGCGGCGGTGTCCTCGAAGCGCACCCGGTAGACGCCGCGCTCGGTGGCGAAGCCGTCGCCGTTCCAGTAGGAGTGCAGGGTGTCCCGCGAGTTGCGCATGGTCACGCGGCGCAGGGTGATGTCGTGGGCGGTGTCGTCGATGTGGACGCCCATCGCGAAGTCGTCGCCGTCCTGCGCCTGCGAGTCGCCGTGCACGTCCTCGAGCAGGACCCGCCGCGAGTCGTACTGCACGCGGGCCACCGACTTGGAGAAGCCGCGGACCGTGATGCGCCGCAGGGCGATGTCGCTGAGGTTGGCGGTGGACTCGCCGCCGGCCTTGTGGTTCTCGAAGAAGCGGCGGACGTTGGTCGCGGTCATGTCGCTGATCGAGACCTTGGAGCTGTTGCCGCCGAGGGTGAAGGCGGTGCCCACGTTCCGGAACGACAGGTTGCTGAAGCTCAGGTGGGCGGCGCCGGTGTAGAGCTTGAAGACCTCGCGCCCCTTCGTGCCGTCCTTGCGGTACGGGGCGGTGCGGTTGCCGACCAGCACGGGGACCGCCCGGGCGCTGCCGTCCGCCGCGACACCGCGGATGACGACCGGCGCGGCGGCGGAGCCACCGGTCTTGAGCGCGACGGACGAGGTCACCTTGTAGGCACCGGCGTCTCCCCGCAGCCAGATCTGACCGCCGGAGCGGCGCGACGCGACGAACCGCGGGAGGTCGGCCAGCGACCCGGCGTTCGCCCAGGAGCTGCCGTCGTGGTTGCCGGCCCCCGTCGGCGAGATCATCAGCGGCCGGGGAGCGGCCTGCGCGGCGGTCGGCACCAGCGCGACGGCGCCGGCGGACAGCACGGCGGAGACGGTGGCGAGGACGGCCGCGGAACGCAGCGGGCGGCGGGTGGCGGAGGGTGCGGTGCGCATGCCATGGCATCGGGAGCGAGGAGGGGCAGGACAGCCCCCGATCGGGTGACCGGTCCGGCAGCGGGGGGTCCGGTCCGCGGCCCGGCCCTTCGACCCGGGACTGCGGCAGGATGGACGCATGAGCAGCGCCGTCCGCCCGACCGATCTCGACCCCTCCGTCGCCGCCCGGCTCAAGCGCGACCGGGACGGCCTGGTCGTCGCGGTCGCCCAGCAGCACGACACCGGCGAGGTGCTCATGGTCGGCTGGATGGACGACGAGGCGCTGCACCGGACGCTGACGACAGGCCGCTGCACCTACTGGTCGCGCAGCCGGCAGGAGTACTGGGTCAAGGGCGACACCTCGGGCTCGCAGCAGTGGGTGAAGTCGGTCGCGCTCGACTGCGACGGCGACACGCTGCTGGTGCAGGTCGACCAGGTCGGCAGCGGCGCGTGCCACACCGGCGACCGCACCTGCTTCGACGCTGCCGTCCTGCCCGTGGTGGTCGGCGCGCCCGCATGAGGTCTCGGACCCGCTCGTGAGGGCCCGCTCGTGATGCTCGGACCGACCACGCCGTCGCGCGAGCAGGTCGCGCAGGCCCGTGCACCGGTCGTCCCGGTCGTGCGCCGGCTGCTCGCCGACGGCGAGACGCCGGTCGGGGTCTACCGCAAGCTGGCCGGCGGCCGCCCCGGGACGTTCCTGCTCGAGTCGGCCGAGCAGGGCCGGCAGTGGTCCCGCTACTCCTTCGTCGGCGTCCGCATCGCCGGCATGCTCACCGAGCGGGACGGCCGGGCGGTGTGGACCGGCGAGGGCGACCTCGGCCTGCCCGAGGACCCCCTGCAGGCGCTGGCCGCGCTGTCGCGCCGGCTGCGCTCGCCGCGTGCCCCGGACCTGCCGCCGCTGACCGGTGGTCTTGTGGGCTGCCTGACCTACGACGCGGTGCGGCGGATGGAGCGCCTGCCCAGCACCGCCGTCGACGACATCGGCATGCCCGAGCTCTCGATGATGCTGGTGACCGACCTGGCCGTGCTCGACCACGCCGACGGCACCGTCCTGCTCATCGCCAACATCGTGCGCGGCATCACCGACGGGTCCTGCGCCGACGACGGGCCGTACGACGACCGGTGCTACGACGACGCGGTGGCCCGGCTCGACGCCATGGCCGGCGCTCTCGCCGAGCCGGCGCTAGCCAGCGTCGCGACGGTCGACCTCACCGCGCAGCCGGAGGTCGTCCGGCGCACGACCCCGCAGGACCACCGCGCGCGGGTGGAGGTCGTCAAGGAGCACATCCGGGCCGGGGACGCCTTCCAGGTCGTGCTCAGCCAGCGCTTCGAGGTGCGGACCGACGTCGACGGCCTCGACGTCTACCGCGTGCTGCGGGCGAGCAACCCCTCGCCGTACATGTACCTGCTGCGCTTCCCCGGGCGCGAGACGCCGTACGACGTCGTCGGCTCCTCGCCCGAGGCGCTCGTGACGGTGACCGGCGACGCCGCCGTCCTGCACCCCATCGCGGGCACCAAGCCGCGCGGAGCGACACCCGAGCAGGACGCCGCGCTGGCCGCCGAGCTGCTCGCCGACCCCAAGGAGCGCAGCGAGCACGTGATGCTGGTCGACCTGGGCCGCAACGACCTGGGGCGGGTCTGCGTCGCCGGGTCGGTCGACGTCGTGGAGTTCATGCAGGTCGAGCGCTACAGCCACGTCATGCACATCGTGTCGACCGTCGTCGGGACCGTCACACCGGACCGCGACGCCCTCGACGTGCTGACCGCGACCTTCCCGGCCGGGACGCTGTCGGGCGCCCCCAAGCCGCGCGCCATGGAGATCATCGAGTCGCTCGAGCCGACGCGCCGGGCGCTGTACGGCGGCACCGTGGGCTACGTCGACGCCTCCGGCGACATGGACATGGCCATCGCCATCCGCACGGCGGTCCTGCACGAGGGCACGGCGTACGTCCAGGCCGGCGGCGGCCTGGTCGCCGACAGCGACCCGGTCGCGGAGCAGGCCGAGTGCGAGAACAAGGCGGCTGCGGTGCTGCGCGCGGTGGCGGCGGCGGCGACGCTGCGCCCGGCGACGGGCCGTCCGTGAGGCGGCACCCGGCTGCGGCGGCCGTGCTCTGCCTCGCCGGCGCGGTCCTCGTCCTGGTCGCCGCCGGGCGCTCCTGGGTGTCGGTGGTCACCCCGGCCGGGCTCGCCGACGCCGGCACGGTCTCCCACACCGGGACCGACCTCGCCCCGGCGCTCCCCGTGCTCGGCCTGATCGGGCTCGCCGGCGCCGTCGCGATGCTCGTCAGCGGCCGCACCCTGGTCGGGTGCCTGTTCGCCGCTGGAGCGCAGGCCGTGCCGGCCACGGAGCCGGCATGAGGTCCCGGCGCGGCCTGGGCACGGCGGTGCTGCTGTGCCTGGTCGGGGCGTTCCTCGTGCTCGTCGCCGCCGGCCGGTCCTGGGTGGACGTCGAGATCCCGCCCACCCCGCTCGCCGAGGCCCGCACCGACCCGTACACCGGGACCGACCTCGTCCAGGGGATGTCCGCTCTCGGCCTCGTCGGCCTCGCCGGTGTCGTCGCCCTGGCCGCCACGCGCCGCACCGGTCGCACGCTGGTGGGCCTGGTCCTGCTCGCGACGGGAGCCGGTGCGGTCGCCGCCGTCCTCAGCACCTCCAGCACCACGTTCTCCGAGGAGCTGCCCGGCCAGCCGACCGACGCCGTCGCCCACCTCACGGTCTGGTGGGCCCTGACCGCGGTGGGCGGGCTCCTGCTCGTGCTGGCAGGAGTGCTGACCGTCGTGGTCGGCCGGTCCTGGCCGGCGCTCGGGCAGCGCTACGACGCCCCCACGAGCCCGGCGGCGGCGACCGCGCCGACCGCACCGGCCGAGCAGCTGACCGAGAAGGGCCTGTGGGAGGCCCTCGACCGGGGGGAGGACCCGACGGCTACTCTCGGGCCTCTCGCCCGACCCCCGGCCGACCGAGAGGCAGACCGCACGTGAGCGTGCTCGACGACCTGCTCGTCGGCGTGCGTGAGGACCTCGCCGCCCGGCAGGCCTCCACCTCGCTGGACGACCTCAAGCGGGCGGTCGACCGCCGCCCCCCGGCGCTCGACGCCGCCGCAGCGCTGCGCCGGCCGGGAGTCGCGGTCATCGCCGAGGTCAAGCGCAGCAGCCCCAGCAAGGGCGCGCTCGCCGCGATCGCCGACCCCGCCGCGCTGGCCGCCGACTACGAGCAGGGCGGCGCCAGCGTCATCAGCGTGCTGACCGAGTCGCGCCGCTTCGGCGGGAGCCTGGCCGACCTCGACGCGGTGCGCGCGCGGGTCGACGTGCCGGTGCTGCGCAAGGACTTCGTCGTCTCCAGCTACCAGCTGTGGGAGGGGCGGGCCCACGGCGCCGACCTCGCGCTGCTCATCGTGGCCGCGCTCGAGCAGGAGGCGCTGGTCTCGCTGGTGGAGCGCACCGAGTCGCTCGGCATGACCCCGCTGGTCGAGGTGCACGACGAGCAGGAGCTCGAGCGGGCGCTCGACGCAGGGGCGCGGGTCGTCGGTGTCAACGCGCGCGACCTCAAGACGCTCGAGGTCGACCGCGGCGTGTTCTGCCGCCTCGCCCCGCGGATCCCCGAGGGGGTCGTGAAGATCGCCGAGTCGGGGGTGCGCGGACCGCACGACCTGCTCGCGTACGCCGCCTGCGGTGCCGATGCGGTCCTCGTCGGGGAGGGTGTCGTCACCGGCGGCGACCCGCGCGCCGCCGTGGCCGAGCTCGTCACCGCCGGCAACCACCCCTCCGCCCGAGGCTGTGACACATGACGACGACGCCCGCACCGACCCTCGCACCGACCGCCGGGGCGGTCCACGGACCCGACGCCACCGGCCACTTCGGCCCGTACGGCGGCCGGTTCGTCCCCGAGGCGCTGGTCGCCGCGCTCGACGAGCTCACCGCCGCGCACGCCGCCGCCCGTACCGACCCTGCGTTCGTCGCCGAGCTCGACCGGCTGCTCACCACCTACGCCGGGCGCCCGACGCCCCTCACCGACGCCCGCCGGCTGTCCGAGCACGCCGGCGGGACGCGCATCCTGCTCAAGCGCGAGGACCTCGCCCACACCGGCAGCCACAAGATCAACAACGTGCTGGGGCAGGCGCTGCTCACCCAGAAGATGGGCAAGCAGCGCGTCATCGCCGAGACCGGCGCCGGCCAGCACGGCGTGGCCACCGCCACGGCCTGCGCGCTGTTCGGCTTCGACTGCACGGTCTACATGGGCGAGGAGGACACCCGCCGGCAGGCCCTCAACGTCGCCCGGATGCGCCTGCTCGGCGCCGAGGTCGTGCCGGTGAAGAGCGGCACCCGCACGCTGAAGGACGCCACCAACGAGGCCATGCGCGACTGGGTGACCAACGTCGAGACCACGCACTACGTCATCGGCTCGGTCGTCGGGCCCCACCCGTTCCCGACGATGGTCCGTGACTTCCAGCGGGTCATCGGCGTCGAGGCCCGGCAGCAGGTGCTCGACCTCGTCGGTCGGCTGCCGGACGCCGTCGTGGCCTGCGTCGGCGGCGGGTCCAACGCCATGGGGCTGTTCCACCCGTTCCTCGACGACCTCGAGGTCGCGCTCGTCGGCTGCGAGGCGGGCGGCGACGGTGTCGAGACCGGCCGGCATGCCGCACCGCTCACCGCCGGCGAGCCGGGCGTGCTGCACGGCGCCCGCAGCTACCTCATGCAGGACGAGGACGGCCAGACCGCCGAGACCACCAGCATCAGCGCCGGCCTGGACTACCCGGGCGTCGGCCCGGAGCACGCGCTGCTGCGTGACAGCGGCCGGGCCACCTACACCGGCATCCCCGACGCCTGGGCCATGCAGTGCCTGGAGAAGCTCGCCAAGAGCGAGGGCATCCTGTGCGCCATCGAGACCGCGCACGCCTTCGCCGGTGCGTGCGACTGGGGGCGCGCGCAGGTGGCCGCCGGTCGGGACGCCGCCGACCTCGTCGTCGTGGTGAACACCTCCGGACGCGGCGACAAGGACGTCGACACCGCCGCCCGCTGGTTCGGCCTGGTGACCGGCGAGGAGATCGCCGAGTCCGAGCTCGTCCGGGCGCACGAGGGCGAGCAGCCGTGACCGGGGGCCCGGCCGCGGGCACCGTGCGCGGCAGCGGCCACCGCTGCTCCGCCGCCGCGTGAGGACACCGTGAGCGCCCTCGACGAGCTGTTCGCCCGCTGCCGTGCGGAGGGGCGCGCGGCGCTGGTCGGCTACCTGCCCGCGGGCTTCCCGTCGTACGACGTCGCGGTCGAGGCTCTGACGGCCATGGTGGAGGCC
>CADCUB010000028.1 GCA_902805775.1 uncultured Frankineae bacterium | reverse complement strand
CCACGCGCAACCGGTAGCCGCCCGGCTCGTACTGCCAGCCGTCGGCCCAGTGCGCCAGCAGCCGCGTGTGCAGCTCCACCGGGACGCTGGCCGTCCCGCCGGCCGGCACGCGCACCGGAGCCGAGCCGACCAGCCAGCGCACCGGCCGGTCGACGGCGGAGTCGGGGCGCTCGGCGTAGACCTGCACGACCTGCTTGCCGCCCCGGTCGCTGCGATTGACCGCCTCGACGGTCACCGTCACGACCTCGCCCGCCTTCGCCTCCGCGGGAGCCTCCACCCCGGTGAGGTCGACCTGCGCGTAGCCCCGGCCGCTGCCGAACCAGTAGGCGGGGGCGGCGCCCTCCTTGAGCCACGCGCGGTAGCCGATGTGGATGCCCTCCGCGTACTCCAGCGTCCCGTCGACCGGGGTGCAGGAGAGCACCGGGACGTCGGCCTCGGCGGCCGGCCAGGTGGTGGGCAGCCGCCCGCCAGGCTCGGCCACGCCCAGGAGCACGTCGGCGACCGCGTTGCCGAACTCCTGCCCGCCGAACCAGCCGAGCAGGAGGGCGGCGACGTCGTCCCGCCACGGCAGCAGGACCGGGGCGCCGGCGTTGACGAGCACCACCGTGCGGGGGTTGGCCGCCACGACGGCGCGGACCAGGTCGTCCTGCCGTCCGGGCAGCGCCAGCGTCGACCGGTCGTAGCCCTCGGACTCCACGACCGGGTTGGTGCCGACGACGACCAGCGCGACGTCGGCCGTGGCGGCGGCCTGCGCGGCCTCGGCGATCAGCGCGTCGGCGTCGACGTCGGTCGGCCGGGTGCCCAGGCG
The DNA here is from genome assembly GCA_902805775.1 of uncultured Frankineae bacterium. Classification (GTDB taxonomy): domain Bacteria; phylum Actinomycetota; class Actinomycetes; order Mycobacteriales; family SCTD01; genus SCTD01. The sequence continues at coordinate 1,026 of CADCUB010000028.1, read as the reverse complement.
GAGCGACATCGCGCGGGCTCCGAAGCCCGTCCGGCGCCGCAGGTCGTAGACCAGCCGGAGGTCGACCGGCGTCCCGGCGGTGACCCGCACCTCGGCCGACGCGCTGGGCGGGTTGGTGAACGCCGCGCCCAGGGCGGCGTCGCCGGCCCGGAGCCGCTCGTCGACCAGCAGCTCGTCGTCGACGTAGAGCCGGACGGTGCCCACCAGGCCGACGCCCAGCTGGACCACGCCGCTGTCCGACGGGGTCCACCGGGTGGTCAGCTCGAACTCCGCCGCCGCCTCGATCGGGGCGTCCCCGCCGAAGTAGACGAGGTTGCTCGAGCGGCGGTCCTCGGCCAGCAGCTCCGCGCCGTCCTCGGCCAGGAAGCGGGCCTGCAGACCGGGCGTGCCGCTGACCGGGTTGGTCAGCTCGCGCAGGGGCAGCTCGGCGACGCCGTCCTGCACCACCGCGCCGACCGAGTACGTCACGTCCGCGCCGGGCAGTGCGGCCCGCAGGCCCTCGAGAGGTGAGACGGTGTACGCGGGGATGACGGTGGCGCTGCCGCCGCCCTGCGTGCGGGCGGCCGAGGCGTTGTTGCCGATGACGGCCACCGAGCGCAGCGCCGATGCCTCCCACGGCAGCTCGCCGCGGTTCTCCAGCAGCACGGTGCCCTCCACCGCGGCCTCCCGGGCGAGCGCGACGCCGTCCTCGACCAGGACGGGCTCGGCCGGCTCCGTGCCGGGCAGGGCCCCGACGCGCTGGGCGAGCAGGAGGATGCGCAGCACCTTCCGGTCGACGACGGACTCGTCGATCTCCCCGGCGCGGACGGCGGCGACCAGCGCGTCGCCCCACGGCCCCTGGGGCCCGGGCATGACCAGGTCCTGCGAGGCGCGGGCGCTCTCCAGGCTGCGGACGCCGGTCCAGTCGCTGATGCAGACGCCGTCGAAGCCCCACTCGCTGTTCAGCGGCGTCTCCAGCAGGGGGTTCTCGCTGGCCGTGGCGCCGTTGATCGAGTTGTAGGAGCTCATGACCAGCCAGGCGTGGGC
>CADCUB010000027.1 GCA_902805775.1 uncultured Frankineae bacterium | reverse complement strand
GACCCCGCCGTGCTCGGCCAGGTCGTCGCCGAACGCAACATCGTCGACGGCCGCAACGCCCTGGACCCCACCACCTGGCGCGCCGCCGGCTGGCACTACCGCGCCCTCGGCCGCCCCTGACCCCAGCGCACCACCGCGCCCCGCCGAGACGCTGACGGGCCGAGGGGTCAGCCCCGAGAGTCCTCGCCGCCCCTGCGCAGGTAGCGCTCGAACTCCTTGGCGATGGCCTCGCCGGACGCCTCGGGCAGGTCGACCGCCGGCTCGCGCTCCTCGAGGTGGGCGATGTACTCGCGGACCTCGGTGTCGCCGGCGGCGATCTCGTCGACGGAGCGCTCCCACTCCCGGGCGTCCTCCGGCAGCTCGCCGAGGGGGACGGGCACGTCGAGCACGTCCTCGACCCGGCGCAGCAGCGCGAGGGTCGCCTTGGGCACGGGCGGCGTGGAGACGTAGTGCGGCACCGCGGCCCAGAAGCTGATGGCCGGCAGGCCTGCCCGTGCGCACGCGTCCTGCAGCACGCCGACGATGCCGGTGGGCCCCTCGTAGCGGCTGCGCTCGAGGCCGAGAGCCTCCGTCGTGGCGGCGTCGGAGGCGGTGCCGTTGACCGGCACCGGCCGGGTGTGGGGGCTGTCCGCGAGCAGCGCGCCGAGGGTGATCACCATCTCGGTCCCGAGCGCCGTCGCCGTGGCGAGCACCTCGTCGCAGAAGCCCCGCCAGCGCATGTTGGGCTCGCAGCCCTGCACCAGGACCACGTCGCGGTCGGCGTCGGGCGGGCTGCAGACCGAGAAGCGGCAGGTCGGCCAGGTGATCGAGCGCGAGCCGTCGTCGAGCAGGCGCACGAACGGCCGGTTGACCTGGAAGTCGTAGTAGTCGTCGGGGTCCAGGGCGGCGACCTCCCGGGCACCCCAGGCGCTGCGCAGGTGCTCCACCGCGTCGGAGGCCGCGTCGCCGGCGTCGTTCCAGCCCTCGAACGCGGCGACGAGGACCGGCCGTCGCAGCGGTCCGAGGTCGGGAGGCAGCCGGGTCATGCCGGAGCCCCTGCCCCCGCAGCGGCCGTTGCGACCTCCTCGACGGCTGCGCGTACGAGCCCGCTCACCAGTGCCGGCCACTGCAGCGGCACGTCGTGCACCGCGCCCACCCAGTGCAGCAGGCGCGGCTCGGTGAGCAGCGTGCGCGCCCGCTCCAGCCCGGCCGTCCGCGCGGCGACCTGGGCCGGCTCGTCGGCCGGCCCCTCGCAGGAGACGACCCACGTCCGGCAGCGCACGGACGACAGGACCGCCTCGACGTCGGCGTCGAGCAGGTCGTCGACGATCGCCATGTGGGCCTCGAACGGCAGGCGGGCCCGGGCGAGCCCGTCCGGCCCGACGGCGAACAGCGGCAGCACCGCGGCCTCGACCTCGTCGCTCCACCAGAACGCCAGCGGACCGGAGCGCAGCCGCTGCCGCAGCTCGTCCGGCGGCAGGGCGGTGCGGGGCGGTGTCAGCAGCCGGCGAGCCTGCTCGCGGGACGCGCCCGCCGACCGCGGGGTGCCCAGGCCGCCGTCGACCGCGACGACGGACAGCACCCGCTCGGGCGCCGTGGCGGCCATGCGCAGCGCCGTCCAGGCGCCCCAGGAGTGGCCGACGACCACGACCCGGGACAGCCCGAGGGCGTCGAGCGCCGTGAGGGCGTCGGCGACGACGGTCGCGGCGTCGTACGGGCCGGCGGGCCGCTCGCTGTCGCCGTGTCCCCGCTGGTCCAGGGCCACCACGGGCAGCCCGGCCAGGCCCGGCACGACGAGGTCCCAGAACCGTCGCGAGGAGGCCAGGCCGTGCAGGAGCAGGACGGGCACGCCTCCGGCGCCGGGCCAACGGGTGGCCCGCAGCCGCACGTCACGTCCCGGCACGTCCAGCGCCAAGCCCCCGACGACGGGCGGCCGCTCGATCAGCGGCCGCTCCGTCGTCGGGGGCTGGGGAGGTGCTGCGGACACGCCCACACGGTAGGCCCTCGGCCGCACCGGGCGGCCGGTCAGCCGAGCTGCAGGGCGGCGCCCGACGCCAGGCGCTTCAGCTGCGCCGAGGAGGAGTGCGACAGCACGGTCCCGGTGGTGGTGACCCGCGCTCCGGTGTCGAGGTCGAACACGATCGTGGCGGCCGACGCGTCCTGCAGGGTGCAGCCGCTCAGGGTGACGCCGGCGTTCGCACCCGCCCACACCTGGGCCTGCGAGCCGCTTCCGCCGCGGGTGCGCGGAGCCAGTCCGGTGCAGCCCTGCACGGTGGTGTCCGCGGCCCAGAAGCGGAAGTTGCGCTTGTTGTCCTCGGCCCGCGCGTTCACCAGGGTGGTGCGGGTGGACTTGAGGTCGTAGCCGGCGTCGGTGTTGCCGGTGGCCAGGGTGTCCTCGAGGCGCACGTCGTACACACCGCGCTCGGTCGCGAAGCCGTCGCCGTTCATGTAGGCGTGCAGCGAGTCGTGCGCGTTGCGCATCACCACGCGGCGCATGACGACGTCGTGCGCGGTCCCGTCCAGGACGACGCCCATGGCGAAGTCGTCCCCGTCCTGGCGCTCCGAGTCGCCGGTGACGTCCTCGAGGAGCACCCGGTGCGAGTCGTTCGCCAGGCGCAGCACCGACTTGGAGAAGCCCTTGACCGTCACCCGGCGCATCGTCAGGCCGCTGAGGTTGGCCGTCGTCTCGCCGGCGCCCAGGTAGTTGGTGAAGAAGCGGCGCACGTTGGTGGCGTTGACGTCCTGGACGGCGATGTCCTGGGCGTTGCCGCCGACGTTGAAGGCGGTGCCGACGTTGGTGAACGACAGGTTGCTGAAGGTCAGGTTCTTGGCGCCGGTGTAGAGCTTGAAGATGTCGTTGCCGTCGTTGCCGGTGCTGCTGTACGGCGCGGTGCGCGTCCCGACGATGACGGGCCGGGCGGTCGAGGCGCCGGTGCCGTCGACACCGCGGACGACGACCGGTGCGCCGGCGGCACCGCCGGTGCGCAGGCCGATGCTCGAGGCCGGCCGGTACGGGCCGGCGTCACCGCGGACCCAGATCTCGCCGCCCGTGGGGCGCTGAGCGACGAAGCGCGGGAGGTCGACCAGGTCGCCGGCGTTGCTCCAGCTGCTGCCGTCGCGCGTTCCGGCGCCGCCGGGGGTGATCAGCAGCGGCGGGACCGCCGAGGTCGTGGGGACGGTCACGGTCGAGATCGCCGGGAGGCTGGTGACGACGAGCCGGGCGGCGCGGGTGGCACCGGCCTCGCGCGAGGCCAGGCTGCGCCCGGTGGTCGAGGTGCTGGTGAGGGCGATGTCGACGGTGCCGTTGGTCTTGACGAGCGAGGTGACGTCGAGCGAGGCCCAGGTCGCCTCCTGCGTCGGGCCCGACTTGGCGACGATGGCGCCGACCGTGGGCCGGGTCGCCCAGGTCGTCCCGGTCTCGGACCACGTCGAGGCGACCGGTCGGGCGACGACACCGGCGTCGGAGGTGGTGTGGCTGTAGACCTGCAGGACGGCCTTGCTGATGGCTCCGGCGTGACCACCCACCTGGAAGCGCAGGTAGGACTGGGCGAACGGCGAGCCGTCCGTGCGCAGGGTCGTGGCGGTGCCGAGCTTGGTGGTCGGCTGGTCCTCGCGGACAGCGACGTCGGCGACGGCCAGCGAGGTGGTCGAGACGGTCGTGGCGGCCTCCGCCGTGCCCGGGGTCGCGACCTGGGCGGCGGTCGCTGCGAGCACGCCGGCGGCGAGGAGCAGGGAGACGGAGCGGCGGGAGGACGGCGAGGAAGCGGCGGAGGAAGGCATGCCCGTCTGTTCGTCGGGACGGGCGGGGTCCCTTCCACCCCGTCGTGTGATATGGCACGGGCCCCGTCACCCGGTCGTGTCCGCCGGTCCCGGCCGCGCCGCACGCCCGCCGCGTGCGCCGCCGGGTGCCCGCGCGCCGGTAGCCTCGGGGGGTGCCCACCGCGTCCGCCGCTCCGCCCTCGCTCCTGGCCGCCCTCACCTCGCGGGTGGTCGTCGCGGACGGCGCCATGGGGACGATGCTCCAGGCCGCCGAGCACGCCGCGGGCGGGCTCGACCTCGAACGCGACTTCCAGGGGCACGAGGGCTGCAACGAGATCCTCAACGTCACGCGTCCCGACGTGGTCCGCAGCGTCCACGACGCCTACTTCGCCGTCGGCTGCGACGCCGTGGAGACCAACACCTTCGGCAGCAACTTCGCGGCGCTGGCCGAGTACGGCATCGAGGAGCGCATCCGCGAGACGGCGCTCGCCGGGGCGCGGATCGCCCGGGAGGCTGCCGACGCCTGGTCGACGCCGGACCGTCCGCGCTGGGTGATCGGATCGGTCGGGCCTGGCACGAAGCTCCCGACGCTCGGCCACGCGCCGTACGCCCTGCTGCGCGACGCCTACCAGGAGCAGTGCGAGGCGATGATCGAGGGCGGCGTCGACGCCGTCCTGGTCGAGACCGCGCAGGACCTGCTGCAGGTGAAGGCCGCCGTCGTCGGCGCTCAGCGCGCGATGGCCGCGACCGGCCGACGGGTCGTGCTGATCGCCCAGGTCACCGTCGAGCTGACCGGCACCATGCTGCTCGGCTCCGAGATCGGCGCGGCGGTCGCGGCGGTCGAGCCGCTGGGCGTCGACGTGATCGGGATGAACTGCGCCACCGGCCCGGCGGAGATGAGCGAGCACCTGCGCTACCTGTCGCAGCACGCGAGCGTCCCGCTGTCGGTCATGCCCAACGCCGGGCTCCCGTCGCTGGGCAAGGACGGTGCCGTCTACCCCCTGCTGCCGGTCGAGCTGGCCGACGCCCTCGAGGAGTTCACGCAGACCTACGGCGTCGGGCTGGTGGGCGGCTGCTGCGGCACGACGCCCGAGCACCTCCGCCAGGTCGTCGAGCGCGTGCGCGGGAGCGCGGTGACCCCCCGCACCCCGCAGGTCGAGCCGGCCGCCGCGTCGCTCTACGCCGCCGTGCCGTTCCGCCAGGACGCCGGCGTCCTGATGGTCGGGGAGCGCACCAACACGAACGGCTCCAAGGCCTTCCGGGAGGCGATGCTCGCCGGCGACTGGGAGAAGGTCGTCGACATCGGCCGCGAGGCCGTGCGCGAGGGTGCCCACCTCATCGACCTGTGCGTCGACTACGTCGGTCGCGACGGCGCGCTCGACATGCGCGACGCCGCCTCGCGGCTGGCGACGGCGTCGACACTGCCGATCATGCTCGACTCCACGGAGCCGCCCGTCATCGAGGCCGGGCTCGAGTGCCTGGGCGGGCGGGCGGTCATCAACTCGGTCAACTTCGAGGACGGCGAGGGACCCGACAGCCGCTTCGCGCGGGTCATGCCGATCGTCAAGGAGCACGGTGCGGCCGTGGTCGCCCTGACGATCGACGAGGAGGGCCAGGCGCGCACCGCCGACTGGAAGGTGCGGGTCGCCGAGCGCCTCATCGCGACGCTGACGGGGGAGTGGGGGATGCGCGCGAGCGACATCCTCGTCGACTTCCTCACCTTCACCCTCGGCACCGGCCAGGAGGAGTCGCGCCGCGACGGGATCGAGACGATCGAGGCGATCCGCCGGCTGTCGCAGACCCGCCCCGAGGTCGGCACCACGCTGGGCCTGTCCAACATCTCCTTCGGGCTCAAGCCCGCGGCCCGGGTGGTGCTCAACTCGGTGTTCCTGCACGAGTGCCAGAAGGCCGGGCTCACCAGCGCGATCGTGCACGCGTCGAAGATCCTGCCGATGAACCGGATCCCCGACGAGCAGCGGGAGGTCGCGCTCGACCTCGTCTACGACCGCCGGCGCGACGGGTACGACCCGCTGACGGCGTTCCTCGACCTGTTCGAGGGCGTCGACGCGCAGGCGAGCGCCAAGTCGCGGGCCGAGCTGCTCATGGAGCTGCCGCTCGACGAGCGCCTGCAGCGCCGGATCGTCGACGGGGAGAAGAACGGCCTCGAGGCCGACCTGGACGCCGCGATGGCCGAGGGCCGCACGCCCCTCGCGATCGTGAACGACACGCTGCTGTCCGGCATGAAGGTCGTCGGCGAGCTGTTCGGCTCCGGCGAGATGCAGCTGCCGTTCGTGCTGCAGAGCGCCGAGGTCATGAAGACCGCCGTCGCCCACCTCGAGCCCCACATGGAGAAGGTCGAGGGCCAGGAGGGCAAGGGCAGGATCGTCCTCGCGACGGTCAAGGGCGACGTCCACGACATCGGCAAGAACCTCGTCGACATCATCCTGAGCAACAACGGCTACACCGTGATCAACATCGGCATCAAGCAGCCGGTGTCGGCGATCCTCGATGCGGCGCAGGAGCACGACGCCGACGTGATCGGGATGAGCGGCCTGCTCGTCAAGTCGACGGTGGTCATGAAGGAGAACCTGCTGGAGATGAACTCCCGCGGGATCGCCTCGACGTACCCGGTCATCCTCGGCGGCGCGGCGCTGACGCGGGCGTACGTCGAGCAGGACCTCGACGAGGTCTACGAGGGCGACGTGAAGTACGCGCGCGACGCGTTCGAGGGCCTGCGGCTCATGGACGAGCTGATGGCCGTCAAGCGCGGCGCCGTCGCGCCCGAGCTGTCCGCGGAGCGCCGGGCGAAGGACGAGGAGCGCCGGGCCCGGCACGCGCGCTCCCGCGCGATCGCCCAGGCGCGGGCTGCGAAGGAGGAGGTCACCGAGCCGGTCGGCCGCTCCGACGTCGCGACCGACAACCGCGTGCCGGAGCCGCCGTTCTGGGGCTCGCGGGTCTCCAAGGGCATCGCGCTGGCCGACTACGCCCCGTGGATCGACGAGCGGGCGCTGTTCCTCGGCCAGTGGGGGCTGCGCGGCTCGCGCGGCGGCAGCGGGCCGACGTACGACGAGCTGGTGGAGAGCGAGGGCCGGCCGCGGCTGCGCGCGCTGCTGGCGCAGGTGCAGGCCGAGGGCATCATGCAGGCCGCCGTCGTGCACGGGTACTTCCCGGCGGTGTCCAAGGGCGACGATCTCATCGTGCTCGACCCGGCCTCGGGCGGCGAGCGCTGCCGCTTCACCTTCCCCCGTCAGCGGCGCGACCGGCACCTGTGCCTGGCCGACTTCTGGCGGCCGCAGGAGTCGGGCGAGACCGACGTCGTCGCCTTCCAGGTGGTGACCATGGGCCGCCGGGTGTCGGAGATCACCGCGGAGATGTTCGCGCGCAACGCCTACCGCGAGTACCTCGAGCTGCACGGCCTGTCGGTGCAGCTGACCGAGGCGCTGGCGGAGTCGTGGCACGCCCGGGTCCGCGCCGAGCTCGGCTTCGGCGGCGAGGACGCCCGCGACCTGTCGGGCATCCTCAAGCTCGAGCACCGCGGCGCCCGCTACGCGTGGGGCTACCCCGCCTGCCCCGACGTCGAGGACCAGACCAAGGTCGCCGACCTGCTCGACTGGGGCCGCATCGGGGTCGAGCTGAGCGAGGAGTTCCAGCTGACACCGGAGCAGTCCACCTCGGCGATCATCGCCCACCACCCGGAGGCGAAGTACTTCGCGGCCCGGTGAGGCACCGCCCGGCCGCCCGCACGCGTCCGCGGCCCGTCCGCCGCAGGGCCTCCCGCCCTGCAGAACACCCCGGAGGAAGGCCCGTGCTGTCGTGCGCAGGGGGCGCCCCGTGATGGACGCGCTCACCGAGGTGCTGCCGTGGTCGATCTCGGGCTCGAGCCGCGACGAGCGCCTGTACGTCCTGACCCTCGCGCTGCTCCTGGCCGGGACGGTGCTGGCGCTGGGCGCTGTCGCGGTGCCGCGGCTCGAGGGGTTCGCGGTGGCGCTGGCGAGCGGCGGAGCCGCGGCCTGGCTGCTCAGCAACGCGCCGGGCGAGGGCGCCAGCCTGGTCGAGGTGTTCCACGGCAACGGCGTCACGGTGGCCGACCTCGCGGCCGTGCCTGCCGGCGCGCTGGTGCTGCTGCTGTGCGCCCGAAGGCTGCACGACGGGTGAGCACGCCCCCGTCGGCGCTGGGAGCGGTCCTGTGGGACATGGACGGGCTGCTGGTCGACACCGAGCCGCTCTGGACGGTCGCCGAGCAGGAGTTCGCCGGGCGCCGCGGCGGCACCTTCACCGCCGAGATGAAGACCGCCATCGTCGGGACCCGGCTCGACCTCGCCGTCCCGCTGCTGCTGTCGCACCTGGGCTGCCCGGTGACGCCGGCGTCGACCGAGGAGGGGATGGGCGAGCTGCTGCAGCGCATGGTCGAGCTGTACGCGGGCGAGCTGGTCCTGATGCCCGGCGCCGTCCGCCTGCTGGCGGCGCTGGCCGAGCAGGAGGTGCCGCAGGCGCTGGTCTCCTCGTCCTACCGCGTCCTGGTGGACGCGATGCTCGCCTCCGGCGTCGGGCCGTTCGCCGTCACGGTGGCCGGCGACGAGGTCACGCGCGGCAAGCCCGCCCCCGAGCCCTACCTCCGCGCAGCCGCCGCACTGGGCGTGGACCCCTCGCGCTGCGTCGTCCTGGAGGACTCCCCGTCCGGGGTGGTCAGCGGTCAGGCCGCGGGCTGTGCGGTCCTGGCCGTGCCCAGCGTGCCGGGTGTCGTCGTCCCGCCCGCGCCACGGACGCGCGTGGTCGAGAGCCTGCGCGCCGTCGGTGCGGGAGACCTGCGGCTGCTGGCCCTGGGCGAGCGGGACTGACGGCCGCTGCCGTCACGGCCGCTCCAGTCAGGGCCCGGGCGTCACGGCGCCCGTGCGACGGCGGCCGGTGTCAGGACGTCGAGGACCGGGACGTCGAGCGGCGGGACATGTGGACCACGAAGACGAGCAGCGTCGACATGGCCGCCAGCTCGCCACCGGCCTCGACGAAGGTGACCAGCAGGTCGACCACGCTGTTGTCGGTCAGCTCCTCGACCACCTCGTGCGCGACGTCCACCCCGACCCCGAAGAAGACGAGCAGCAGCATCAGTCCCGCCAGCCACCGGCTGTCGAAGCGGTCAGCGGGGTCGCTCGCGCGGTACACCAGCGCCAGCAGGATCACGATCGCGACGCCGAGGGCCGCCCAGACCGCCAGCTCCCCGAGGGCCTGCGCCGGCAGGCCGAGGCCCGAGGGCACCGCACCCCGGTCCACCAGCGCAGCGCCGCCGCGCTCGTGCAGGCGCAGGGAGTCGTCCAGGACGACCACGGCGAGCACCACCGCCCAGGAGCCGGCGAACAGCCCGCGCCGGTGCCGCGCCCACAGCAGGAGCAGCAGCACGACAGCCGCCGCCAGCTGCAGGTAGCCGAAGATCTCGATGAACGAGCGGTCGGAGTTGACGGCCCAGCGAGGTGAGTCGAAGGGCCCGATGTCCCAGAAGTACAGCTGGTGCGCGACGAGCAGGAACGGGATGGGCAGCAGCAGCGCCGCGAGCAGCGGCAGCGCCCGGCTGCCTCGACCGCGCCGCCATGTCGTGCTGACGCGGTCGCGCAGAGTAGCGTTGCTCGTGCGCTCCCCGTCCCGGGCGTGCAGGCTGGGTGCCGCGGTCACCGCGACCGACGGCGTGCGGAGTGGAGCATCCCCCCATGGTGCCCTGCTCTCGCCAGATCGCACACACACCGTCGGGTGACGCCCGGTAGTCGGACCTCCCTCGGTGTGGCACGCCACGCGGTGGACAGGAGGCTCAGCGCCAGCAACCGCGCGGGGGGCGTCGTCCCCGGGCGGATCGCCCTGCCCTGCCAGAGAGAGAGCCAGTGCCGTCCATCCCGAGCATCCCGCCCGTGACGCCGTCGTCGGGACCCGCCGGGACGCCGTCGCCGGTCCCCGCCGGCGCCGACGTCTCTCCCGGCGACGCCGGCAGCGCCGGGACGGCCTTCCCTCCGATCGGCGGTGGGGGACGACTGCCGACGAGCCGGGCCGTCGGTCGCACGGCCTACTACCGCGTCCTCGACCTGGTGAACAGGCTGGTCCCCAAGGCGCCCGGCACCGTCGTGCTGCACAGCAGCGTCGACGTCGAGGACGGCGTCCTCGCGGTGATCGAGGAGTGCCGGCGGCGGCACGTCGACGTGACGGTCCTGCTGGAGGACCCCCGCCGAGCAGCGACGCTCGAGTCCCTGGCCGGGCCCGTGCGCACCGTCCCGCTGCGCTCCCTGCGCGGACGGCTGCGCTTCCTGCGGGCCTCGACGGCGATGACCACCGGCCGGCTGTACGGCAGCCGCGTCCCGCCCGCGTCGCAGCAGGTCGTCGCGCTGTGGCACGGCGAGCCGCCCACGAAGGTCACCGGCCGCTTCGAGGGCCGCGGCGGCCTGGCGTGCACCTTCGCGCCCGTCTGCTCCACCGTCGGCCGGGCCTACCGCGCGGCCGAGTTCGGCCTGCCGCCGCTGCAGGTGCCGATCGTGGGCGCGCCGCGCAACGACCGCATGCTGCGGGCCGACCGCACGTCCGTACGGGCAGCGCTGCTCGGCGAGCAGGCCGACCGGCCGACCCTGGTGTGGATGCCGAGCTACCGCGTCGGGCAGTACGGCGCGGAGCACCGCGTCGACGTGGCCGGTGCGCGCTCCGGGCTGCCGTACAGCCCGCAGGAGCTGCGCCGCATCGACGACTGGCTGCACGAGCGGGGCGCCCGGGTGGTCGTCAAGGTCCACCCCCGGGACGCCCAGGCCTTCGCCGCCGAGGACCACCGGGCGCTGCGCGTGCTGCGGCCCGGCGAGCTGGAGGACAGGGGCCTGACGCTGTACCCGGCGCTCGCGGCCTTCGACGGCCTGATCACCGACATGTCCTCGGTGTGGGTCGACTACCTGCTGCTCGACCGGCCGATGGTCTTCGCCTTCCCGGACGCCCAGGACTACCGCGACGGCAGGGGGCTCAACCTCGAGCCGTACGAGCAGTGGGTGCCCGGCCCCTTCGCCGAGGACGTCGACCAGCTCCTCGCAGCGCTGGGCGACGTGCTCGAGGGTCGGGACCCGATGGCCGACGAGCGCCGCCGCGCCCGGCTGCGCTTCCACCGCTTCCTGGACGACCGCAGCACGGCCCGGCTGCTCGACGGCCTGCGGCTGGGGACCCGTCCGGCGTCCGGGCCCGCGGCGCTCAGGCCCTGACGTCGTCCGAGGGGATGTGCACCGTCCCGAGCGCCTCGAGCTCGACGGCCGCCTCCACCTCGGACACCGCGCGGGCGATGACGTCGGCCTCGGGCACCCGCGGGTCGACGCCGTCGGCCGACGACGAGGGCAGCCGGACGTCGAACACCTGCCCGGTGAGGTCGCCGACGAGCACGTCGAGCGCGGTGGCCGCCACCGACGAGCTGTCGAGCAGCGTGTGGACCGGCTCGTCGCCGAACGCCTCCAGGCGCATCGGCGTCCGGGTCCGCTCGGGGTTCAGCACGTTGACGCTGATGCCGTGCGTCATCCACTCGTCGGCCAGTGCCTGCGTCAGGTTGACCACAGCGGCCTTGGTGGAGGAGTAGAGCGCGTAGTCGGCCCGGCCGCGGGTGTAGGAGCTGGAGGTGAAGAACAGCAGGTGCCCGCGGGTCTCGGCGAGGTACGGCTGCGCGGCGCGGGCGACGTTCACCGGGGCCAGGAAGTTCACGGCGATCTGGTTCTGCACCGAGGCGGCGTCCATCTCGACCAGGTGCCCCTTGACCAGCACCGCCGCGGTGAGCACGACCGCGTCGATGCGCCCGGTCGCGGCGTGCGCCGAGCGCAGCGCGTCGGCGACGGACTCGGCGTCCTCGACGTGGGTACCGGTCGTGGACCGGCCGAAGGCGAAGACCTGGCAGCCGGCCGCCCGGGCCATGTCGGCGACGTCGGCGCCGATGCCGTAGCTGCCGCCGAGCACCACGACCGTCTTGCCGCCGAGCAGCGCAGCGTGGTCGGCGTCGGTGCGCGGCACGGCGCCGTGGGAGCTGAGCTGGAACAGCTTGTCCATGAGGAACAGGTCGACCGGGTAGGTCACCTTCATGTTCTGCTCGTCACCCGGCACGACGTGGATCGGGACCTCGGGCACGTAGTGCAGGACGACGCCGCAGTCGTCGGTCGCGGTGAAGCGGCCGTCGGCCTCCGCACGGTCGTAGGCCCGCCGGATGACCGACAGCCGGAACCCCTGCGGGGTCTGGCCGCGGCGCAGCCACTGCCGGTCGGGGATGTCGGCGATGTTGTCGTCCGGGCCGACCCGCACGATCGTGTCGGCGGACGGCGTCGCCACGTCGATCGCCTCGTGCGTCCGCAGCGCCTGCACGCACTCGCGCACCACCCGGCGGGAGACGAGCGGTCGCACGGCGTCGTGGAACAGCACGTTGCACTCCTCGTCGCCCAGCGCGTCCAGCGCCCGGCGGGTGGAGGCGCTGCGGTCGTTGCCACCGGGGAGCACGCGGGTGACCTTCGGCAGGCTGGCCCGCACGAGCAGGCGCTCGGCGTCCGCGACGAAGTCGGGAGCCATGACGACCAGGATCTCGTCGATCTCGTCGCACGCGTGCAGCGCCTCGACGGTGTGCTCGATGATCGTGCGTCCGGCGACCTTGAGCAGCTGCTTGGGGATGTTGAGCCCGACGCGCGAGCCGCTCCCGCCGGCCAGGACCACCGCGACGGTGCGCAGGACTGGGGTGGACATACGAGTGCCTCTTCCGAGCTGGAGGGGAGTGCGCCGAGACCACCTGTTGCGGCCGCGCGTCTGTCGATGGTAGGTGCCCGGTGGCCGCTCGGGACCACCCGCAAGGTGGACATTGCTGCCGCACCACCGGGTAGACAGGACCCTCCGCCTGGCCGCAGGCGCTGAGGAGGACCCGACCCGTGCCCCGCGTCACACCGTCGCGCGTCCCGTGACGGGCGCTCCCGGCTCCGGCGTCAACCGCCGTGCCCGCACCGGCGGATGGGCCACCCCTGCCCGCGCCGCGGTGCGCGTCCTGCTCACCGCGGCCGTCACCGCCCTGGACTACCTGGTCCCGAAGAGCCGCAGGCTGCTCGTGTTCGGCGGTGACGACGGCACGAAGTTCGCCGGCAACCCGCGCGAGCTGTTCCTGCACGCCTGCGGGCAGGACGGGTGGCGGCCGTACTGGTTCACCACGTCGCCGTCGGTGTTCGCCGCGGTGCAGGCCGAGCACCCTGGACGCGTCGTGCGGGCCAACACCCTGCGCGCGCTCGTGCTGGGCCTGCGCGCCCGGCTGTTCCTCGTCTCGCACTCCCGCCGGGACGTCGGGCTGGTGGGCTACTCGGCGCTGTGCCGCTTCGTGCAGCTCACCCACGGGGTGGGGCCGAAGACGATGGGCTACTCCAAGCGTGAGGTCGACGTCGCCGCGCTGGACCGCGAGACCCGCACGTACGCCCATGTCGTCTGCTCCTCCGACCTGGAGGCGACGTTCTGGTCGGCGGCCTACCAGGTGCCCCTCGCCGACATCTGGCCGGCGGGCGTGCCCCGCAACGACCTGATCATCGGTCCTGCCGATCCGGCGCTGGCAGCGTCGCACCCGGTGCTGCGTGGCCGGACCGTGCTCTACGCCCCGACCTTCCGCGACTGGGCGCTGCTGGAGGACTACCTGCCGATCCCCGGCATGGACCCCGCGCCGCTGGTCGCCCTGCTGGAGCGCCACGACGCGACGCTGCTGGTGCGTCCGCACTACTACGAGGCCGACGCCGCCCGCGCCACCATCGCCCGCGTGGGATCGCCCCGCGTGCAGGCCGCGGACGACACGGTCTTCGGTGACACCAACGCCCTGCTGCAGCACGTCGACGTCCTGATCACCGACTACTCCTCGATCTACATGGACTTCCTGCTGCTCGACCGGCCGATGCTGTTCAACCCGGTCGACCTGGAGGAGTACGAGGGGGCCCGCGGCTTCCTGTTCGACTACGCCGACAACACGCCGGGGGCCAAGGTGGTGACCGCCGAGGCGCTGCTCGAGGCGCTCGAGGCCGAGCTGTCGGGGGCCGACCCCTACCGGTCCGAGCGCGCGCGGGTGCGCGCGCTGTTCCACAAGCACCCCGAGGGCGGCGCCCGGCAGCGGATCATGGCCGAGATCGACCGCCGGCCCGTGCGGTGGCCCGGGCCCCTGCCGCGGGCGCGGGACGGCGTGCGGCCGCTGCCGGCGGGGGAGCGGGTCGCGTGAAGGTCCTGCTCGTCCTGCTGCAGCGCTGCCTGCTGTTCCCGCTGTCCTTCCTGCTCCCGCGCACACCCGGCACCTGGGTGTTCGGCGCCCCGCAGGACGGCTTCTCGGGCAACCCGAAGTACCTGTTCCTGTGGATGTCGCACTTCCGGCCGGACGTCACCTGCACCTGGCTGACCGGCAGCCCCGCCACCCGTGCCCTGCTGCGCGGACGGGGCTACCGGTGCGAGCTGCGCTGGTCCCCCGCGGGGGTGCGCGCCGCGGCGAGCGCGCAGTTCCACGTCGTCGCCAACGACGGCAGCGACACCAACTTCGCCTTCACCGGCGGCGCGCGGGTGCTGAACCTGTGGCACGGCGTCGGGATCAAGAACATCCTGCGCGGCGCCCGGGTCGGGGCCAACGCGCAGCTGTACGCCGCCCGGTGGCGCCCCGACGTCTACCTGCGGTCCCTGCACCGCTTCCGCCGACCCGACCTCGTGCTCGCGACCTCGCCCGACATGGCCGCGCACTTCGCGCGCTGCTTCGACGTGCCGCTCGAGCGCTGCCCGGTCCTGGGCTACCCGCGCCTCGACCCGTACGTCGACGCGTCCTTCCGCGAGCTGTGCCTGTCGTTCGGGGACTACGACGCGCTGCGCGAGCGCTGCGCCGGCCGCACGACCTACCTCTACACACCGACGCTGCGCGACGACGACGCCGACCTGTTCTCCGAGGCCGTGCCGGACGTCGCCGCACTGTCGGCGGCCCTGGCCGCCACCGACGCCGTGCTGCTGCTCAAGCTGCACCCCTTCTCCGCGGCCTCGGTCGCGGGCGCCGTCGCCGACTACGACAACATCGTGGTCTGGCCGGAGGACCTCGACCTCTACCCGGTCCTCGCCGACGTCGACTGCCTGATCACCGACTACAGCAGCCTGCTCTACGACTACATCGCCTTCGCGGACTCCGGCGTGGTCGTGTACGCCTTCGACTTCGAGCGCTACGTCGCCCAGGACCGCGACCTCGCCTTCCCCTTCGAGGAGAACGTCGTCGGTGTGCGGGCCGACTCCTTCGCCGAGCTGTGCGCGGTCCTGGCCGACGGCCGGGCGCTGGCCCCGCTGGAGACCGAGCGGCTCGCCCGGATACGCACCCGCTTCTGGGGGTCGGCGCAGCCGCCGTCGAGGCCGGCCAGCGCCGCCATCGCCGCGTACGCGGCCGGCGAGCCCGCCTCACTGCTCCGGTCGGGTGTTCCTGGTCACGGCGACGGCCTCCCGCCGTCCGGTGCGGGTAGACACGGAGCGTGACGAGCATTCAGGACCGCCGCTCCCCGACGGGTCTTCCACCGCGCCTCGAGCAGGTGCTCGTCGTGCCCAGGTCCCCCGAGCCGGCCCCTCGCCGCTCCTTCGACGTCTTCGACACCGTCCTGACCCGGCGCACCGGCCGCCCCGCCGCCGTCTTCGACCTGGTCGCCGACCGCCTGCTGGCGGCCGGTCGACTGGCCGCTCCGGCGGGCGCCTTCACGGCCGCACGGGTCCGGGCCGAGCCGCGGCTGCACACGCTGTCCGGCCGGCCCCCACGGCTGCGGGAGGTGTACGAGGAGGTCGCGCACGTGCTCGCGCTGCCGGCGGGCGACGTCGCGCTGTTCGTGGAGACCGAGCAGGACGTCGAGCGCGCGCTGTCCGTCGCGGTTCCCGGAGCGGCGCGCCTGCTCGACCAGGCTCGCGCCGAGACGCCCGACGGCCTCGTCGTGTTCGTCTCCGACACGCCGCACACCGGTGCTTTCGTGCGCGAGCTGCTGCAGCGCCAGGACCTGCTCGTCGACGGCGACCGGGTCTTCTCCTCCGCGGACATGGGGGCCAGCAAGAGCCGGGGCGGGCTGTTCACCGCCGTCGGGCAGGCGCTCGCGCTGCCGGGGTCGCAGCTCAGCCACACCGGTGACAACCGTCGCGCCGACGTCGCCCGCGCGCAGGCCGAGGGCTGGTCCGGCGTGCACCGCCCCGAGGCCGCCCTCGACCGCTACGAGAAGCTGCTCGACGCGCGACCCGGCGAGACGGCCGGCTTCGGCGCCTGGCTCGCCGGGTCGTCGCGCCTGGCGCGCCTGCGGGCCGCCGAGGCGGGGGTGTCCCCGGCGGTGGCCGAGGTGGCTGCCGGTGTCGCCGCTCCGGTGCTGATCAGCTACGCCCTCTGGCTGGCGGCGCAGGCTCGTGCCCGCGGGCTGACGAGGCTGTACTTCGTCGCCCGCGACGGGCAGGTGCTCCTCGAGACGGCGCGGCCGGTGCTCGAGGTTCTCGCCCCCGAGGTGGAGTGCCGCTACCTGCACGGATCGCGCCAGGCATGGGTGCTGGCCGCCGGTGCCGTGTCCGACGAGGTGCTCACCTCGTGGCTGGTCCCCAAGCCGGACTCGACCGCGCGCACCGCCCTGGCGCGGGCCGGGCTCGACGCCGAGCACCTGTGGCGCGCCGCCGGTCTGGGATGGGCCGCACCCGACCGGGTCGACCGGGTGCTCTCGGAGCCCGAGGCCGCCCGGCTGTCCGCCGAGCTGCAGCGCGAGCCGCTGCGGTCGCGGGTGCTCGAGGCCGCCCGCGAGAGCCTCGACCTGGCGAGCGACTACGTCCGCCAGGAGGGCTTCGCCGAGACCGGACACCGGTCGGCACTGGTGGACCTGGGCTGGCGCGGGCACTCGGCGCGCGCGTTCGACGCGCTCGTGCGGCACGTCGGGGGTGCGCCCGTCGAGCACCTGTTCCTCGGGCTGTACTCCGGGGCGCGCCTGGTCCGGCAGGGGGCCTGCCCACCCGTCCTGTCGGCCTGGCTGTTCGACCGCGACCGGGGACGCGCTCCTGACCCGCGGCGGCTGGAGCGACCCAACGTGGTGCTCGAGATGTTCTGCGCCGGGACGGAGGGCCGCACCCTCGGCTACCGCCGCGAGGGCACGCGGGTGGTGCCGGTCCTCAGCGCCCCCGTCAACGGTCCCGTCCTCGACTGGGGGCTGCAGGACGTCCGCGACGTCATCGCCGACGTCGTGCAGGGCTGCTGCGACGGGCTGACCGCACAGCACCTGCACGTCGACCTGGCCGGTCCGGCCTGGGACGTGCTGCAGGCCTTCTGGTCGCACCCCACCTCGGCCGAGGCAGCGGCGTGGGGCAGCTTCCCGTGGGAGGAGGAGAGCTACCCGCCGGTCTACCGGCTGGCCGGGCCGCTGCCGCCCCGGCAGCTGCTCCGGCGCCTGGCGCCGGGTCGCCGGGCGCTGCCCTTCAACTCCTGGCGGGCCGGCTCGGCGCAGCTCCAGCGCGAGCCCTGGCGCTCCCTGCTGCTCCTGAGCGCCTGGTCCGAGCGGCGGCCTCCGCTGCGCCGGCTGCCAGGACGGCTGCGGCACGCGGCCCGGCGGCGGCTAGGCGGCTGAGCGCGCCCTGCTGCGCCGGGAGCCTCCCAGGCGCCACAGCTCTCGCAGCCCGGCACGGTCGAGCAGGGCCAGCGCGCCGACGTAGGCGAGCGCGCAGCCGGCCACCTGCGCGAGCAGCACCTGCCAGGCCGGTGCGTCGTCCATCCCGTAGCGCAGAGCCAGTCCGACGGCCGCCAGGGCGACGCAGGCGCCCCAGACGCCGCGGAGCGCACGGACCACCTGTCGCCAGGACAGCCCGGTCTGGCGCAGGCACGGCCGGAAGAAGTACGGGACCTCCAGGTAGGCCTTGACCGCGAGCGCCGTGGCGACGCCCACCGACCCCCACGGCAGGCCGACGAGCATGGCGACCAGGCTGGAGACCGCCGTGGCGACCCCCAGCCGGAAGAGCGCGTCCGTCGCCCCGGTGGCCCGCATCACCGCACCGACCGTCGTCGTGAGGGTCTGCGGCAGCGCCGACACCGCCAGGATCTGCAGGACGACGACCATGCCGAGCCAGCGCGGGCCGAACAGCACCTCCACCATCGCGGGAGCCGCCACCGCCATCCCCAGCGTCAGGGGGGCGATGACCATGCCGGCCAGCGACAGCGCCCGCAGCCACGCGCGGCCGAGCCGGGGGCGGTCGTCGCGCAGGCGGGTCAGGGCGGGGAACAGCACGCGTCCCATGACGACCTGCATCTGGCTGACCGGCAGCTTCATGACGTTGTAGGCGCGGCTGTAGTTGCCCAGCTCGACCTGCGACACGAACCGCGCCAGGAGCAGGTTGTCGGCGTTGCGCGACCAGAACACGAGCAGGTTGAAGCCCGTGATCCCGCGGGTGAAGCTCCACAGCTCGCGCAGCCGCTCGCGGTCGGGCCGCGCCCGGGGCACCCAGCGCACGACCGACCACGTCAGCACGGTCCGCGCGACGGTGTAGGCCAGCGGACCCAGGATGATGCTGTAGGCGCCGGCGCCGAGCAGGGCCGCGACCACGATGGTGCCGATGCTCACCACCGTCCCGATCGTCTCCAGCAGCGCCAGCTGCTTGAACCGCAGCGTCCGCTCGAGCAGCGACAGGTGCACCGTGTCCAGGCTCAGGGTGAAGTTGAGGCTCGCGATCAGCAGCAGCGGCACCAGCTCGGGATCGCGGAACAGCTGCGCGAAGGGGGTGGCGAGGGCGGCGAACAGGCCCGTGAGCAGCAGCCCCGTCACGGCGTTGAGCCAGAAGGCGGTCGACAGCAGCGACTCGGTGACCCGCCGGGCGTGGATCACGGCGCTGCCCAGCCCCAGGGAGCTGAAGATGCCGGCGAAGGCGGTGAGCGGGATGACGATCGCGGCCTTGCCGTAGTCCTCCGGCGTCAGCAGCCGCGCCGTGACGATGATGCCGAGGAACTGCAGCAGCTGCGCCATCACCTTGCTGCCGGCGGCCCAGCCGGCGCCGCGCCGGGCCCCGTCGCCGACGCTGGTGGTCCGCTGCAGCCGCCGCAGCACGGGGTGCTGGAACTCGGGCGCGTCCTCGGCCAGCTCGTCGAGGGCCGCCGGCGCCGCGCCGTCTCCCGGCGGCGGGCCGGTGGCCGTCATCTGCACTCCTTGCGGCGGTGGCGGGGACCGCCGGGAGCAGTCCTCGGCAGCAGCACGGCGTCGAGCCGGCTCCCAATGTAGGGCGCCACGTGCGCCCGGGCGGGCCGGCGACCCTGCAGGAGCGCGCAGCATCACTCGGTCGGGTGAGCCAGGGCGGCGACGAGCGCGTCGACGTCCGAGCCATGACCGCCGACCCCGCCGTGCCCCCCGCCGCCGCGACCCCGACCCGGGGCCGCGCTCTCCCCGGTCGGCCGGACTCCGCCGACCGTGCGCCGGGGCGCAGGCGCGCCCTGCGCGCAGGGGCCGTCGTCACCGGAGCGGCGCTGCTGCTCGGGATCGGCGCCGTGCCGGCCGCCGGCGCGACGCGGGGTCCACTGGCCTTCGCGGTCACCAAGGCGGCGGCCAAGCCTCCGGTCGCCAAGCCTCCGGTCGCCAAGCCTCCGGTCGCCAAGCCTCCGGTCGCCAAGCCTCCGGTCGCCAAGCCCACGCCGGCCAGGCCCACGACGGCCAGGCCCACGACGGCGAAGCCCGGAACGACGAAGCCCGCTGCCGGCAGGCCCGCGACCCGCAAGCCTGCGACCGGCAAGCCTGCGGCCGGCAAGCCTGCGGCCGGCAAGCCTGCGGTCGGCAAGCCTGCGGTCGGCAAGCCTGCGGCGGGCAAGCCTGCGGCGGGCAAGCCCGCGCCCGCGACCAGCCCGGCACTGCCCGGCGGCGGCCTCGCGCCGCTGCACATCACGCCGACGGGCTCAGGCGCGCGCGACGGCAGCAGCTGGGCCTCCGCCGGTGACCTCTCGGCGCTGCCGCGCTTCCTGGCGGCGCGCCCGAAGGGCGGGCGCATCTGGCTGCGGGCCGACGCCGGTGCCTACCGGTCGACCAAGACCCTCGACCTGCGCAGCGGCGGCGCCCCCGGCGCGCCGGTGGTCATCTCCGGCGTCGACGCAGCGGGCCGGCCGGCCCGCGCGCAGTTCGTCGGTCGGCGGGTGACGCCGTACCGCCCCGGCGGGAGCGTCGGGCACCAGGTCTTCGAGCTGCAGGGCGGCGCCCGCCACCTCGCCTTCCGGGACATGGACTTCACCTCGGTCGGCTCGGCCTTCGTCATCGGCGGCGAGTCCGCGGACATCAGCATCTCCGACATGAGCGCGACGAACGTGCGCTTCTTCCTCGACAACCTCAGGGCCAAGAAGCAGCCGACCGCCAGCGTCACCGGGCTCACGGTCCGTCGTGTGGCCGTGGCCGGCTTCTCGAAGTCGGCCGTCCGCCTGCGCTACGACTCCACCCGCATCCTGCTCGAGGACGTCGTCGCCGACTCCCTCCAGCAGGACCGCGACCGCTTCGCCATGGGCGTGGCGCTGCAGGGCCGCGCCTCCCACGTCGTGCTGCGCCGGGTCACGATGGCCGGCTCCCGGGACACCACCAGCGACTACTGGAACGGGGACGGCTTCGCCACCGAGCGTGGCGTCTCCGACGTCCACTTCGAGGACACCCGGGCGACCGGCAGCACGGACGGTGGCTACGACCTGAAGTCGACGCGGACGACCCTCGTACGGGCCACCGCCGAGGACAACAAGCGCAACTTCCGCTTCTGGGCGACGGACACGATCGTCACCGGGTGCTCCGGCTCCCGTCCGGTGAGCCGGGGCGGGACGGGGTCGGCCGCACAGGTCTGGCTGGGGGAGGGGGCTCAGGTCGTGATGACGGCCTGCCGCTTCGTCGACGGGACCGCGCCCGGCACGGTCTTCCAGCTGGAGGAGGACTCCCGGCTGGAGCTGCGCAGCAGCACCGTCACCACGTCGCCGGGACGCCGCCTGAGCCTGCTCGAGCCGCGGGCGCAGCTCGTCCTGCCTGCGCAGGGCTGAACCTGGCGCACATCACCCGTGCGTGGACGTGCGGGCCCGGTGGTGACGGGTAGGCTCGGGACCTCACGGCCCGGCGCGTGCCTGGACAGACCAGCTCCCTGCACCCGGTCCGGACCGACCGCCCTCCGCGGCGCGCGGTCGACGACGACACATCGAGGGGGTCGTGACCATGACGTCCGTCAGCCTCCCCGGGCGGGGCGTCGGTCCCAGCGCTCGGCGGATCACCCCGGGACGGCGGCGCACCAGCCTGCCGCCGCGGGAGGCTCCGCCGGCCGAGCCCCGGTCCTGGCCGGGCGTCCTGGCGGCCCTCGTGCTCCTGGCGCTGTCGATCGACATCGGGGTCAGCGCCGGCCAGCAGGGCTTCGGCACGCCGACCCTGCTGCGCATCGCCGTCCTGCTCGGCGGGCTGCTCGCCGTGGTGCTGCTCGGGCGCTTCGAGGCGTTCCTGCTCGTCGTGCTCGTGGTCCGTCCGATCCTCGACATCACGACGGCGACCGGCGGCGCTCCCGTGCTCGCGAGCGCGGTGGCCGCACTGATCGTGCTGGGCGTCATGGTCTGGCTGGGCGCGCAGGTGCGCGCCGGCACGCTGCGGCCGATCTCCTGGATGGGCAGGTGCTGCATCGCCCTGCTCGTCATCATGACGATCAGTGCGGGGCTGTCCAGCGACCCCGTGCGCAGCGTCCTGCAGGTGGCGCGACTGGCCGCCGCCGTGGCCGTCTTCCTCGCCGTGGAGCAGCTGCTCACCTCCGAGGCGCGCGTCCGCCGGGTGCTGCTCGCCTGCTACGCCTCCGCCCTCGTGCCGATGCTGGTGGCCGCGCTCCAGCTGTCCACCGGCTCCTTCCTGCGCTCGGCCAACGGGCTGGGCCGCGTGACCGGCACGTTCGTGCACCCCAACTCCTTCGGCTTCTACCTCGTGCTGCTCCTGGTCATGGGCGCCGCCGTGCTGCGCCACCTGCGCGGAGGGTCGCGCCTGTTCGTCGCCCTCGTGCTCGCCGGCGGCACCGCAGCGCTGATCATGACCTACTCCCGGGGCAGCTGGGTGACGCTCGTCGTCGGGATCCTGGTCGTCGGCGTCCTCCAGTCGCGGGTGCTGCTCCTGCTTCTGCCTGCCGGGCTGCTCGCCATCCCGGTCGTCGCGCCCTCGGTGCTCGCCCGGATCGCCGACCTGTCCCAGTCGCAGAGCGTCATCGGCACCCCGGGCAACTCCCTGCTGTGGCGCGTCGACCACTGGCTGCTGGTCCTGCGCGGCGCCCGCGGTCACGAGCTGCTGGGCATCGGCCCAGGGGCTTCCGACTTCCTCGGGGAGCGGGTCCTGCCACCGCACAACGACTTCGTGCGGATGTACGTCGAGACGGGCACGCTCGGGCTGCTGGCGTACCTGGCCGTCCTGCTGGCGGCGGTCAGCATCGGGCTGCGCGCCTACCGGACCCAGCCGCCCGGTCTGGGCCGCGGGCTCGCCGTCGGCGCGCTGGGCTGCACCGCCGCCTTCCTCGTCGGCAGCGTCGGCGGCAACCTCATCAGCCAGGTCGTGGTCCTGCTCTACCTGTTCACCTTCCTGGCGGCGGCCTCCGCCACCGGCCGCTTCGCGCGCCCCGCACCCGGCTCACCCGAGCGCGCCTGGGGACGGCCGACCGGCGACCTGGTCGGAGCGCGCCGGTGAGGATCGCGATGCTCGGCTGCCGCGGCCTGCCGGCCACCTACGGCGGCGTCGAGCGCCACGTGGAGGAGATCGGCGCACGCCTGGTCGAGCGTGGGCACGAGGTGTCGGTCTACTGCCGGCCGCACTACGGCGACCGCTCGCAGGGCACGCACTACCGGGGCATGCGCCGGGTGGTCCTGCCCGGCATCCCGAGCCGTCGGCTCGACGCGCTGTCGCACACGGCCGTCGCCGCCGCTCACGCCGCCCGCGAGGGCTACGACATCGTGCACTACCACGCGGTCGGTCCTGGCGCGATCAGCCCGCTGTCGCGCGCTGCCGGGCGCGGCAAGGTGGTGCTGACCGTGCACGGCCTCGACTTCGCCCGGGAGAAGTGGGGTCTCGGGGCGCGCATGGCGCTGCAGGCCAGCGCCCGCCTGAGCGCGTTCGTGCCGAGCCGCACGATCGTGGTGGCGCAGGCGCTGCACGACTTCTACCGCGAGCGCTACGGCGTCGACACCGCCTACGTCCCGAACGGCGTCACGCCCGCGGGCCCGAGCAGTGCACAGGCGCTCGAGGGCCTCGGCGTCGCGCCCGACGACTACCTGCTCAGCGTCGGCCGCCTGGTGCCCGAGAAGGGCGCCCACCTGCTGCTCGAGGCCTACGCCGGTCTCGAGGCGGCGGAGCGCCCCCGCCTGCTCGTCGTGGGCGGCAACAGCTTCACCGGCGACTACGTCGCGCAGGTGCAGGCCCAGGCTGCCGCGCTGCCCGACGTCGCCCTGCCCGGCTACCTCTACGGCGACCAGCTGCAGAGCGCCTACGCGCACGCCCGGCTGTTCGTGCAGAGCTCCACGCTCGAGGGCATGCCGCTGACCGTGCTCGAGGCCGCAGCGCACGACCGCCCGCTGGTGCTCAGCGACATCCCCGTGCACGTGCAGCTGCTGGGTGCCGACCGACCGGGCGGCCGCCTGTTCCGCAGCGGTGACGCCGCCTCGCTGCGCGACGCCCTGCGCCGGGCGCTGGCCGACCCGCAGGCCGAGGCGCAGGGCGGCCGGGCCGTGGGAGCCGCGCTGCGCGACCGCTTCAGCTGGGACCGCTCGGTCGACGGGACGCTCGCGGCGTACGAGCACGCACTGTGCCGCTCGCGCCCTTCGGCGGCACGGCGCGCGCCGACGGCAGCCCGCCGCTAGGCCGCACCACCCGACGAGCGGACGGCGGAGGGCCGGCGTCGAGCCAGAGCCCGCCGGTAGACCTCCGCGTGCGCCTGTGCCACCGCCTCGAAGCTCTGCACGCCCAGCGGCCGGGCCGGCACGGGGTCGAGGGCCAGCGTGCGGATGGCCTCCGCCAGAGCGCTGACGTCGTCGGGAGCGACGAGCAGGGCGTTCTCCGCGGCGCCCTCGATGCCGGGCGCCCGCGTGGCGACGACCGGCACGCCGCAGGCCGCGGCCTCGAGCACGACGTTCGGCAGGCCCTCGGACCGCGACGGCAGCACGAAGACGTCGAGGGTGCGCAGGAACTCCGCGACGGCGGCCGGCTCTCGCCGCTCGCCCGGGAAGGTCACCGGCAGGCCCACGGCGCGGCGCTCGAGCGCCTCGCGCTCGGGGCCCTCACCGACGACGACGTACTCCGCGTCCAGGGTGCCGGACAGCCGGCGCGCGGCCTCGACGAGGACGTCGAAGCCCTTCACCGGCACCAGGCGACCGACCGCGCCGATGCGCAGGGGCCGGCCGTCGACGCGCGCGTGCGGTCCTCGCGGGGAGAACACCGTCGTGTCGATGCCGTTGCGGATGACGTGCACGCGCTCGCGGGGGGCGCCGTGGGCACGCACGACGAACTCGCCGACGTCCGCGGAGTTGCCGATCCACTCGTCGGTGACCGGCCGCAGTGCCCGGTCCAGCGCCCGGGCCGGCGCTGACCGCCAGTCCTCGACCCGGCGCTCCGACACGACGACGGGCGGCCGGCCCGGGCCCAGCAGGCTCAGCCGGGTGATGGCGTTCGCGCCGTAGAGGGAGGAGTGCACGACGTCGTAGTGCCCGCTGCGCAGGCGCCGCGCGAGCCCGGCCAGCCGTCGGGGGTCGACGTCGGAGGGGTGGTCGAACTCGACCAGCGGGATGCCGGCCGCGGACAGGGTCTGGGCGTAGCTCTCGCCCGAGCGCAGGACGCACAGCGTGGGCTCCCAGGCCCCGGTGCGCACCGCTGCGAGCAGCATCCCGGCCAGCTGCCGCTCCGTGCCGCTGGCGGCGAACCGCCCCATGACGTGCATCACTCTCACGGCTGGAACAGCGCCCTTCGCCCGTTCGGGCGACGACCGACGCCCGCAGAACCGCCTACTCTAGGTGCAGCGTCGGACCCCGACGGCGCGCCAGGTCGCCCGGACGGCGGCCCCTCGGGGGCCCATCCCCACGTGAAGAGGTAGTCACCTTGCGAGCCCTGGTCACCGGTGTCGCAGGCTTCGTCGGCAGCCACACCGCCGAAGCGCTGCTCGCACTCGGACACGACGTCCGCGGCGTGGACGTCCTCACGGACTACTACGACCCCGCGCTCAAGAAGGACAACCTCCGGCTCCTGCAGGATGCCGGCGGCATCGACTTCGTGCAGGACGACCTTCTCACGACCGACCTCGACCGGCTGCTCGACGGTGTCGACGTCGTCTTCCACCTCGCGGCCCAGCCGGGCGTGCGCGCCTCCTGGCAGACCGGCTTCGCCGTCTACGCCGACGCCAACGTCCTGGCCACCCAGCGACTGCTGGAGGCCACCCGGCAGTCCGCGGTGCAGCGCCTGGTCTACGCCTCGAGCTCGTCGGTCTACGGCCGGGCCGCCTCGTACCCCACCGACGAGACCACCCCGACGCGTCCCTACAGCCCGTACGGCGTGACCAAGCTCGCCGGCGAGCACCTGTGCACGCTCTACGCCGACAACTACGGCGTGCCGACGGTCAGCCTGCGCTACTTCACGGTCTTCGGCCCCCGGCAGCGCCCCGACATGGCGATGAACCGCTTCATCGCCGCCGCGCTGGAGGACCGTCCCATCGGGATCTACGGCGACGGGACGCAGATCCGCGACTTCACCTACGTCGGTGACGTCGTCGCGGCCAACCTGGCCGCCGCCTTCACCCCGGACGTGCCGCCCGGTACCGTGGTCAACGTCGCCGGCGGAGGATCGATCACGGTCAACGAGCTCGTGGCGCTGCTCGGCACCGTCGTCGGCAGGCCCGTCCGCACGCAGCTGCAGCCGGCGCAGCCGGGCGACGTCCAGCGCACCGGCGGGACCGTGGACCGCGCTCAGCAGGTCCTGGGCTGGAAGCCGCAGGTCAGCGTGCCCGAGGGGCTGGCCGCACAGGTCGCCTGGCAGCGCTCCCGCGCGGTCTGACCCCACTACATCGACGAGGAGCACCTGCTGTGGAGATCGGCCAGTACCTGCGCGACCGGCCCCGGACCGCTGTCATCGCCCTGCTGCTGCTGCCCCTGGTGGCCGGCCTGGCGGCCTTCCTGATCCTGCGTGCGCAGCCGGCCGAGTACACCGGCCGGGCCACCGTGTCCGTGCCGTCGCGGACGCAGGACAGCGCCAGCGGCATCGGGATCTTCGTCGCCGACTTCGGACAGCGGGCCCGCTCGCAGGCCGTCACCGACGAGGTCTCGGCAGCGACCGGCGTGCCGAAGCAGGAGCTCCAGGGCGTCGAGGTCGTCCGGCTCGGAGTGGGCAGCCTGTTCGAGGTCAGCTACACCGGTGACGGCCGCCAGCAGGTCGAGGCGGTCCTGCGCAGCACCATCGCCAGCACCTACACGCGCATGGTCGGCGCCGGAGCGTCGGAGGCAGAGGCCAACCTCGCCCGCGCCCGTGAGCAGTACACCGCGGCGGTGGCCGCGCGGCAGAAGTTCGAGAACGACATCGGCACGATCCAGCCCGAACGCGACTACAGCGACCTGTCGTCCAAGATCCGCAGCCTGCAGGCCAACGGTGGCAGCCCCGTGGTGATCCGTCAGCTCAGCGCGCAGCGCGACGCGCTCGTGCCGCAGGTGCGGCGGGCCGAGGAGCTGACCCGGGGGGTCGAGGCCGGCGAGGAGCTCGTCGAGCAGGCCCGGCAGGCGCTGCTGGAGGCGCAGGGCGAGGCCGCCGAGGCCGCGGACCCGAGCATCGTGCAGGAGCTCGACATCGTCGAGGGGTCCGCCACCGGCGGCCTGGTGCAGGGCGTCGGCGTGGCGATGGTCGCCGGGCTGCTCGCCGGTCTGGCGCTGCTGCTGCTGCCCGAGCTGTTCCGCCGCCGCACCCCGTCCACGCCGCTCGCGCCGCCGACCGTCCTGCCCGGCGCACGGGACGTCGGCTGAGCCAGGACGCGGCGGCCGGTCGCCGCCGCAGGCTGCCCCTGCTGCTGCTCGCACTGGGACTGCTCGCTGCAGGCGTGCTGGTCGCCGTGGTCAGCCTGCGGGCGACCGGGAACGACGGGGCCGGGCGGGGGAAGACCGTCCTGCGCGTCGCTCCCGAGCGGGCCGGCGCCGCAGACGGCAGCTCGTGGTCCGATGCCGCCCCGCTGTCGGCGCTGCCCGACCTGGTGTCGGAGCTGCCGGCCGGCGGTGAGGTGTGGCTGCGCGCCGACGAGGGCCCGTACGACGTCGAGGAGTCCCTGAAGCTGCGTGCGGGCGGGGCCGACGGCGATCCGGTCGTCGTGCGCGGCGTCGACGAGGACGGCGACCCCGAGCCGGCTGTCCTGCGGGCCGGGCGCGCCAGCCCGTACTCGCCCGACGGCGAGCCGGGGGGCGACGTCTTCTCGCTGCGCGGCGGGGCCGACCACCTGGTCTTCCGCGACCTGGCGTTCCAGGACGTCGGCAACGCCTTCATCGCCGCCGGCGACGTCCGCGACATCACCGTCACCGCCGTCGAGGCCACCAACGTGCGGCGCTTCTTCGAGAACGACGTCGCCGACGACGAGCAGAGCGCGGACCTCCGCGGCCTGGTCGTGCGCGACGTGAGCGTGAAGGGCTTCTCCAAGCGGTTCCTGCGCCTGCGCTACGCCTCCTCCGACGTCCTCGTCGAGGACGTGGAGGCCGACTCCGAGCGCCAGGACGGCGACGACTTCGCCATCGGGGTCCACCTCGAGGACGAGGTCTCCGACGTGGTGCTGCGGCGGGTGCGCATGGACAACACCCGGGACACGCTGCGGGAGTACTGGAACGGCGACGGCTTCGCGACCGAGCGGGAGGTCTCCGGCGTCCAGCTGATCGACACCACCGCCAACGGCCACACCGACGCCGGCTACGACCTGAAGTCGCGTCGCACGACGCTGACCGGCGCCACGGCGACGGGCAACAAGCGCAACTTCCGGTTCTGGGCCGACGACACGACCGCGGAGGACTGCACCGGCACCGACCCGGTCAAGCGCGGCGGCAACGGCACCCAGGCACAGGTGTGGATGGGGGAGGGCGCGGCCGTCGAGATGGTCGACTGCACGCTGACCGACTCGAGCCCGGACACCGTGGTCTTCGACCTGGAGAACGACGCGTCGCTCACGCTGACCGGCGGCGGTGAGGTGCAGCACGAGGGCGAGCTGCGGCGGCTGTCGAACGGGGCGACGCTCGAGCTGCCCGAGTCCTGACAGCGCCCGCTCGCCGGCGCCGTCGGCTCAGGCGGCGTCGCTGTGCGCCGGCACCTGCTCGGCACCGCTGCCTGCGGGCACCTGGTCGGCGAGCGAGCGCAGGAGCGCCTCCCGCTCCCGCACACGGTCGGGGACGCTCATGCCGGCGTCCTCGAGGATCCGCCGCCACCGGTGCACCCAGTCGTGCCGCAGCAGTCCGGCCCGCACCCCGTGCCGGCGAGCCCGCTCGAGCCGGTCGCGCTGGCCCTCCAGCTCCTCGAGGACGGCCTCGACGTCCTGGCAGTCGTACGGCAGCTCCACCACCGCGTCCGGCCAGTCGAAGCACGCCCCGAAGTCGGGAGTCCGCGGACGGCTGCCGAGCACGACGGCGCCGGCGGCCGAGATCTCGAAGTAGCGCGAGCTGAGGGACTCCTCGCCCCCGGTGCGGATCAGCCGGTGCCCGGAGTCGTTGATGCGGTGGGCCAGCGAGGCGCCGCTGCGCTGCAGGAGGTTGGCCATCAGCGCCCGGTGCTCGACGTGGTCGGGGACCTTCGCCTGGAAGGTCGTGTCGTAGACGTAGCTCAGGCCGCGGCTGTCGACCAGGTCGAGCAGCTGGCGGTGCACGACCGGCGACGTGCGCCCGTAGGTGTAGAGGTCCACGACGCGCTGCGGGGCCCGGGGGACAGGGGCGAACAGCGCGGCGTCGACCCCCACCGGCAGGAACACCGGGTCCGGCGCGCCCAGCGCGCGCAGAGCCGGCCCGGCCTGGGGCGTGAACAGGTAGACGGCGTCGAACTGGGACAGCAGGGAGTAGTAGTCGGCGTCGGCCTCGACGGCGGAGGACCAGACCTCGGTCAGGAAGCAGACGGCCCGCGTCGAGCGCTCCCGCCACCCCTTGAGCCGGTGCAGGTGCGCGAGCTGGTGGGCGTCGGTGAACACGGCGAAGAACAGGTCGTGGTGCCCGGCGACCGTCGTCGGGCGCATGCTGGGCTGGGTCCACGGCGGCGAGCGCCGCGGCAGCCCGGCCCGGGACAGCCCGCCGTTCATCAGCCGTCGGGCGACGACGCCGGTGTCGGCGTGGGGAGCCGGCCCGGGAGCGACGAGCTGGACGTCGTCGAGCGCGCGGACCGCGTCCTCGAACTCGTAGACCATGGTCAGGTGCTTGGCGGTCTGCAGGCGCCGCTGCGACAGCAGCAGCACCCGGCTGTCCGCGGGTCGCGCGAGATGCATGCCAGCACGGTACGAGCCCGCAGACGTGCCGGCACGCCGCTGCGGCCCAGTCCGCCCGACCGGGTGAAGAGCCGGGCAGCGCCCCTCGAACGGTGACGCCCGACCGGGTGAACTGCAGGCGGAGGCGCCCTCGCGGGTGGTCGCCCCGGCGTACAACCGGTGCATGCGCACTCCACCCGCCAACGCGGACGTCCCCGTCGTCATCCTGTGCGGCGGCATGGGGACGCGCCTGCGCGAGGCCAGCGAGAAGCTGCCGAAGCCGCTCGTCGACATCGGCGGCAAGCCGATCCTGTGGCACATCATGAAGCTCTACGGCGCGTACGGGTTCCGCCGCTTCGTGCTGTGCCTGGGCTACAAGAGCGACTCGATCAAGCGGTACTTCCTGGACTACCAGGCCGAGGTCTCCGACTTCACGCTGCACATGGGGGACGGCCACCGGCAGCAGTTCCACAACTCCTACGGCCAGGAGGACTGGGAGGTCACCTTCGCCGAGACCGGGCTGCTCAGCGGCACGGGTGCGCGCATCCGCCGGATCACCCCCTACCTGGGCAACAGCGGGACCTTCCTGCTCACCTACGGCGACGGCATCGGTGACGTGGACCTCGACCAGCTGCTGCAGCGCCACCGCGCCGGCGGCCGCACCGGCACCGTGACGGCGGTGCACCCGGGCAGCCGGTACGGCGAGATGCACGTCACCCCCGACCTGTCGGCGGTGTCGGAGTTCAACGAGAAGCCGACCATGGCCGACGGCTGGGTCAGCGGCGGCTTCTTCGCCTTCGAGCGCCGCTTCATCGACGACTACCTCGACGACGACCCCGGCCTGCTGCTGGAGCGGCGTCCGCTGCAGACCCTGGCCGCCGACGGCCAGCTCACCCTCAACCCGCACGAGGGCTTCTGGATGGGGATGGACACCTTCCGCGACTGGACCGAGCTCAACGAGCGGTGGGACCGCGCCGACGCGCCCTGGAAGGTGTGGAAGGACCCCTCCCGCATGCTGCGGACGGCCTGAGGGGCCGTACCGCTCCAGGGGCCTGCCGCCTGTCGCCTGCGGCCTCGCGCGCCCTCCTCCGCCCTGCCGGGCCTCCCGCGTCCGGCACCGCACCGACCCGAGACGAGACACTCACGATGCGCGTCATGCTCACCGGCAGCGAGGGCTACCTCGGCTGCCTGCTCGGTCCCGAGCTCGCCAGGGACGGCCACGACGTCGTCGGCGTCGACACCGGCTTCTACCGCAACGGCTGGCTCTACCACGGGGTCGACCGCACGGTGGCCACCCTCGACCGGGACGTGCGCCGGCTGACCGTGGAGGACCTGCGCGGCGTCGACGCCGTCGTGCACATGGCCGAGCTGTCCAACGACCCGCTGGGCGACCTGATCGGCGACATCACCTACGACGTCAACCACGCCGGGTCCGTGCGCCTGGCCAGGCTGGCCAAGCAGGCCGGCGTCGAGCGGTTCGTCTACATGTCGTCCTGCAGCGTCTACGGCGTCGCCGACGGCGTCGTCGACGAGACGTCGCCGATCGCCCCGCAGACCGCCTACGCCGTCTGCAAGGGCCTGGTCGAGCGCGACGTCCGCCAGCTCGCCGACGACGCGTTCTCGCCGACCTTCCTGCGCAACGCCACCGCCTTCGGCGCCTCCCCGCGCATGCGCTTCGACATCGTGCTGAACAACCTGTCCGGACTGGCCTGGACGACCGGCGAGATCGCCATGACCAGCGACGGCTCGCCGTGGCGACCGCTCGTGCACGCCATGGACATCGGCAAGGCCATCCGCTGCGTGCTCGCTGCCCCGCGCGACGTGGTGCACGACGAGGTCTTCAACGTCGGCAGCGACGACCAGAACTACCAGGTGCGCGACATCGCCGAGCGCGTGGCGGCCGCGTTCCCGGGGTGCACCACGCGCTTCGGGGAGCAGGGCGCCGACAACCGCAGCTACCGGGTCGACTTCAGCAAGATCACCGCTGCGCTGCCCGGGTTCCGGTGCGACTGGGACGCCGACCGGGGAGCGGAGCAGCTCGCCGCGGTCTTCCGGAGCATCGAGCTGGACCGCGACACCTTCACCGGACGCGGGCACACCCGGCTCAAGCAGCTCCAGCACCTGCTGTCGACCAAGCAGGTCGACGCCGAGCTGTACTGGACGAGCCCGTGATCCTCACGACGACCGAGCTCGCCGGTCCGGTGGTCGTCGAGCTCGAGCTGAGGCAGGACGAACGCGGCTTCTTCGCCCGCAGCTTCGACCGGGAGCAGTTCGCGGCCGCCGGGCTCGAGCCGGTCGTGGAGCAGTGCAACGTCTCGTTCAACCACCGGGCCGGGACCCTGCGCGGCATGCACTACCAGGTGGCCCCGGCCATGGAGGCCAAGCTCGTGCGGTGCACCGCCGGGGCGGTGCTCGACGTCGTCGTCGACGTGCGGCCGGGCTCACCGACCTACCTGCGCTCCGTCGCGGTCGAGCTGAGCGCCGCCAACCGGCGCGCGCTGTACGTCCCGCCGATGTTCGCGCACGGCTACCAGACGCTGGTCGACGGCGCCGAGGTGACCTACCAGGTCAGCGAGGCCTACACCCCCGGCACCGAGCGCGGGCTGCGCCACGACGACCCCCTGCTCGGCCTGTCCTGGCCGCTGCCGGTGAGCGCGATCTCGGCCAAGGACGCGGCCTGGCCCCTGCTGGAGGTGGCCGCGTGATCCTCGTCGACCGCGCACTCGAGCAGCGCCGACGCGAGGGCCGCCCGGTGCGGGTGGGCATGGTGGGCGCCGGCTTCATGGGCCGCGGCGTCGCCGCCCGCATCGCCGCGACGCCCGGCATGCAGCTCGTGGCGGTGTCCAACCGCTCGCTCGCCGGTGCCTCCCGGGCCTACCGCGAGGCCGGAGCGGCCGAGGCGCGTGTGGTCGACGACGCCGCCGGGCTCGACCGGGCGGCCGCGGCGGGCGCCCCCGCCGTCACCGAGGACCCCGCTGTCCTGTGCGGGGCCGACAGCGTCGACGTCGTCTGCGACGTCACCGGCGCCGTCGAGTTCGGCGCCGGGGTGACGCTGGACGCCTTCGCCCACGGCAAGCACGTCGTGACCATGAACGCCGAGCTCGACGCCACCGTCGGGCCGCTGCTGAAGGTGCTCGCCGACGCGGCGGGGGTCGTGTTCAGCGGGGTCGACGGCGACCAGCCGGGGGTGCAGATGAACCTGCACCGCTTCGTGAGCGGCATCGGCGTCACGCCGCTGGTCTGCGGCAACATCAAGGGCCTGCAGGACGAGCACCGCACGCCCACGACGCAGGAGGCGTTCGCCCGCAGGTGGGGGCAGGACCCCCACATGGTCACGAGCTTCGCTGACGGCACGAAGGTGTCCTTCGAGCAGGCGGTCGTCGCCAATGCCACCGGCATGACGGTCGCCCGGCGGGGCATGGGCGGGGCCTCCCACACCGGGCACGTCGACGAGCTGACCTCGGCGTACGACGTCGACGAGCTGCTCGCCCTCGGCGGGGTCGTCGACTACGTCGTCGGGGCCCGCCCCGGACCCGGCGTCTTCGTGCTCGGCACGGTGGCCGACCCGTCCGCCCGGCACTACCTGGAGCTGTACAAGCTCGGGCCAGGTCCGCTCTACAGCTTCTACACGCCGTACCACCTGTGCCACTTCGAGGTGCCGGCGTCGCTGGCCCGCGCCGTGCTGTTCGGTGACGCCGTCATCGCCGCTGCCGGCGCCCCCCGGGTCGAGGTCGTGGCGACGGCCAAGACCGACCTGCGGGCCGGGTCGGTCGTCGACGCGCTCGGGGGCTACTGCACCTACGGCGTGGCGGAGACGGCCGAGGCGACCGCCTCCGGGCGCCTGCTGCCCATGGGGGTGGCCGCCGGCTGCCGGCTCGTCCGGGACGTGCCGCGCGACGCCGTCCTGACCTACGACGACGTCGCTCTGCCGGCCGGACGGCTCATCGACCGGCTGCGGGAGCAGCAGGCGACTGTGCTCTCCATCTCCATCAACGACCAGCCCGCAGTCGTGGCGTCCTAAGTAGTGTGATCCCACAGGCGCCGGGCAGTCCGGGTGGTCCGGACCCTTGTTCTCGCAACGAGGACGACCCGGTCGCCCGCGGGAGCGGGGAGCGACAGAAGCAGACCGAGCTCGCGTCTGCATGGACGAGCGAAGGTGTTGGCGACAGGTGACAGTGCAGCCGCGGGACCGCTCCGCCGTGACGGCAGAGGCTGAGCCCTTCCCCTCAGTGACGACCCGGCCACGTCGATCGGACCGCATGACCTCCTCACTGCGCCGCACCGGCCTCGTGCCGTCGCTGCTGCGCTCCTTCGACGAGAAGACCCTGCACGACCACGGTGCGGAGCGCTTGCCCACCGAGCCGCCCGTCCTGCGTGCGGTCGACGCCGCCCTGACGCCGCGGCGCAGCACGCAGTGGCAGCGCTCGCTCGTGCGACGCCTGGTGTGGATGGACTTCCTCGCGGCCGCCGTGGCGGGCCTGCTCGCCCTGGTCGTCCGGTTCGGCACCGGCGGACCGGACGTCTACCTGTTCGTGACGTTGGCCGCCCCGCTCGTCTGGCTGCTGTCCTGCGCCTCGGTCCGCGCCTACGAGCAGCGCTTCCTCGGCACCGGCAGCGAGGAGTTCCAGCGGATCTTCAACGCCGGCGTGCGGCTCCTGGCGCTCATGGCCGTCGTCAGCCTGGCCTTCCGGCTGGAGCCGGCCCGCCTGTACGTCCTGATCGCGCTGCCGACGACCGTCGCGCTGACCCTGCTCCTGCGCTACGCCGCCCGCCAGCAGCTGCACCGGCAGCGTGCTGCCGGCCAGTGCCTGCACAAGGTCGTCGTCGTCGGGCGCGAGCGCTCGTGCGCCGAGCTCATCCGCCAGCTCAGCCGCGAGCCGCAGGCCGGCTTCTCGGTGGTCGGCGCCTGCATCGACCGTCCCCGGGGTCCTGAGGTCGAGGGCGTGCCGGTCGTGGGCACCTCGACGAGCATCGTGGCGGCGCTGCGCGCCACCGGCGCCGACACCGTCGCGGTGGGCGCCTGGTCCGACCTCAGCCAGTTCGACCTGCGGCGGCTGTCGTGGCAGCTCGAGGGGTCCGGCATCGACCTGGTCGTGGCGCCCTCGCTGACCGACGTCGCCGGTCCGCGCATCCACATCCGGCCGGTCTCCGGGCTCCCGCTCCTGCACGTCGAGGAGCCCGAGTTCAGCGGCATCCGCCGGTTCGTCAAGAACACCGTCGACCGGACCGCCGCCCTGCTCGGCCTGCTCGCGGCCGCACCGCTCCTGCTCGTCCTCGCGATCGTCGTGCGCGTCACCTCGCCCGGCCCCGCGTTCTTCCGTCAGGAGCGGGTGGGCACGGACGGCGAGCGCTTCACGATGTTCAAGCTCCGCAGCATGTACCTCGACGCCGAGCAGCGCCTGGCGGACCTGCGGACGCGCAACGAGAACAGCGACGGCCTGCTGTTCAAGATCAAGGACGACCCGCGGATCACGCCCGTCGGGAGGTGGCTGCGCCGCTTCTCGCTGGACGAGCTGCCGCAGCTGTTCAACGTCGTCAAGGGCGACATGTCGCTCGTCGGACCGCGCCCGCCGCTGCAGAGCGAGGTGCGGCAGTACCCCAACGACGTCCGCCGGCGCCTGCTCGTCAAGCCCGGGCTGACCGGCCTGTGGCAGGTCAGCGGTCGCTCCGAGCTGTCCTGGGACGAGTCCGTGCGGCTCGACCTGCACTACGTCGAGAACTGGTCGCTGGCCCTGGACGCCCACATCCTGTGGCGCACCGCGTTCGCCGTCCTGGGACGCCGCGGCGCGTACTGACGCGACGGCGTCGGCGCTCTGAGCGGGCGCCGGCAGCGCGGCTGCCGCCCTGTCTCCAGGGGCGCCGTCCGGACGCAGCCCCGGTCCGGCGGGGGCGGAGGGCCGCCGCCGCACCGGGCGTCGCGGGTCCGCGCCGCGCCGCCGCTCAGCGGGGCAGGCGGACCTCGACCTCGCGCACGCTGTCGAAGGGCTCCGGCCGCTCCACGAGCGACGGCCCGGTCAGGCCGTCGGCCGGTCGCACGGAGATCCCGACGGTGGCCTCGGTGGCCAGCGGCTGCGGCAGCAGGCGCAGGCGGTACACCTCGGTGTCGAGCTCGAGGGCGTAGCGCACCTCGACCACGGTGGTGGCCCCTCGCGAGGTCGACGTCCGCAGGGCGAGCCGCGCCCGTGACGCCCCCACGCTGGGCCGCTCCGGGCGGGGGGCACCGTCGACCGAGACCGTCACCCCGCTCGCCGATCGAGGCAGGGACAGCTCGACGCGGTCGACCATCGTGCCGGGCGCCTGCGTGCCGGCGACGTAGGGCACCAGCCCCGCCGGGGCCGCGTTGCGCAGCGACAGGCGCTGCGTCACGTCGGCCCGACCCGCGCTGAGCCGGACGTCGACGCTCACCTGGCGCTCGGCGTAGACGTCGAGCTTGTTGCCGCCGATGTTGTTGGTGCTGACGTGCAGCAGGTCCCCACCGGACGGAGCCTCGACGCTCCCGGCGACGCCGAGGTCGACGAGCACCTCCTGCTCCTGCGGTCGAGCCGACCAGACCGCGACGTGCCGGCCCTCCGCG
The DNA here is from genome assembly GCA_902805775.1 of uncultured Frankineae bacterium. Classification (GTDB taxonomy): domain Bacteria; phylum Actinomycetota; class Actinomycetes; order Mycobacteriales; family SCTD01; genus SCTD01. The sequence continues at coordinate 12,793 of CADCUB010000027.1, read as the reverse complement.
AGGCGGGTGAGGGTCCGCAGCACCTCGGCGGCCGGCAGGTCGCCACCCAGCAGCCGTGTCACGACGGTGCCGGCTGCCTGCCGCAGCTGGGCCCGCCGCTCGATCTGCCGGTCGTTGTCGTCGCCCGCCCGCGCGTACGCGTCCACGAGCAGCGCGTCGGTCAGCTCCTCGGCGCTGACCTGCGAGCCGTCGGGCAGGACCACCGCCGCACCGCCCAGCTCGGCGAGCGCTCCGAGAGCGGGGACGTCGACCAGCACCACGACGTCCGGCGTCGTGCCGAGCAGCGCACCGGTGACGCGCGCACCGACGAGGGCGCTGTCCGGGACGTGCGGCGACATGTTCCAGGACCGGAAGATGGTGGTGTCGGCGGACAGGGGTCCGTAGTCCTCGACGAACTCCGGTGGAGCCGGCACGCGCCGTGCCCGCTCGGGCTCGTCGGCGACGGCGATCACGTCCCGGAGGGGATCGAGCCGCAGCCGGCCGTCCTGCAGGCGCCCCGTCCCGAAGGTCGACACGTAGCCGCCGGCGCCTCGCAGCTCCGCGTTGTTCTGCAGGGCCACCATCAGCGTGCGCGGCCCTGCGCCGCCGAGCAGCCCCTCGGCGAGCCCGAGACCCGCCTGCGCGCGTTCCAGCGTGTCGACGGCCGGGCCCAGCGCGGCGGACGCGGCCGTCACCTCCCGGCCGACCTGCGGAGGGGTCAGCCGGGTCGAGGTGCCTCGCAGGCGGTCCAGGGCACTGCGCCCGCGCTCAGCGGGCCCCCCGAGCTGCTGGCGGACGGCGGCGAGCGCCGCCAGGTCGACCCCCCCGGCAGAGGCGCGGATGCTGCCGAGGCCGTCGGTGAGCACCAGTGCGCCGGTGAGGACCTCGTCGGCGGTGTCGGTCACGGCACGCTCGGCGTCCAGGGACCGCCCGAGGACCGGGACGGCAGCGACCACGTCGACCGGCCAGCTGCCGAGGGCCTCGTCGGCGGAGCCGACCAGCGCGTGCGCGCGCCGCAGCTCGGACCGGGCCGCGTCCGGATCCACCTCCCGGTCGCGCACCGCGCTCAGCCCGGCCTGGGCCTGCCGGAGGTCCTGGGCCGCGGACAGGGCGGCACGGGCCGCACCGGCCCCGACCGCAACGCCCAGCCCCACCACGACGACCGCACCGACCAGAGCCGCCTTCACGCGCGGCACGGCACGCCCGCGGCTCGGCTCCCGGAACGCCGCGACGGCGCTGTCCCGAAGGACAGCGCCGTCGCGGGACGAGCAGTGATCAGGCTGTCTGGCGCCGACGGCCGGCGACCACGAGAGCGGCGCCACCACCGAGGGCCGCCGTGCCGGCGAGCGCCAGCAGGGTGATCTCACCGCCGGTGAAGGGCAGCTCGGAGCGGCCGTCGACCGCCGTGCCTCCGCCGCCACCACCGCCACCGCCGTTGACGGGCGCGCCGGTCGGGCTCACCGTCTCCTCGCCCTCGCCGCCACCGGGCGGGGTGGACGGGGTCGGGCAGTCGAAGGGGTACGGGCAGGGCGTCGGCGCCGTCTGCGCGGCCGCGGGCGCCGCGAAGAGCAGTGAGCTGCCGAGCACCGCGGCTGACAGGGCAAGGCGGCTGGTCGTGCGCATGGGATTCTCCTGCGTCGATGATCGGTTGAAGCGTGCGAGGAACGTATCACCGGTGCCGGTCGTAGTAACCCCGGGTGACGGGTGAGTCTGGCCCCCCGATCGGGTGAACTTCACCGTCGGCGGTCCGCGCGTCGGTGCGCCGAGGTCGCGGCAGCAGCCGGCACAGCCGGTCGCCAGCAGCGGCTGCGTGGCCGCGTGCAAAGGCTCAGTGGTCGGTCGAACACGAGGAGTGACTGACGAGAGGCCTCCGACAGGGCACCGGTGGCCTCAGGAGCGGCCGTCCGCCGCCTGCTCAGGTCGAGGCGACTGCCGCCAGCACGTCGAGCCGGGCGGCGCGCCGTGCCGGCAGGGCCGCCGCCAGCACGCCCGCGAGCGCGGCCGCCACGACCACCAGGGCCAGTCGCCCGAGCGGCAGGGCGAACTCCGACACCCCTTGCTCCTCGAGTGCCCGCACGAGCGCCCAGCCGAAGGCCGTGCCGACGAGCAGCCCCAGCAGCGCGCCGTACAGCGCGATGACCACGCTCTCGACGCGGATCATCCGGCGCAGCTGCCGCCGCGAGAGGCCGACGGCACGCAGCAGGCCGAGCTCGCGGGTCCGCTCGACCACCGACAGGGCGAGGGTGTTGACGATCCCGAGGACCGCGATGACGACGCTGAGCACCAGCAGCACGGTGATGGCGTTGAGCAGCTGGTCGACCTGGCTGCTCTGCTCGGCGACGAAGGCGGCGCGGTCGTCGACCCGCACGGTCGGCAGGTCACCGACGGCGCCGTCGACCGCCTCTCGGGCGCGGGCAGGCGTCGTGCCCTCCCGGACGTTGACCAGGACGGCGCCCAGCAGCTCCTGGTCGGTGCCCGCGACGACCGCCTCCTCCACCACGGCGTACTCGTCGAGGAACTCGTTGGGCGCGTACACCGCCACGAGCCGCAGCGACGCCTCGCCCGTGCGCGCCCAGGTCACGGGCACCTCGTCGCCCACGGCGAGGCCCAGCTCCTCCGCCGCGTCGGCGCTCACGGCGAGCGAGCCGGCGTCCAGCGACGCCAGGTCGCCGTCGACGACGTCCAGGGCCAGGACGCGCTCCACGGCCCGGGGGTCGATGCCGCTGACGCCGCCGGTGCGCCCGTCGACGAGCAGCTGCGCGAAGCGCAGGGCCAGCACCCCGTCGACCTCCGGCGCGGCGCGCAGCCGGTCCGCGACCGAGGGGGAGAAGCCCTGGAACGACGACGAGGTCAGGACGAAGTCGGCACCGAGCTGGCTGTCGACGATCTTGTCGACACTGGCCTTGAGGGACGACCCGAGAACGCTGACGGCGCTGACCAGGGCGAGCCCCACCATCAGCGCGGCCGCCGTCGCCGAGGTGCGGCGCGGGCTGCGGACGGCGTTCGCCCGGCCCAGCCGGCCGGGAACGCCGAGGCGGGCGAACGGCGCGGCGAGGGCGGAGGCGACCGGTCGCGCGACCAGCGGCGACAGCGTGGCCACGCCGAGGAAGGTCACCGCAGCTCCACCACCCACCAGCGGCAGCGTCCCCCGGGTGAGCCCGGCGGCGAGCAGCCCGACCCCGGTCAGCAGCAGCAGCGCTCCCAGCAGGCCGCGCCGGAACAGCGAGCGCTCCTCGGCCGGGCCGGCGTCACGCATCGCCTCGACGGGCGCGACCCGGGCGGCCCGCCGGGCGGGGACCAGCGCTGCCACCGCGGTCACGCCCACACCGACGAGCAGGCACACGAGCAGCGTGCGTGGAGCGAGGACGAGCTCGCCGTCCGGCAGGTCGATGCCCAGCAACGACAGCAGCGCCCGCAGCGCAGCCGCCACACCGATGCCCAGGGCGAACCCCACGAGGGAGGCCAGCAGGCCGACGGCGAGCGCCTCGACCAGGACGGACGACGTGACCTGCCGCCTGCTCGCCCCCAGTGCCCGGAGCAGCGCCAGCTCGCGGGCGCGCTGCGCCACCAGCATGCTGAAGGTGTTGAAGATCAGGAAGGCGCCGACGAACAGCGAGATCCCGGCGAAGACCAGCAGACCGGTGGTGAAGAAGCCGAGCCCCTCCTTGATCTCGGCGGAGCTCTCCGCGCTGCTCTGCGTGCCTGTCACCGCCTCGGTCGCGGCGGGCAGCACCGCACCGACGCGCTCGGCGAGCACGTCGTCGCCGAGGCCGTCCTCGGCCGCCACGGCGATCTCGGAGAAGGTGCCGGGCCGGCCCACGAGCCGCTGGGCACTGGCCAGGTCGAAGGCGGCGAGGGACGCGCCGGCGAAGCTGTCGGCGTCGCCGAAGCCGAGCGTGCCGGTGACGGTGACGTCGCGCAGCCCGTCCCGCAGGGCCACCTGCACCCGGTCGCCGACCTCGAGGCCGACCCGGTCGGCGGTGGCCTTGTCGACCGCCACCTCGTCCGGGCCCTGCGGCGCGGCACCGTCGCGCAGGGTCAGCGTCTCGAGCGGGCTGTCGGGCTGGATGTCCACGCCGAGGGAGGGGGCTCCGCCGCTGGTGACGGGCGCGCCGTCGACGACGAGCTCGGCGTAGCCGGACACCCGACCGGTCGCCGAGGCGACGCCGTCCACCGCCAGCACCCGGTCGAGCACCGCCTCGTCGACGGGCGGCGGAGCTGCGGCGTCCTCGTCGCCGAGCGCGGAGACCCCGCGGACCGTCACCGACGTCCCCGCGTTGACCCCGGCGAACAGCTCGTCGAACACCCGGCTCAAGGTGTCGGTGAGCACGAACGTGCCGGAGACGAAGGAGACCCCGAGCACCACGGCCAGCCCCGACAGCGCCAGGCGCAGCTTGCGGGCCAGCAGGCTGCGCAGCGTGGTCCGCAGCACTAGCCCCGCCTCCTCGCGCCGGCGCCGGCGATCCGGACGCTGCCGGGCGTCGCCTCGGCCGCGCTGTCGAAGGCCTTCATCCGGTCGAGCACGCGCTCGGTCGTCGGAGCCTGCATCTGGTCGACGAGCAGGCCGTCCGCCAGGAAGACGACGCGGTCGGCGTACGCGGCGGCGCTCGGGTCGTGCGTCACCATGACCACCGTCTGGCCGAACTCGCGCACGCTGCGCTGCAGGAAGCCCAGCACCTCCGCGCCGCTCCTGGAGTCGAGGTTGCCGGTGGGCTCGTCGGCGAAGACCACGTCGGGACGGGTGATCAGCGCCCGCGCGCAGGCGACCCGCTGCTGCTGGCCGCCGGACAGCTCCGTCGGGCGGTGGCTGAGGCGGTCGGCCAGTCCGACGGCGGAGACGACCTGGTCGAACCAGTCCCGGTCGGCCGAGCGGCCCGCGATGGCGAGCGGGAGCAGGATGTTCTCCTCGGCCGTCAGGGTCGGCAGCAGGTTGAACTGCTGGAAGACGAAGCCGACGCGGTCGCGGCGCAGGGCCGTCAGCTGCTTGTCGTTCATGCCGCCCAGCGAGGCCTCCCCGACGTGCACCTGGCCGCTGTCGGCGCTGTCGAGCCCGGCCAGGCAGTGCAGCAGCGTCGACTTCCCGGATCCCGACGGGCCCATGACCGCGTGGAAGCAGCCGGAGGCGAACGCGACCGTCACGCCCGCCAGGGCGGTGACGGCGGTGTCGCCGGTGCCGTAGGCCTTGCGCAGGTCGGCGGCCCGCACGGCGCTGGTCGTCCCCGCTCGAGACGGTGCGTCCCCCGTCCCGGCGGGGGCTCGACCGACAGCGGGTGAGCCGGCGGCGGCCGGGCCGGGAGACGGGTCGGGGCGCCGGCGCAGTCGCGAGATCCTCATGGCGACACCCTGCCGCCCGTCGCCACGGGGCGCATCGGTGTTCTGCCCTGAGCCGACCCTGAGACCGTCCTCGCGGTGCGGGCAGAGCGGCTCGTGCCCAGGGCGGCGTGCGCCCGCTCGGGCGGCGGGATCAGTCGACCGCGCGCTCCTGAGCGGCCAGCACTGCGGCCCGCTGGTGAGGCAGGGGCACCTCGGGGCCGGGGACGACCTCGGGGAACGGGGGCGGCGTGCCTCCGAACGACGGGCACAGCGACTGGTGGTCGCACCAGCCGCAGAGCTTGGACGGGCGCGGCCGGAACTCGCGCAGCTGGGTGGCGCGCTCGACGGCGTCCCACAGGGCGAGCAGCTTGCGCTCGGTGGCGAGCAGGTCGGCCTCGTCGGGGGAGTAGCGCAGGACCTCCCGGTCGCCGAGGTACATCAGCTGGAGCAGGCGCGGCACCGTGCCGGTCGTGCGCCAGAGCACCAGCGCGTAGAACTTCATCTGGAACAGCGCCTTGCCCTCGAACGCCTCGCCCGGCGCCCGGCCGGTCTTGTAGTCGACCACCCGCAGGTCACCCGTCGGCGCGCGGTCGACCCGGTCGACGATGCCGCGCAGCCGCAGGCCGCCCGGCAGGACGACCTCGACCAGGCGCTCGCGCTCGGCCGGCTCGAGCCGCGTCGGGTCCTCCAGGGCGAAGTAGCCGGCGAGCAGCTCGCGCGCGCTCCGCAGCCAGGCCGTCAGCTCGGCGTCGTCGGCGAACAGGCCGTCGACCTCGGGCTCGGCGGCCCGCAGCCGCTCCCACTCCGGACCGAGCAGCGCGCAGGCGGCGTCCAGGGTCCGGGAGGCCGCGGGCAGGTCGTACAGCCGCTCGAGGACCGCGTGCACCACCGTGCCCCGCGTCGCCGCCGACGACGGGGCCTGCGGCAGGCGGTCGATGGTCCGGAACCGGAACAGCAGCGGGCACGTCATGAAGTCACCGGCCCGCGACGGCGACAGCGACCCCACGACAGGCAGCGGCAGGTCGACGGGCGCGGTCGGTGCGTTCATGGGACGAACGGTACGGGCGAGCTGCGACAGATCGGGGGTGCGACGCGGGTGCGTGGACAGACACGTCCGGGAGCGTGCGCGCTGCGCCGGCCCCGCACCGGCCGGGGGCACCCGTGACGACGCCGGTCCCCGCCCCCGCGCCGCAGCTGCGGGGTGTGCGGGTCGGACGCGTCCTCGACGTCCCGGTCCTGGTCTCGCCGTCCTGGTTCCTCTTCGCGGCCTTCGTGGTGTTCAGCTTCGGACCGCTGCTCGCCGAGCGGTACGGCCCCGGCCGCGGCTACAGCGGAGCCGGGGCGTTCGCCGTGCTGCTGCTCCTGAGCGTCCTGCTGCACGAGGTCGGCCACTGCGTGGTGGCCCGGGCGTTCGGCCTGCCGGTGCGCAGCATCACGGTGACCTTCCTGGCCGGCCTGACCGAGATCACCGAACCTCCGCAGACGCCGGCCCGCGAGTACGCCGTGGCCGTGGTCGGGCCTCTGGTGTCGCTGCTGCTCGCCGGCCTGGCGTGGGCCGGCAGCGACCTGTTCGCCCCCGGCACCCTGCCGTACCTGCTGCTGACGCTCGCCGCCTGGTCCAACGGCCTGGTCGCGGCCTTCAACCTGCTGCCGGGCCTGCCCCTGGACGGTGGGCGCGTGCTGCGGTCGGCCCTGTGGCGGATCACGGGCGACCCGGACCGCGCCACCCGGGCCGCGGCCTGGGCCGGGCGGGTCGTGGCGCTGGTCGTGGTGCCCGTGCTGCTGCTCGGCGTGCTGCCGGCGGTCGGACGCGGGCAGGTGTCGATCGGCAGCGTCCTGTTCGCCGGCCTGGTCTCGGCGTTCATCTACGCCGGCGCGACCGCGACGCTGCAGCAGGCGCGGCTGACCGCCCGCCTGCCGCGGGCCTCGGTCGCCGCCCTGGCCCGGCCGGCCCTCGCCGTCCCGGGCGACCTGCCCCTGGCGGAGGCCGTGCGGCAGGCGCAGAGCGCCGCCGTGCGGGCGGTCGTCGTGGTCGACAGCGCCGGGCGCCCGAGCGCGGTGGTCAGCGAGGCGGCCGTGCTGGCCACCCCTGAGGAGCGCCGTCCCTGGGTGCCGGTCGCGAGCGTCGCCCGCAGCCTGTCCGACGGGCTGGTGCTCGACCCCTCCTTGACGGGCGAGCGCCTGCTCGAGGCCATGCGCCGCACGCCGGCCTCCGAGTACGTCGTGGTCGACGGCCCCGACCCCGCGGCGGGCCGGTCGGGGCTGCGGGTCCTGGTGACGGCCGACGTCGCCGCGGCCGTCGCGCCGTAGCCTCGTCTGCTCGTGACCCCAGGAGCACAGGCCGCCAGCCCGCCGGTCGGCGCCGAGCGCCGCCGCGGCCCGCTGCGGCCCGGCGACCAGGTGCAGCTGACCGACCCCAAGGGCCGGATGCACACGATCACCCTGGAGCCGGGGCGCCAGTTCCACACCCACAAGGGCATCCTCGAGCACGACACGCTCATCGGCGGTCCCGAGGGCGTGGTCGTGACGATCGGCGTCACCGGCTACCTCGCGCTGCGACCGCTGCTGTCGGACTACGTGCTGTCGATGCCGCGCGGAGCGCAGGTCGTCTACCCCAAGGACGCCGGCCAGATCGTGCAGATGGCCGACGTCTTCCCCGGCGCGCACGTCGTCGAGGCCGGGGTCGGCTCGGGCGCGCTGTCGCTGAGCCTGCTGCGTGCGGTGGGGGAGGCCGGCCGGCTGTCGTCGTACGAGCGCCGCGCCGACTTCGCCGAGATCGCCCGCGGGAACGTCGAGCGCTTCTTCGGCGCACCGCACCCGGCGTGGAGCATCACGGTCGGCGACCTGGCCCAAGCGCTCGACGAGAGCGCCACCGACACCGACGTCGACCGCGTGGTCCTGGACATGCTCGCGCCCTGGGAGGTGCTCGACGCCGTCTCGCGCGCCCTGCGCCCGGGCGGGCTGGTCTGCTGCTACGTCGCGACCACCACCCAGCTGTCGACCACGGTCGAGGCCCTGCGCGCGCACGGCACGTTCACCGAGCCGCAGTCCTGGGAGTCGCTCGTGCGCGGCTGGCACGTCGAGGGGCTGGCCGTGCGGCCGGAGCACCGGATGATCGGCCACACCGGGTTCCTGTGCACCGCCCGGCGGATGGCCGACGGGGTCGCCCCGCCGGTGCGCCGGCGGCGGCCGAGCAAGGGGGCGTACGGCGAGCCGGTCGCCGACGGGCCGGTCGCCGACGGCCCGGCCGGGCGCACGGCGCCGTTCCGGCCCGCCCTGCCCTGACCCCGTCCGGCTGACCTGACCCCGTTCGGCTGCCCGACCCGTCCGGGCTGCCCTGACCCGTCCGGCTGCCCTGATCCGTTCCGGCTGCCCTGCACCCGTGCGGCGGCTCTGCGCCGTTCGGCTCAACGAGGTTCGCCCGAACGGGTGGCGTGAGCGCTGCACCAGCAGGTAGGTGAGTCGAAGCGGGGGTGCCGGCGCGGTTGCTGCCTCACCCTCGGCTCCACGCCCCTCGCCAGGCAACCGACCGGGAAGGACCCCGATGCAGCTCGTCCGGCACATGCTGCTGCTCCACGTCGGCGTCACCGCCGCCCTGATCCTGCTGCTCTCCCTGATCGTCGTCGGCCAGCGGCTGCACAGTGCCGTCGCCCACCGTCGCCCCCGTCCGTCCGCCGCTGCGACGGCGACGGTCGAGGCGGGTCGGACGCCGACGGCCGTGCCTGCCGCCGGTGCGTCCGTCCTCGAGTGGAACGTCGATCTGCGTGGTGTCGAGCAGCGGGAGCCTGCGCTGCGTACATAGGATGCGCTCAGGACACGTACCGACACGGGTGGGTGGTGAGCGACGTGGCAGGAGTGCGCGGCAGCGCCTCGGGCGACGACGCCCGAGACAAGGACCGGGCGGTCGCCGAGCTGCAGGCACAGGTCGGCTACCTCGAGCAGGAGGTCTCCGTCCTGCGGCGCAAGCTCGCCGACTCGCCTCGCCAGGTCCGTGCCCTCGAGGAGGGCCTCGCGCAGGCGCAGGCGAGCCTGGCGGGAGTGCACGGCCAGAACGACCGCCTCGTCGGCACCCTGCGTGAGGCGCGGGAGCAGATCCTCGCCCTGAAGGAGGAGGTCGAGCGCCTGGCGCAGCCGCCGAGCGGCTACGGCGTGTTCCTCAGCCGCCACGACGACGACACCGTCGACGTGTTCTCCGGCGGCCGGAAGCTGCGCGTGGCGGTCAGCCCCGCCGTGCCGCTGGACGAGCTCCGGCGCGGCCAGGAGGTCATGCTCAACGAGGCGATGAACGTCGTGCAGGCCCTCGCCTTCGAGCGCCAGGGCGACGTCGTGATGCTCAAGGAGCTGCTCGACGACGCCGACGGCCGGCGCGACCGCGCGCTGGTCATCGGCCACACCGACGACGAGCGGGTGGTCATGCTCGCCGACTCGCTCAAGGACGCCCCGCTCAAGGCCGGCGACTCCCTGCTGCTCGAGACCCGCAGCGGCTACGCCTACGAGCGCATCCCGAAGTCGGAGGTCGAGGAGCTGGTCCTCGAGGAGGTCCCCGACATCGACTACGGCGACATCGGCGGCCTCGCCACCCAGATCGAGCAGATCCGCGACGCCGTCGAGCTGCCGTTCCTGCACAAGGACCTGTTCAAGGAGCACCAGCTGCGCCCGCCGAAGGGCGTGCTGCTGTACGGCCCGCCCGGGTGCGGCAAGACCCTCATCGCCAAGGCGGTCGCCAACAGCCTGGCCAAGAAGGTCGCCCAGGTGACCGGCAAGCCCGACGGCCGCGCCTACTTCCTGAACATCAAGGGCCCGGAGCTGCTCAACAAGTACGTCGGCGAGACCGAGCGGCACATCCGCCTGGTCTTCCAGCGGGCGCGCGAGAAGGCCTCCGAGGGCACTCCCGTCATCGTCTTCTTCGACGAGATGGACTCGATCTTCCGCACCCGCGGCTCAGGAGTCAGCTCCGACGTCGAGACGACGATCGTCCCGCAGCTGCTCAGCGAGATCGACGGCGTGGAGACGCTCGAGAACGTCGTCGTGATCGGCGCCTCGAACCGCGAGGACATGATCGACCCGGCGATCCTGCGCCCGGGCCGGCTCGACGTGAAGATCAAGATCGAGCGTCCGGACGCGGAGGCGGCCAAGGACATCTTCGGCAAGTACATCGTCACCGCCCTCCCGCTGCACGAGGAGGACCTCGCCGAGCACGGCGGCAACCGGGAGGCGACGGTCGCCGGCATGATCCAGCGGGTCGTCGAGCGCATCTACACCGAGGCCGAGGAGAACCGCTTCCTCGAGGTGACCTACGCCAACGGCGACAAGGAGGTCCTGTACTTCAAGGACTTCAACTCCGGCGCGATGATCGAGAACATCGTCGGGCGGGCCAAGAAGATGGCCATCAAGGACTTCCTCGAGACCGGCGGGAAGGGCCTGCGCCTGTCCCACCTGATGTCGGCGTGCGTCGACGAGTTCAAGGAGAACGAGGACCTGCCCAACACGACCAACCCCGACGACTGGGCGCGGATCTCCGGCAAGAAGGGCGAGCGGATCGTCTACATCCGCACGCTCGTCACCAGCGCCAAGGGCCACGAGAGCGGCAAGTCCATCGACACGGTCTCCAACACCGGGCAGTACCTCTAGCGCGCCGAGCGGGGCGGTCGTGCAGGTCACGACCTAGGCTCGGCCCATGACCACCCGCCGCGTCATGGGCATCGAGACCGAGTACGGCGTCTCGGTGCCCGGAGAGCCGGCGAGCGGAGCGATGGTGGCCTCGTCGCAGGTCGTCAACGGCTGGGCCAGCGGCATGGCCGACGGGCCCTCGCGCAACCGCCGCACCCGGTGGGACTTCGAGGAGGAGAACCCGCTGCGCGACGCGCGCGGCTTCGAGGTGGGCACGTCCGACCACACGGCGGGCGAGCCCGACGACGAGCTCGGCCTGGCCAACGTCATCCTCACCAACGGCGCCCGGCTCTACGTCGACCACGCCCATCCGGAGTACTCCGCGCCGGAGGTCACCGGGCCGCGCGACGCGGTGCTGTGGGACAAGGCCGGAGAGCGGGTGATGGCCGAGGCCGCCGAGCGCGCGGCCACCGTCCCCGGGACCCCGCGCATCCTGCTCTACAAGAACAACACCGACAACAAGGGCGCCTCGTACGGCACGCACGAGAACTACCTGATGGCCCGGCGCACCCCGTTCGCCGACATCGTCCGCCACCTCACGCCGTTCTTCGTCAGCCGGCAGGTCGTCACCGGGGCCGGCCGGGTCGGGATCGGCCAGGACGGTCGCGGCGAGGGCTTCCAGCTCAGTCAGCGCGCCGACTACTTCGAGGTCGAGGTCGGCCTCGAGACGACGCTCAAGCGCCCGATCATCAACACCCGCGACGAGCCGCACGCCGACCCCGACAAGTACCGGCGGCTGCACGTCATCATCGGCGACGCCAACCTGTCGGAGATCTCGACCTACCTCAAGGTGGGCACGACCGCGCTCGTGCTCGCGATGGTCGAGGACCGGTGGCTGAGCGAGAACGGCATCGACCTGACCGTCGACGGGCCGGTGTCGGCGCTGCGGGCCGTCTCCCACGACCCGACCCTGCGCCACCAGGTCGTGCTGCGCGACGGCCGGCGGATGACCGCCCTGCAGCTGCAGATGGAGTACCTCGAGCAGGCCCGCAAGCACGTCGAGGACCGGCTGGGCCCCGACGCCGACGAGCAGACCCGCGACGTGCTCGTCCGCTGGGAGTCGACCCTCGACCGGCTCGCCGCCGACCCCATGTCGCTGTCGGGCGAGCTCGACTGGGTCGCGAAGCTGGCGATCCTCGAGGGCTACCGGGAGCGGGAGGGCCTGGGCTGGGACGCCGCCAAGCTGCACCTGGTCGACCTGCAGTACGCCGACGTCCGCCCGGACAAGGGCCTGTACAACCGCCTGGTGGCCGGTGGGCGGATGCAGCGCCTGCTCAGCGAGCAGGAGGTGCGCCGCGCCGTGCACGAGCCGCCGACCGACACCCGGGCCTACTTCCGCGGGACGTGCATGTCCCGCTACCCCTCCGAGGTCGCCGCCGCCTCGTGGGACTCGGTGATCTTCGACGTCGGGCGCGAGACGCTGCAGCGCGTGCCGACGCTCGAGCCCCTGCGCGGGACGCAGGCCCACGTGGGGCAGCTGCTCGAGACCTCCGCCACGGCGGTGGAGCTGGTCGACCGGCTGACCGGCCGCCGCTGAGGAGTCGCGGCGGGTCCGTACGCCGATTCTGCAGTCGTCGCCCGGTGCCCGCGCTCAGCGGGTGTGCACCGACTGCATGATCGATGGCCGGTCCGGCGGCCCGCTGCCGACAGCCGTCTGCAGCCGTGGCCGCGGACCGGGCGGGTCAGGCTCCGGACGGGCCCTCGCGACGCAGGCGGTCCAGCTCGGTGCGGGCCGCCTCAGCGCGCGCCTGCGCCCGCTCGACCTCCGCCCGCTGCGCGTCGGCCGCGCGGTCGGCCAGCGCGGCGTCGTGCCCGGCCTGCTCGTGCGCCG
>CADCUB010000026.1 GCA_902805775.1 uncultured Frankineae bacterium | reverse complement strand
GCCGGGCGAGCTCGGACTGCGCCGCGGTCGCGCGCGAGCGCAGGGCGCTCACCTGACCGGTGAGCCGCGCCAGTCCCTCCCGGCGGTCGGCCACCGCGCGGCGGGCGGCGACCAGCGCCCGGTCCTCCGCGGCGAGGGCGGCCTCGGCGTCGGTGCGCGCCGTCACGGCGTCCTGCAGACGCGCGGCGTCGGCGGCCAGCTGCTGGGCGAGCTCGGCCTCCTGCCGGCGGGCGGCCGCCGCCTCCTGGTCGAGCTGCTCCGGGTCGCGACCGGGCCGTCCGGGGTCGCTGAGCGCCGCTGTCAGCGACCGGCGGCGCTCGGCGGCCAGCGCGGCGGTGCCGCGCAGGCGCTCCTCGAGCGTCGCCAGGCCGTACCACGTCTCCGAGGCGCGGGTCAGCGCCGGCGTCGCGGCGGCGACGAGCTGCTCGAGCGCGTCCTCGCGGGCGGCCGCCTCCGCGAGCCCGGCCTCGACCACGGCCCGCCGCTCACGCAGGGCCGTGTCGTCGCGCGCCTGCGCGTCACGCGCGTCGCACAGGGTGCGCAGGTCGTCGGCGAGCAGCCTCAGGCGGGCGTCGCGCAGGTCGGCCTGCACCGTCGCGGCGCGGCGCGCGAGCTCGGCCTGCCGCCCGAGGGGCTGCAGCTGGCGGCGCAGCTCGGTGGTCAGGTCGGTGAGGCGGGCCAGGTTGGCCTGCATCCCGTCGAGCTTGCGCAGCGCCCGCTCCTTGCGCTTGCGGTGCTTCAGGACGCCCGCGGCCTCCTCGACGAAGCCGCGCCGGTCCTCCGGCCGGGCCTGCAGCACGGCGTCGAGCTGTCCCTGCCCGACGACGACGTGCAGCTCGCGGCCGATGCCGCTGTCGCTCATCAGCTCCTGCACGTCGACGAGCCGGCAGCGGCTGCCGTTGATGGCGTACTCGGACGCGCCGTCGCGGAACATCAGCCGCGTGACGCTGACCTCGGCGTAGTCGATCGGCAGCAGGCCGTCGGCGTTGTCGATCGTGAGGGTGACCTCGGCGCGGCCCAGCGGCGGCCGGGTGGGCGTCCCGGCGAAGATGACGTCCTCCATCTTGCCGCCCCGCAGGGCCTTGGCGCCCTGCTCGCCGAGCACCCACGCGACGGCGTCGACGACGTTGCTCTTGCCGGACCCGTTGGGCCCGACGACGCAGGTGATGCCCGGCTCGAAGCGCAGGGTCGTCGGTGACGCGAAGGACTTGAAGCCCTTGAGCGTGAGGCTCTTGAGGTGCACGCGGTCGCTCTCGGTCCGGGTGCCGCGACAGTACCGGCGCTGGACAGCGAGAAGGGCGCCTCCGGGAGGAGACGCCCCGCGTGTCGCGCGGCCCGCTAGGTGAGGGCGGGCTCGTCGTCGAGGGTGAGCATGCGGATGTCGTCGTCCACGGTCACCGACGCCACCAGCTCGTCGTGCGCGGACCGCAGGCGTACGAGCTGGGTCTCGAGATCGGTGACCCGGGCCCGCAGGCGCCGCACCTCGTCGACGAGACGGAGGTCGGTGCCGTTCGCGACATGACCGAACAGGGCCTTGGCCATGACTGTGAGCCTCCACGTCGAGGGTTGTCGCTGCTCCCACGGCAGATGGCCAGAGGGGCGCAGAGCGAGTCTGGCACTCCGGTCCGCCCAGGTCAAGGTCAGGTCACGGTCCGGTCACGCCCGGACGGCTCCCGCGCCGGCCGCCAGACTGCCGCGGGACGTGCGTGCCGACTGCCTGCTCGGGGGTACGGGCACCGCAGTCGCCCCGCACCGGGCACCGCCCGTGCGTGCGCCCCTTCCCCGCCCAGGAGAGCCCGATGACCCGCCGTCTGCGCACCGCCGTCCCCGCTCTGGCGCTCACCGCCGCACTCGCCCTGTCGGGCTGCCTGGCCCAGGAGCAGGAGGCCAACGACAACGGCCCCCAGCCCTTCCCCGACCAGCCGGGCGACGTCATCCGCACGCCGGCGCCGGTCGAGAGCGCGCCGCTGACCGTGCCGCTGCCGGGCGAGACGAACTCGCCGAACGTCGAGGCCGAGAAGAGCAACGAGGCCTCCCCCTCGCCCAGCTGACCCCCCGGCGGGCTCAGCGCCGGGCCGGGCGCGGACGCGGCTGGCAGCGGGGGCAGCTGGCGGAGGAGCGGTTCATGAACGCCTCCCGCCGGACCGGCGTGCCGCAGCGCCGGCAGGGACGTCCCTCGCGGCCGTAGGCGTCGAGCGAGCGCTCGAACAGGCCGCTGACCCCGTCCGCGGAGACGTACAGCGCGTCGAAGCTGGTGCCGCCGGCGGCGATCGCCTCGGTCAGGACGTCGCGGGCGTGTCCGAGCAGCCGGCGGGCTGCGGGGCGGGTGAGCAGGTCGGTCGGGCGCTCGCCGTGCAGGCGGGCCCGCCACAGCGTCTCGTCGGCGTAGATGTTCCCGAGCCCGCTGACCAGGGTCTGGTCGAGCAGGGCCCGCTTGACGCCGGTGCGCCGCCGGCGCAGCCCCGCGACGAACGCGTCGTCGTCGAACGCCGGGTCGAGCGGGTCCCGGGCGATGTGCGCGAGCAGCGGCGGCACCGGGTCGCCGTCGGGCACCACGAGCAGCCCGCCGAAGGTCCGCTGGTCGACGAAGCGCAGCTCCCGCGCCCCCGGCCGGTCGGCGTCGGTGAAGCGCAGGCGGACGTGCAGGTGCTTCTGCGCGGGTGAGTCGGCGGGGACGACCAGCAGCTGCCCGGACATCCCGAGGTGGCCGGTGAGCGCCTCTCCCGAGTCGAGCGGCAGCCACAGGTACTTGCCGCGCCGGCGCACCGCGGCGACGGTGCGGCCGGCCAGCCGGGCGGTGAAGTCGTCGGCACCGGCCAGGTGCCGGCGCACCGCGCGGGGGTGCGTGACGGTGACGCCCGCGATCGTGCGCCCGGCGACCCCGCGCTCGAGGCCCCGACGGACGACCTCGACCTCGGGCAGCTCAGGCACGGCCGGCGGCGGCGGTCGGGCCGTCGTCGGACAGCACCTCGAACGCGCTCGAGGCCGCCCGCTGCTCGGCCTCCTTCTTGCTGCGCCCGGCTCCCTCGCCGCGCGTCCGCCCGGCGACCAGGACCACCGCCGTGAAGCTCTTGGCGTGGTCCGGCCCGCTCTCGTCCAGCCGGTAGTCGGGCACGCCCAGCCCGCGCGCGGCAGTCAGCTCCTGCAGCGCCGTCTTCCAGTCCTGGGCCGCGCCGGACTCGGTGGCGGCGCGCATCAGCGGGTCGAACAGCCGCCCCACCAGCTCCAGGGCGGCGGTCACGCCCCGGTCGAGGTAGACGGCGCCGAGCAGCGCCTCGGTCGTGTCGGCCAGGATCGAGTTCTTGTCGCGGCCGCCGGTGACCTCCTCACCGCGCCCCAGGCGCAGCCACCGGCCCAGGCCCAGGCCGCGGGCCACACCGGCGAGCGCGCGCGTGTTGACCACGCTGGCCCGCAGCTTGGCCAGCTGGCCCTCGGCCAGGTCGGGGTGCGCCCGGTAGAGCGCGTCGGTCACGGCCAGGCCGAGCACGGCGTCGCCGAGGAACTCCAGCCGCTCGTTGGTCGGCAGCCCGCCGTGCTCGTAGGCGTACGACCGGTGCGTCAGCGCACGCTCGAGCAGCGCGGGGTCGACGGCGGTGCCGAGCGCGGCCTCGAGCTGCGTCCAGGGCGGGCCGGCGGCGCCGGGCACGGAACGCGCGCTCATGCACGGACGCCGACGGGCAGGAGCAGGGGACGACGGAGGCGCAGCCGCGGCGCGGGTCGCGCGCACGACGGCGCCTCGCGACGGCGCACGGCCGCCGGTCCTGCGGTGCGGACGGTCAGACCGTGATGACGGTGCGCTTGTCGTAGCGACCGCACTCGGGGCAGACGGTGTGCGGCAGCGTGACGTGCCCGCGGTCGCACGTGGTCAGCGCGGGGGCAGTGGTCTTCCACTGCGCACGGCGCGAGCGCGTGTTGCTGCGCGACATCTTGCGCTTCGGGACGGCCATCGCTGCTACTCCTGGATCTCGGTGGTGCGGGACGAGGTGCGGTCTGGTGCGGCGGGGTCGAGCGCGGACCTGAGCGCCGCCCACCGGGGGTCCGGTGCGTCGTGCCCGTGGTCGGCCGGGAGGTCGTCGAGCCGCTCGCCGCAGTCGACGCACAGCCCCGAGCAGTCCTCCCGGCACAGCGGGGTCAGCGGCAGTGCGAGCACCACCGCATCGCGCAGTGCGGGCTCCAGGTCGAGCAGGTCGCCCTCCATGCGGGAGACGTCCTCGTCCTGGTCGTCGCTGTCCGCGTAGGCGAACAGCTCCTGCAGGTCGACCGTCAGGGTGTCGGTGACGGGCTCGAGGCAGCGGCCGCACTCCCCCGTGAGGGGCGCGGTCGCCGTACCGCTGACCAGCACGCCCTCCACGACCGACTCGAGCCTGAGGTCCAGGTCGATCTCGGCCCGGGGGGGCACGCCGATCAGCTCTCCCCCGAGGCGCTCGGGCGCCGGGACGGGGAGCCTGAGCGTGCGCATCGACCCCGGACGGCGCCCCAGCTCGCGCGTGTCGAGGACGAGGGGCTGACGGGGGTCGAGGCGGGGCTGCGGCTTCCTGTTCTGGGGCACGATGAGCTCTCGGGGTCGTGGAGACCGCTCGCAAGGGTAGCGGACGGTGCAGGCGAGGGACCCCGGCGCGGTCGCGACCGTGACCGGACCCGGATCGAGGTCGCCGGTCGGAGGTCGCCGGTCAGAGGTCCGGGCAGGGGTCCAGGGGCAGGGGTCAGGGACGGGCGGGCACCGCGTCGGGGTCGGCGTGGCGGAGCGGGGAGTCGGAGGACGCGGGCGGGTCGGGGCGGGCCGACAGCCGCTGCCGCCCGCGCGAGACGGTGGCCAGCGTGCTCGAGAGCACGTCCTCGAAGCCGGCGAGCTTGGCGTCGACGTAGTCCTCGGTCTGCAGGCGCATGGCCTCGGCGGCGTCGGACGCCTGCTCGAGCATGCGGTCGGCCTCGGCCTGCGCGCGGGTGTAGACGGCGGTGGCCTCGACCAGCCGCGCCTGCTCCTCGCGTGCCTGCGCGACCAGCCGCTCGGCCTGCACCCGGCCCTGCTCCAGCAGGCGCTCGCGGTCGGCCAGCACTCCCCGGGCCTCGGCGAGCTCGGCCGGCAGGACGCGGCGCGCCTCGTCGACCAGGTCGAGCACCTCACCCCGGTGGACGACGCAGGAGGACGACATGGGCAGCGAACGGGCCTCCTCGACCAGCGCCGTCAGGTGGTCCAGCACCTCCTCGAGGTCGGCGCTCGAGCGGTCGCTCACGACGCCGCCGGGGAGGAGCGCAGGCGCTCGTCGAGGTGCTCGAGCACCAGCGGCGGCACGAGCCCGGAGACGTCCCCGCCGTAGGTCGCGACCTCCTTGACCAGGCTGGAGGACAGGAAGGAGAACAGCGGGTTGGTCGTCATGAACATCGTCTCGACGCCGGCCAGGCCGTGGTTCATCTGGGCCATCTGCAGCTCGTAGTCGAAGTCGCTGATCGCGCGCAGGCCCTTGACGATGACGGGGATCTGCCGGGTGCGGCAGTAGTCGACGAGCAGTCCGTGGAAGCTGTCGACCTTGACGTTGCCGTAGGCCGCGGTGACCTGGGCGAGCAGGTCCATGCGCTCCTCGACCGTGAACAGCGAGGACTTCTTCTTGTTGACGAGGACGGCGACGGTGACCTCGTCGTAGATGGCCGAGGCCCGTTCGACGATGTCGAGGTGACCGAGGGTCACGGGGTCGAAGGAACCGGGACAGACTGCCCGTCGCATGGCCGCGAGCCTAGCGGAGCACCCTCGCGTACCAGAGCGTGGCGGCGCCGTAACGCCGCTCACGCAGCGGCGAGAAGCCGTCGGGCCACACCAGCTGCGGACCGCGGGTCGCGCGCTCGACCGCGACGACGGCGTCGTCGGCGAGCCACGGCCGCAGCAGCCCGAGGACGGGCCCGACGTCGAGCTCGTACGGCGGGTCGAGCAGGGCCAGGTCGTAGCGGGGCTCGGGGTCGACCGCGAGCCAGCGCTCGACGGCCACGGCCACGACGTGCGCGCCGGGCAGGCCCAGGGAGGCGACGTTGTCGCGCAGCACCGCGACCGCCGACGGGTCGCTCTCGACCAGGGTGGCGCTGCGCGCCCCTCGCGAGAGCGCCTCCAGGCCGAGGGCGCCCGAGCCGGCGTAGAGGTCGAGCACCCGCGCCTGCTCGAGGTCGACCAGCGACAGCAGGCTGGAGAACAGGCCCTCGCGCGCGCGGTCGGAGGTCGGCCGGGTGGCCGTGCCCTCGGGCACGGCCAGCCGCCGGCCGCGCGCGCTGCCGGAGATCACGCGTGTCATGCCGCCATGGTGCCGGAGGGCGGAGGGGGCCGGCTGCGCGCGCTCAGGCCTTCTCGAGGAACTCGGCGCGCTCGGCGTCCAGGACGTCGAGCACGGCCTGGCGCAGGGCCGGCTGGTCGGCCAGCAGCAGGTCGGCCTCGACGAGGCCGGTCGCCTCGACCCGCGCCTCGGCGATGACGTCCTCGTGGTCGAGCAGGCGCAGCAGCCGCAGGGAGCTGCGCCGGCCCGACTGGTCGGCGCCCAGCACGTCGCCCTCGCGGCGCTGCTCGAGGTCGATGCGCGAGAGCGCGAAGCCGTCGGACGTCGCCGCGACGGCGTCGAGCCGCTCCCGCGACGGCGTGCCGGCCTCGGCGTCGGTGACGAGCAGGCACAGCGCCGCGCCGGCGCCGCGACCGACCCGTCCGCGCAGCTGGTGCAGCTGGCTCACGCCGAAGCGCTCGGCGTCGAGCACCACCATGACCGTGGCGTTCGGCACGTCGACGCCGACCTCGATCACGGTGGTGGCCACCAGGACGTCGACCTCGCCGCGCGCGAAGCGCTGCATCACCTCGTCCTTGTCCTCGGCGGGCATGCGCCCGTGCAGCACCTCGACCCGGAGGCCCGACAGCGCCCCGTGCACGAGCATCAGGTGGACGTCGAGGACGGCGACGGCCGGGCGGCGGCCGTCGGAGGAGCGCTCCTCCGGCTCGTCCCCGCCGATGCGCGGGCAGACGACGAAGGCCTGCCGGCCCTGTGCGACCTGCTCGCGCACCCGCTGCCACGCAGCGTCGAGCCAGGCGGGCTTCTCGCTGGCCGGGACGACGGCGGTGCGGACGGGCGCCCGGCCCTGCGGCAGCTCGGACAGCGTCGACACCTCGAGGTCGCCGTAGACCGTCATGGCGATGGTGCGCGGGATCGGCGTCGCCGTCATGACCAGCACGTGCGGGCTGGCGCCCTTGGCGCGCAGGGCGTCGCGCTGCTCGACCCCGAAGCGGTGCTGCTCGTCGACCACGACCAGGCCGAGGTCGGCGAAGGCCACGCCCTCCGAGAGCAGGGCGTGCGTGCCGACGACGAGCCCCGCCTCGCCGCTGGCCGCCGCGGCGAGCGCGGAACGGCGGGCAGCGGCGCCCTGCGAGCCCGTCAGCAAGGCGGTGCGGGTGGCGACCTCCGGCGACCCGAGCTCGCCCGCCGTCGCGAGGGGGCCGAGCAGCGCGGCGAGCGAGCGGGCGTGCTGCGCGGCGAGCACCTCGGTGGGGGCGAGCAGCGCGGCCTGCCCCCCGCTGTCGACCACCTGCAGCATCGCGCGCAGCGCCACCACGGTCTTGCCCGAGCCCACCTCGCCCTGCAGCAGGCGGTGCATGGGTGAGGTGCGGGCGAGGTCGCCCGCGAGCGCCTCGCCCACCTGCGCCTGGCCGGAGGTGAGCGCGAACGGCAGCGCTGCGTCGAAGGCCTCGAGCAGCCCGCCCGCACGGCCCGGCCGCGGGACGCCGGGCAGCGCCCGCGTCGCCGCCCGGCGCTGCGCGAGCACCACCTGCAGCACGAAGGCCTCGTCCCAGGTCAGCCGGGCCCGCGCGCGGGCGACGTCCTCGCGCCGGAAGGGCGTGTGGACGTCGCGCAGGGCCTGCTCCAGCGCGACGAGCCGGTGCCGCCGGCGCAGGTCCTCCGGCAGCGGGTCGACGTCGAGGTCCGCGACGTCCAGCGCCACGCGTACGGCGCGCGCGACGGCGTGGCTCTGCACCTTGGCGGCGGCGGGGTAGATGGGGACCAGCGTTCCGGCGAACTCCTCGGCGAGCACCCCCCGGTCGTCGTCGACGAGCTGGTACTCGGGGTTCGCGAGCTGGATGCGGCCCTGGAAGCGCTCGACCTTGCCGGAGAAGTAGGCCCGTCGCCCGACCCGCAGGTCCTTGACGGCCCACGGCCGGTTGAACAGCGCGATCGTCATCGTGCGCCCGCGGTCGTCGGCCAGCACGACGTCGAGCTTGTGCAGCGGCTTGCGGTTCGAGCGCGCCGTCAGGGTGCGCCCGGACACCCGCTGCACCTCGGCGAAGACGGTGGCGAACTCCTCGAGCACGAGCTCGTCGAAGGGGGTCAGCGCGCCGCGCTCGACGTAGCGCCGCGGGTAGTGGCGCAGCAGGTCGCCGACGGTCGCGAGCCCGAGGTGGGTGGCGAACGCGCGCGCGGTCTTGTCCCCGACGGCTGCCGACAGCCGGGCGCTGAGCGCGACCACGTCGGCTACTCCACGCCCAGCAGGAGCGGGTAGGAGGGCTGGGCGCCGTGGTAGGTGACCACCTCGACCGCCGGGTGGTCGTGCTCGACCCGCGCGCACAGCCGCTCGGCGGCGCCGGGGGCGACCTCGTCGCCGGTCACCACGGTGACCAGCTCGCCGCCGCCGCCCAGCATGCGGTCGAGCAGCTCGAGCGCGACCGCCTCGACGTCGCTGCCGATGAGCACGACGTCGCCCTCGAGCAGGCCGAGGACGTCGCCGGGGCGGCAGATGCCCGCCATGGTGACGGCCTGCCGCACCGCGCGGGTGACCTCGCCGTAGCGGGTGGAGCCGGCCGCCTCGGCCATGGCGGCGACGTCGTCCTCGAAGGGCCGGCCGGCGTCGGTCACCGCCAGCGCGGCCAGCCCCTGGACGCTCGACCGGGTCGGCACCACGGCGACCGAGAAGCCGTCGTCGCGGGCGACCGCGGCGGCCGCCGAGGCGACGGCGAGCACAGCGGCGTCGTTGGGCAGCAGGACGACCTCCGAGGCCGCGTGGTCGCGCAGCGTCTGCAGCAGGTCGGCGGTCGAGGGGTTGCGGGTCGGTCCGCCGTCGACGACGAGCGCTCCGGCGTCGCGGAACAGCGCGGCCAGGCCCGGACCGGGGGCCACCACGACCACCGAGCGGCCGGGGCGGGTCGGCCGGTGCCGGGCACCGGCCGCCTCGACCTGGTCGACGAAGCGGGTGACGGTGATCCGGAACGGGCGGCCGGCGTCGAGCCCGGCCTCGACCGCCGCGCCCACGTCGTTGACGTGCACGTGGACGTTGTACAGGCCGGGCGAGGCGGGCGCCCCGCCGACGACGACCAGGCTGTCCCCGAGGGCGGCCAGCACCTCCTGCAGCCGTGCGACCCCGTCTGCGCCGGCGTCCCGCAGCAGGTACTGCACCTCGTAGGCGTAGTCGTCGGTGCCGGCCTCCCGCGCCGCCGCGAGGCCGGAGCGGTCCCGCGGCACGAGCACCTCGGGGACTCCCGCGACCGCGGGCGCGCCGCCGTCACCGGTGACCACCCGCTCGAGGGCCCCCAGCAGCACGCACAGCCCGCGGCCGCCGGCGTCGACGACGCCCGCCGCGCCCAGGGCGGGCAGCAGGTCCGGTGTGCGCGCGAGCGAGGCCGCCGCCGCCTCCCGGGCGGTGCGCACGACCTCGCCGAGGTCGCCCTCGAGCGTGGCGACGGCCTCCGCGCACTCACGGGCGACCGTCAGCAGCGTCCCCTCGACCGGCTGGGCGACGGCGCCGTAGGCCAGCTCGGCGGCCCGGGCGAGACCGGCGCGGACGGCGGCGGGCGAGCCGTCGGCCTCCAGCGCCTCGGCGAGCCCGCGCAGCAGCTGCGACAGGATGACGCCGGAGTTGCCCCGCGCACCCATCAGCGCGCCGTGGGCCATCGCCCGCAGCGTCGCCGTGCGGTCCGCCGGCGCAGCACGCACCGCCTGCTCGACCGACTCCATGGTCAGCAGCAGGTTGGTGCCGGTGTCCCCGTCGGGCACCGGGAAGACGTTGAGGCCGTCGATCTCGTCCCGCGCCGCCGCCAGGTCGGTGCGCGCCGCCGCGCACCAGGCGCGCAGGGCACCGGTGTCGAGGACCTCCAGCAACGAGACCTCCCCATCGTGCGCCGGCGCTGTCGCAGCGCAACCTAGTCAGGGCGCGGGACGCGGCCGTCCTGCTACTGTGGCACCTCGCCCGGCGCTCGCCCGGGCCGCGCCGTGCCCCGTGCACGGCCATCCGTGCACGCACCGCCCGTCATGGACTGTCCGGGCACGGACCCTGCGCCGACCCCCTGATCGATCGACCCTGGAGCGAAACCGTGGCTGCGACCTGCGACGTGTGTGGCAAGGGCCCCGGCTTCGGCATGTCCGTCAGCCACTCCCACCGGCGGACCCGGCGCCGCTGGAACCCCAACATCCAGACGGTGCACGCGCTGACCGGCCCCTCCGGCAAGACCCCCAAGAAGCTGGACGTGTGCACGTCCTGCATCAAGGCCGGCAAGGTCGTGCGCGCCTAGTCCGTCCGGCGCCGCCGGCACCCGCTGCCCGACCTCTCCCGGATCGTTCGGGAGAGGTCTGTTGCGTTCCCGTCGTGATGTGTACGCTCGCGGCGGTCGCAGTCCTGCCCGGTCGTTCCCGCGTGGACCTACGCCGTCCTGCCGGGCTCCGGGAGGACGGCACGACTCGGTCCCGCAGAGTGCGGAGCCGTACCAGCAAGAGAGAGACAGGCAACATGGCTCAGGGTGCAGTCAAGTGGTTCAACGCTGAGAAGGGCTTCGGCTTCATCGCCGTCGACGGCGGCGGAGCGGACGTCTTCGTCCACTACTCCGCCATCCAGACCGACGGCTACCGCTCCCTCGACGAGGGACAGCGGGTGGAGTTCGAGATCACCCAGGGCCAGAAGGGCCCCCAGGCCGACCAGGTGCGCCCGCTGTAGCTCGCGCGCAGCTCGTCCCGAAGGCCCCGGTCCCCGTGGACCGGGGCCTTCGTGCGTCCCGGGTCCGCCGGCCGGAGGTACGGTCCCTGTCCCCGGACGACAGGAGGAACCGATGAGCTTCTGGTGGTGCCTCACCCACGCAGCGGTCGAGGGGTCGGCGACCGACGACGCGGGCTGCCGCAACATGGACCGCCTCGGGCCCTACACCACGCACGAGCAGGCGGCCGCCGCGCTCGACCGCGCCCGCAGCCGCACGGCCGCCAACGACGCCCGCGACGAGGCCGAGGACGACTGGGGGCGGCGCTAGCCAGCGGTCGCCGCCGTCAGCCGAAGTGGTCCCAGCCGGTCGAGGACGGCTTCCAGCCCACGACCCGCACGCCCTTGCCGGGCCGTACGAGCCCGATGCGCGTCACCCCGTCGGGCAGCGCCACGCCGGACGGCACGGTGGCGACGAGCGCGTGGTCCTCGCCGCCGGTCAGGACGAAGTCGAGCGGGTGCACGCCGACGACGCGCCCGGCCCGGCCCAGCAGCGGCTCGCGGGCGAAGCGCCGGCTCTCGACGTCGATGTGCACGCCGCTGGCCCGCGCCAGGTGGCCGAGGTCGGCGACCAGGCCGTCGCTGACGTCGCACATCGCCGTGGCGCCGAGCGCCGCCAGCTCGGGTCCGAGGGCGTACGGCGGGGTCGGCTGCAGGTGGGCGCGCACCAGCACGTCGATCGAGACCCCGCCGCCGGTGGCCTGCTGGTGCTGGAGCAGGGCGAGCCCGGCCGCCGACCAGCCCAGCCGGCCGGCCAGCACCACCCGGTCGCCCGGCTGCGCTCCCGAGCGCAGCACCGGCGGGCGCCCCCCGAGGTCGCCGAGCGCGGTGACGCTCACGACGACCCGGTCGCTCGTGACGGTGTCGCCGCCCACCACCACCGCGCCGACGACCTCCCCCTCGTCGCGCAGGCCGTCGGCCAGCTCGGTCGCCCACGACACCGGGACGTCGGGCGGAGCGGCGAGGCCGACCAGCAGGGAGGTGGCCGTGCCGCCCATCGCCGCGACGTCGGCGAGGCTGGCCGCCGCGGCCTTGCGCCCGACGTCGTAGGCCCGCGACCAGTCGAGCCGGAAGTGCACGCCCTCGACCAGGACGTCGGTGGTGGCCACCACCCGGCCGTCGGGGGCGAGCACGACGGCGGCGTCGTCACCCGGGCCGACGAGGACCGAGGCGGAGGTGCCCAGCCGCTCCACGACCGCGTCGATGAGGCCGAACTCGCCGACGTCCCTTGCTGTAGCGTCCGGCACGCTCGTCAGCCAACCAGAAGGGCACCTCTCCGTGGCGGTCCAGGCGTACATCCTCATCCAGACCGAGGTCGGCAAGGCCGCTGCTGTGGCGGCGGCGATCTCCGAGCTGGACGGCGTCGCGCAGGCCGAGGACGTCACCGGTCCCTACGACGTCATCGTGCGCGCGGAGGCGCAGAGCGTCGACGAGCTCGGCAAGCTGGTCGTGGCCCGCATCCAGGGCGTCGACGGCATCACCCGGACGCTCACCTGCCCGGTCGTCCACCTCTGACCCGGCGCGGCCCCGCGGCCGCCGGAGCGATCGCCGCCGCGGCCGTGGCGCTGGCCGCCTGCACCGCCGCCGACGCTCCCGCTCCCGCGGCGACGGGACCTGTGCCGCCGCCCTCCCCCGGCCCCTCGCTCGTCCCGGAGCAGGCGCGGGCGTGCGCGGCGCTGCTCGACGCCCTGCCCGACGAGATCGACCCCGGCGTGCGCCGCCGTCCCGTGCCCGGCGGGGACGGCCGGGCGGCAGCCTGGGGCGATCCGGCGGTCGTCCTGCAGTGCGGGGTCGAGGAGTCCGACCGCCCGGAGGAGCCGGCGCAGGTCAACGGCGTGCTGTGGTCGGTGCGCGACATCGGCGCCGGGTTCCGCTGGACGACGCAGGACCGGGTGCCGGCGGTCGCCGTCGACGTCCCGGACGCCTACGACAACGGCGCCGAGCTCGTCGTCCCCCTCGCCCAGCCGGTCTCGCGAGCGATCCCGCTGCCGACGCCCACCGGCTGAGCCCGCGCCCCCGCCGCCACGCGCCGCAGGACGGGGCCGCCGGCTGCTCAGCGCAGGCCGGTGCCCCGGCGCAGGGCGGCCGAGACCAGCCGGTCGACCAGCGCGGGGTAGTCCAGGCCGGACGCGGCCCACATGCGCGGGAACATCGACGTCGGCGTGAAGCCGGGCATCGTGTTGACCTCGTTGACGGTGAGCGAGCCGTCGGGGCCCACGAAGAAGTCGACCCGGGCCAGCCCCTCGCAGTCGAGCGCGTCGTAGGCCCGGCGCGCCAGGGCCTGCAGCCGGGCGGTGAGCTCGGCGGGCAGGTCGGCCGGCACGTCGAGGACGGTCGCGCCGTCGAGGTACTTGGCCTCGAAGTCGTAGAACTCGTGGTCACCGACCACCCGGATCTCGGCGGGGACGCTGGCCTGGGGCACCCCGGAGGAGTCCTCGAGGATCCCGCACTCGACCTCGCGGCCGACGACGGCGGCCTCGACCAGCACCTTGGGGTCGCAGCGCAGCGCGTCCTCGACGGCCCGGGGCAGGTCGGCGAGGTCGGTGACCTTGCTGATCCCGATGCTCGAGCCGCCGCGCGCGGGCTTGACGAAGACGGGCAGCCCCAGCTCGCGCACCTGCTCGGTCACCCCGGACGGGTCGGCCGCCCAGCGCGCGGCCCGCACGGCCACCGCCGGCGTGACGGCGATGCCCGCGGCCGACAGCAGCACCCGCGCCACCGTCTTGTCCATGGCCGCCGCGCTGGCCAGCACGCCGCTGCCGACGTACGGGACGCCGGCCAGCTCGAGCAGGCCCTGCAGCGTGCCGTCCTCGCCGTAGGGGCCGTGCAGCAGCGGGAACACGACGTCGACGCGGCCGAGCAGCTCGGGGCCGTCCTCGAGCGGGACGAGCCCGCCGACCGTGGGGTCGCCGGGCAGGGCGAGCGCCTGCCCGTCCTTGACCGACGGCAGCTCGCGCCCCGACAGCGCCAGCAGCGCGGGGTCGTCGGGCGCCAGCACCCAGCGCCCGTCGGGGGTGATCCCGACCGCGACGACGTCGTAGCGCTCGCGGTCGACGGCGGCCAGCACGCTGCCCGCGCTGACGCACGAGATGGCGTGCTCGGTGCTGCGGCCGCCGAACACCACGGCCAGGCGCGTGCGGCTCACCGCGCACCCCTCCGAGCGCGGCGAGCGACGTGGAGGCGGGTCACGGGCGCACCCTACTGGCGTCAGACGCTCAGACCGGCCAGCTCGCGCACCGGCGGTTCGTACGCCTCGCCGAAGGTGGGGAAGGCGTGGACGACGTCGGCCAGGACCTCGAGCGGCACGCGGGCGCGGACCGCGAGCGTCGCCTCGGCCAGCCACTCGTCGGCGCGCGGGCCGATCGCCGCCGCGCCGACGAGCACCCCGTCGACCGCGGTGAGCACGAGGCGGCCGCCCCCGGCGCCCTCGGTGGCGGCGCGCGCGGTCTCCCCCAGGTCCATGACCGCCGTACGGGCCGACAGCCCCTGCTCGGCGGCGGTCGCGGCGTCCATGCCGACGCTCGCGACCGCCGGCTCGGTGTAGACCGCCCGCGGGATCGCGCGGTAGTCGGCCGTGCGGTGCTCCCCCAGCAGGTTGGCCGAGACGATGCGGGCCTGGTAGTTGGCGGTGTGCGTGTACGGCCCCTTCTGGGTGACGTCGCCGGCCGCCCAGACGTGCAGCTGCCCCGCCACCCGGCAGCGGTCGTCGACGACGAGCTCGCCGTCCTCCCCCGGCTCGATCCCGAGCACCTCGAGGCCCAGACCGTCGGTCGTGGGCGTGCGGCCCGTGGCGACCAGCACGCGCTCGACGTCGACCGACGAGCCGTCCGACAGGTGCAGCCGGGCCCCGCCGCCGGAGGGGCGGGCCCGGTCCAGCTCCACCCCCAGCCGGACGTCGACGCCGTCACCGCGGAGCACGTCGGCCAGCCGCGCGGCGATGCTGGGCTCCTCGCGGGCGAGCAGCTGCTCGCCCGCCTCGGCGAGCACGACCCGGCAGCCGAAGCGGGCGTGCACCTGCGCCAGCTCGCAGCCGACGGCGCCCCCGCCGAGCACGAACAGCGACGCAGGCCGCTCCTGCGCCGACAGCGCCTGGTCGCTGGTCCAGGTCGGCACGAGGTCGAGTCCGTCGAGCGGCGGCACGACCGCCGAGCTCCCGGTGGCGACGACGAGGTCGGTCCAGGCCAGCTCGCGCCCGTCGACGGTCACGACGCCGGGCGCCGTGACGCGGCCCGGTCCGCGCACCAGGACGACCCCCGCCTCGGCCAGCTCCTCGGCGGCGCCGCCGTCGTCGCGGTGCTCCGACACCTCGTCGCGACGGGCGACCGCGGCGCGGAACGCCTCGTCGTCGCCGTCGAGCCGCGGGGCGGCCGAGGCTCCGCCCAGCTGGTCTAGGCGGCGGGCGGCGGAGCGGGCCTCGGCGCTGCGCAGCATCGTCTTGCTGGGCATGCAGGCGACGTAGGGGCACTCACCGCCGACGCGCAGCTGCTCGACGAGCGCCACCGCCCGCCCCCGTCCGGCGAGGGTCGTGGCGATGCCCTCGCCCGCCGACCCCGCCCCCAGCACGACCACGTCGAAGCGCTCCATGCCTCCACCTTGCGCCGACCGGCCCGCGGGCACACCTCGGGGCGCCGTCCACGCCGGCGGACGGGGCAGCGGGGACGTCGTCAGCCCAGCTCGCCCTTGGTCGACCGGGTCATGAAGGAGCGCAGCACCGCGGCCGGGGTGCCGCCCTCGTGGACGACGGCGACCACCTGCTCGGTGATCGGCATGTCGACGTCGTGCTTGCGCGCCAGCTCGAGGATCGAGACGCAGGACTTCACGCCCTCGGCCGTCTGGGACCGCTGCCCGAGCAGCTGCTGCATGGTCGCCCCACGGCCGAGCCTCTCGCCGAACGTGCGGTTGCGCGACAGGGGGGACGAGCAGGTGGCCACGAGGTCACCCAGCCCGGCCAGCCCGGCGAAGGTCATCGGGTCGGCGCCGAGGGCGGCCCCGAGGCGGCCGGTCTCGGCCAGCCCGCGGGTGATCAGGGAGGCCTTGGTGTTGTCGCCGAAGCCCATCCCCTCGGCCATCCCGGTGGCCAGGGCGATGACGTTCTTCACCGCGCCGCCGAGCTCGCAGCCGACCACGTCGACGTTGGTGTACGGCCGGAAGTAGGCCGTGGTGCACGACGACTGCAGCCCCTGGGCGACGTCGAGGTCGGTGCAGGCCACCACCGTGGCCGCGGGCTGGCCGGAGGCGATCTCGCGGGCGAGGTTGGGGCCGGACACGACCGCGACCTGCGAGGCCGGGACGTCGGCGACCTCGGCGATGACCTCGCTCATGCGCTTGGTGGTGCCGAGCTCGACGCCCTTCATGAGGCTGACGAGCACCACGCCGCGGGGCAGCGTCGGCGCCACGGCCGAGAGGTTGTCGCGCAGGCTCTGCGACGGCACGGCGAGCACGACGACGTCGGCGCCGGCGACCGCCTGCGCGGCGTCGGCGGTGGCGGTCAGCCGCTCGGGCAGGGCGATCCCCGGCAGGTACTCGGGGTTCTCGTGCCGCTCGCGCACGCTCGCGGCCAGCTCGGGGCGGCGCGCCCACAGCACCACGTCGGTGCCCGCGTCGGCGAGCACCTTGGCGAAGGTCGTCCCCCACGACCCCGACCCCAGCACGGCGGCGCGGGTCATGCCGTCCTCCCCGGGGCCGACCGGTCGTCGGAGCGGAGCGCCGGC
>CADCUB010000025.1 GCA_902805775.1 uncultured Frankineae bacterium | reverse complement strand
CGCCGGCGTCGTCACGGCAGACGCCGTGCTGGCGCGCGGCGTGCCGCGGGAGGTGCTCGAGGCCGTCCTGGTCGGACGTGATCGCTGGGCAGGTGCACGGCGGGCGAGGCAGGTGGTGGCCTTCGCGGACGGACGTTCGGAGTCGGCGCTGGAGTCCGTCGGGCGGGTGAGCATCGCCGAGCAGGGGCTGCCGAGACCTCAGCTGCAGGTCGTCCTGTCCGACGAGCACGGGCCGTTCGCCCGGGTCGACCAGTACTTCGAGGAGCATCGCACGGTCGCCGAGGCTGATGGTGCCCTCAAGTACCTGACCCCGAGGGATCTGTTCGAGGAGAAGCGGCGCGAGGACCGCATCCGCGACTCGGGTGACGAGGTGGTCCGCTACACCTGGGACGAGGCCCTGCGCCGACCGCAGGTCCTGGCCGCCCGGCTGTGGCGGGCGTTCGAGCGCTCGGCCCGCCGCCACGCCGCCTGAGTCGGCGCTCGGTGTTCGGCGCTCAGGCGGCGAGGAGAACGGGTTCGGGGCAGGCACTCGGCACGTCCCCTGCGGTCCGGTACGCCGACGGCCGTTGGGCGTACGGCGACGCAGGGGAGGCGCCGGTAGGGGGGTGGTCGGGCACGTCCCCTGCGGTCCGGTACGCCGACGGCCACCTCGGCGCACCGCAAGACAGGGGAGGTCCGGCAGCAGTCGGCGCACCACGAGGCAGGGGAGGTCCGGCAGCAGGCGGCGCAGGCTGCAGGGGAGGTCCGGCAGCAGGCGGCGCAGGCTGCAGGGGAGGCGCAGGGAGCGACCCCGCGCCCTGCAGCCCGGCCCGGACGCACTCCCCGTCGGTAGCCTCCTGCCCGTGCGCACCCTCGTCGTGGACCACCCGCTCGTCGCCCACAAGCTGACCGCGCTCCGGGACGCCCGCACCGACTCGCCGACCTTCCGCCGGCTGGCGGACGAGCTGGTGACGCTGCTGGCGTACGAGGCCACGCGGGACGTGCGCGTCGAGCCGGTCGAGGTCGAGACGCCGGTCGCGACGGCCACCGGCTGCCGCCTGAGCCGGCCCGTACCCCTCGTCGTGCCGGTGCTGCGCGCCGGGCTCGGGATGCTCGACGGGATGACCCGGCTGCTGCCCACCGCCGAGGTCGGCTTCTTGGGCATGGTGCGCGACGAGGAGTCGCTGCTGGCCACGGCGTACGCGAACCGGCTGCCCGACGACCTGTCCGGCCGCGAGGTGTTCGTGCTCGACCCCATGCTCGCCACCGGCGGCACCCTGGTCACGACCTTCGAGCTGCTCGTCGCGCGCGGGGCCAGCAGCATCACCGCCATCTGCCTGCTGGCGGCGCCCGAGGGGATCGCCAAGGTCGACGAGGCCTTCCGCGACGACAGCAGCTGCCCGATCACCGTCGTGACCGCCGGCGTCGACGAGCGGCTCAACGAGAAGGGCTACATCACACCGGGTCTGGGCGACGCGGGCGACCGGCTGTACGGCGTCGTATGACGTGCTGAGGCTCCTCGCATCGGGTCTGGTCCTCGCGAGCGCAGCGAGCCCGAGCGTCGTCTTCCGCTGGCAGGACCCGCGGATCGGGGAGTCCAGCGGCCTGGCCACCGCGTCCTCGGGCGAGGTGGTCTACACCCACAACGACAGCGGCGACGAGGCCCGGTTCTTCGCCGTCGGCCTGGACGGCAGGACGCGCACGACGTACGTCCTGCCCGGCGTCGAGCCGCGCGACTGGGAGGACATGGCGCGCGGCCCGGACGAGCAGGGCCGCAGCAGCCTGTGGCTCGGCGACATCGGCGACAACAGCGCGAGTCGCGAGAACGGGCTGCTGGTGCACCGCGTGGCCGAGCCGGTCGCCGCGGACCAGGAGCGGGTGACGACCGAGGCGCCCACCAGCTTCCGCCTGCGCTACCCCGACGGCCCCCAGGACGCGGAGGCACTGCTGGTGCACCCGCGCACCGGACGGCTCTACCTGGTGACCAAGCCGCTGTCCGGCACCCCCCGGGTCTACGCCGCGCCGCAGCCGCTCGACGCCGGCGCGCCCAACGTCCTCGAGCAGGTGGCCGAGGCGCCCACCGAGTCGACGGGCACTGCCGGGGGACCGGGCATCGGCTCGTTCGCCAACAGCCTGGTCACCGCCGGCGACATCGCCCCCGACGGCACCCGCGTGGCGCTGCGCACCTACACCGACCTGTACGAGTGGCCCGTCCCCGGCGACGACGTCGCCGCCGCCTTCGACGCCGAGCCCACGGTCACGCCGCTCCCGCCGACCGAGCAGGGCGAGGGCCTGGCGTACGCCGCCGACGGCCGGTCGGTGCTGCTCAGCACCGAGGGCGCGGGCAGTCCGGTGCACCGGGTGGTGCTCCCGCCGTCGACCGCGGCAGGTGCACCGGGCCCGCAGCCCACAGAGGGCACCGGAGCGTCCTCCGACCCTGCCGCTCCAGACCCGGGCGAGGTCAGCCCGTCGTCGACGACGGTCGTCGTCCTCGGCGGCGTCGCAGCGGGTCTGCTGCTCGTGGGACTCGCGCTGCGCCGCCTGCGCCGGTGAGCGCCGGCACAGGGACGGACACCACACGGCGGCACACACCGCCCCCACGCGGTCTCCCCGAGACTGGAGGCGTGCTCGTGCTCCACGTCGTCCGCCGCCTCGTCGCGCTGGTGGTGCTGCTCGTCCTGCTCGTGGTCGGTGGCACCGCGGTCAGCGTCTGGTGGGTGGCGCGCCAGGACGACCGGCCGAGCAGTGACGTCATCGTGGTGCTCGGCGCCTCGCAGTTCGACGGCCGGCCCAGCTCGGTGTTCAAGGCCCGGCTGCAGCACGCGCGGGCGCTGTTCGAGGACGGCGTCGCGCCCCGGGTCGTCACCGTCGGGGGCAGCCGGCCCGGCGACCGGACCACCGAGGCCGAGGCCGGCGCGGCGTTCCTGCGCGAGCGCGACGTCGACGTGCTGGCCGTGCCGCACGGCAGCAACACCCTCGAGAGCCTGGTCGCCGTCGACGGTGTGATGGCCGAGAACGGCTGGTCCACCGCGGTCCTCGTCACCGACCCGTGGCACAGCATGCGCTCGCGGCGGATGGCGCGGGACCAGGGCATGGCGGCCGAGACCTCCCCGACCCGCGCCGGGCCCTCGGTGCGCACCCGCGAGACGCAGGTGCGCTACATCGCCCGCGAGACGCTGGCCTACCTCTACTACCGCGCCTTCGGCCGCAGCGGCGAGTCCGGTCCCCGCGCGGTCTGACCGCCGCTGCTGCACGCCCGCGGCCCGTGGGCGGCCGGGCGGCGGCGCGGCCGGGGTGGCGGAGCCGAGGGCGGACGCCCCGGAAAACCGGCTGACAGCCGGCCCGCGGGCTCCTACTGTCGCCCCGGCGCAGCCGCAGGTGCTGCCGACGACAGGGAGGTGG
This sequence comes from uncultured Frankineae bacterium, assembly GCA_902805775.1. Classification (GTDB taxonomy): domain Bacteria; phylum Actinomycetota; class Actinomycetes; order Mycobacteriales; family SCTD01; genus SCTD01. The sequence goes on along the minus strand of CADCUB010000025.1, from coordinate 13,309 downwards.
GCGACATGGCTGTCCTCGAGCTGACCGCGACCACCTGGTACGGCGCGGCCTGACGCAGACCGCGCGGCCGCGACTCCCCTTGAGCCGAAGGCCCTGCGTTGACCTCTGTGCACCTCCCCCTGCCCGGACACCCTCCCGACACCGACCTGCCCGACGGCACCGTCCTCGCGCGCGTGGTGCGCGTCGACCGCGGTGCCTACGACGTCGTCGCCGCCGACGGCCCCCGCAGGCTGCCGAGCCTGCCCCCGCCCGAGCAGGCGACCGTCGGCGACTGGCTCGCCGTCACCGACGACGCCGTCGCCGCCGTCCTGCCCCGCTCCAGCCTGCTCGTGCGCGGAGCGTCGTCCGGCCACAGCCGCAGCCAGCCGCTGGCGGCCAACGTCGACGCCGTGCTCATCTGCGCCTCGCTCGCGGCGGACGTGCCCGTGCGGCGCATCGAGCGGCTGCTCACCCTGGCCTGGGAGAGCGGCGCCACGCCGGTCGTGGTGCTCACCAAGGCCGACCTGCACCCCGACCCGGCCGCGGCCGTCGAGGCGCTGGTGCCGCACGCCCCCGGCTGCGAGGTCGTCACGGTGAGCGCGAGCACCGGTGACGTGGCGGCGCTGCGCCCGTACGCCGGCCCGGGCTCGACGCTGGTGCTGCTCGGTGCCTCCGGCGCCGGCAAGTCCACCGTCGTCAACGCCCTGGCCGGTGCGCCGGTCATGGCCACCGGCGACGTCCGGGAGGCCGACGGCAAGGGCCGCCACACGACGAGCCACCGGGAGCTCGTCGTGCTCCCGTCCGGGGCGGTGGTCATCGACACCCCGGGGCTGCGCGGCGTCGCCCTGGCCGGCACCGAGGACGGCCTGGCTCGGGCCTTCGCCGACGTCGAGGACCTGGCGGCGGCCTGCCGCTTCGCCGACTGCCACCACACCGGCGAGCCCGGCTGCGCGGTGCAGGCGAGCATCGACGCGGGCGACCTGTCGGCCGACCGGATGGAGTCCTGGCGGCGGCTCCAGCGCGAGCTCGCCTGGCAGGCCCGGCGCAACGACGCCCGCCTGCAGGCCGAGGAGCGGGCCAGGTGGCGCACGGTGCAGCGCGCCCGGCGCGGTCAGGTCTGGCGCCCCTAGGCTCGGTCCGGTGGACGGGACGGCGTACGACGCGCACGCGCGTGCCCGTCTCGTCCCCGAGCCGGACGCGCGGTCGAGGCGGACGCCGTTCGCGCGTGATCGCGCGCGGGTGCTGCACTCCGGGGCGTTCCGGCGGCTGGCGGGCAAGACCCAGGTCGTCGAGCCCGGTGGGCCGGGCATCGCCGTGCCGCGGACCCGCCTGACCCACTCGCTGGAGTGCGCACAGGTCGGCCGCGAGCTCGGCGGCGCGCTCGGGTGCGACCCCGACCTGGTCGACGCGGCGTGCCTCGCGCACGACCTCGGCCACCCGCCGTACGGCCACAACGGCGAGACGGCGCTCGACGAGGTGGCGGCCGGCTGCGGCGGCTTCGAGGGCAACGCCCAGTCGCTGCGGGTGCTCGCCCGGCTCGAGGTCAAGGTCGAGGGCGCCGGGCTGAACCTCACCCGGGCCGTGCTCGACGCGGCGACCAAGTACCCCTGGGGGCGGCAGGAGGCGCTGCGCAGGGGGACGGCGAAGTTCGGGGTCTACGACGACGACCTCGAGGTCTTCGCGTGGCTGCGCGACGGGGTGCCGGGCGGCCGCCGGTGCCTGGAGACGCAGGTCATGGACTGGGCCGACGACGTGGCCTACTCGGTCCACGACGTCGAGGACGGCATCGTCGCCGGGCTCGTGCGGCCGGCCGACCTCGCCGATCCCGCCGAGGCCGAGGCGCTGTGCGAGACGGCGGCCTCCGTCTACAGCGACGAGTCGCCCGCCGACCTGGCGGAGGTCTGGCGCGACCTGCGGGCCCTGCCCGTCTGGCCGCGGTCCTACGACGGCACCTCCTCCGCCTCGGCGCGCCTGAAGGCCACGACCAGCACGCTGATCGGCAGGTTCTGCGAGGCCGCGCAGACCGCGACGCAGGAGCGGTACGGCGACGCCCCGCTGCGCCGCTACGACGCCGACCTGCTGGTGCCGCGCCGCACCCGCGCCGAGTGCGCCCTGCTCAAGGCGGTGGCGGCCCGCTGGGTCATGGCCCGGCCCGGCGTCGTGGCCGCCCAGGAGCGCGAGCGCCAGGTGGTCGCCGAGCTGGTGGCGCAGCTCGCCGACCGGGCTCCCGAGTCCTTGGAGGTGTCCTACGCCGAGGCGTGGCGGGCCGCCGCGGACGACGGGGGCCGCCTGCGGGCGGTCGTCGACCAGGTCGCCTCGCTCACCGACGCGGCCGCCGTGGCGCTGCACGCGCGGGCCCTGGGGAACTCCGGCGCGAGGGCCGTCGGGGGGTCCTAGACTGCCGTCGGGCCGCTCTCCCCGAGGCGCCGTCCGTTCAGATGTGGAGCATGCCGTGGCTGGGCGCATCCGTGACGAGGACGTCGTCCTCGTGCGCGAGCGGGCGCCCATCGCCGACGTCGTCGGCGAGTCGGTGCAGCTGCGGCCGGCCGGTGGCGGGCGGCTCAAGGGCCTGTGCCCCTTCCACGACGAGAAGTCCCCGTCGTTCAACGTCAACCCCTCCCTCGGCTACTACATGTGCTTCGGCTGCGGGGAGTCGGGCGACGTCATCAGCTTCGTCCGCGGCACCGAGCACCTGTCCTTCGTGGAGACCGTCGAGCGCCTGGCGCAGCGCTACGGCGTCACGCTCACCTACGAGCAGGGCAGCGCCGCGGCGGGCCGGCAGTCCTCGCAGCGCACCCGCCTGGTCGAGGCCCACCGCCTCGCCCAGACCTGGTACGCCGAGCAGCTCGCCACCCCGGAGGCCGTCGCCGGCCGCCGCTTCCTCGCCGAGCGCGGCTTCGACCAGGACGCGGCGACGGCGTACGGCGTCGGCTACGCGCCGCAGGGCTGGGACAACCTCATCAAGCACCTGCGTGCGAAGGGCTTCTCCGGCGAGGAGCTCGTGCTCGGCGGGCTGGCGTCGGAGGGCCGCCGGGGACCGGTCGACCGCTTCCGGGGCCGGCTGCTGTGGCCCATCCGCGACCTCGGCGGCGACGTCGTCGGCTTCGGCGCGCGCAAGCTCTACGACGACGACTCGGGCCCGAAGTACCTCAACACCTCCGAGACCCCCCTCTACAAGAAGAGCGCCGTGCTGTACGGCCTCGACGTCGCCAAGAAGGAGATCGCCCGGCGGCGGCAGGCCGTCGTGGTGGAGGGCTACACCGACGTCATGGCCTGCCACCTGGCGGGCATCCCGACGGCCGTCGCGACCTGCGGCACGGCGTTCGGCGCCGACCACATCGGGCTGATCCGGCGGCTGCTCCTCGACCAGGACGAGATGCGCGGTGAGGTCATCTTCACCTTCGACGGTGACGAGGCGGGGCAGAAGGCCGCGCTCAAGGCCTTCGGCGACGAGCAGAAGTTCGTCTCCCAGACCTTCATCGCCGTCTCGCCGGGAGGCATGGACCCCTGCGAGCTGCGCCTGGCACGGGGCGACCTCGCGGTCCGCGACGTGGTCGCGGCGCGGGTCCCGCTGGTCGAGTTCGCGCTGCGCAAGACGGTCGAGAAGTTCGACGTGACCACGACGGAGGGTCAGCTGGCGGCGCTCGACGCGGCCGCCCCGCTCATCGCCCGGATCCGCGACCAGGGCCTGCGTCAGCGCTACGCCGTCAACCTCGACCGGTGGCTCGGCCTGATGGACGAGAAGTTCGTCCTGTCCCGGGTGGCCCGGTCGCTGGGCCCGTCGGCTGCGCCGCAGCAGCAGCGTCGCCTGCCGGTCCGGCCGGCCGCCGACGCTGCGGCCGCGGCGGTCGAGCGCGAGCTCGTCAAGCTGGCCGTGCAGCTGCCGGTGCTGGTGGCCCCGCAGTACGACGCGCTCGCCGAGGACTGCTTCACCTCGCCCGAGCTGCGCGGCGTCCACGCCGTCATCGCCAAGGCGGGCGGCACGACCACATCCGCCGGTGGCGAGGCGTGGGTGACGGCGCTGCTCGAGGCCTGCCCGACCGACGAGGCGCGCTCGCTGGTCACCCGGCTGGCGGTGGAGGCGCCGCTGTCCGACCTCGAGCCCGACGACCGCTACGCCGGGGCTGTCCTCGCCCGCGTGCAGGAGCTGGCGGCGACGCGGGCGACGACCGAGCTCAAGGCGCAGCTGCAGCGGGTCAACCCCGTCGAGGAGCCCGAGCGCTACGCGCGGGTGTTCGCCGAGCTCGTGAGCCTGGAGCAGACGGTGCGGGCCCTGCGCGAGCGCGGGATGGGGACCCTGTGACGACCGCGGGGCCGGCGGCCCCGGGGACCGCGACGGGCCGGCCAGGGCGCGGCTGATGGTCACGCCGGCGCCCCCGACCCTGACCGACGAGCTCGCCGCGGCGATGCAGTCGGAGACGGTGCAGGCGCTGGTGGCCCTCGGCCGCAGGTCGGGGCAGCTGACGAACGACGAGGTCACCACGGCGCTGCTCGCCGGCGACCTGCCGGCCGAGGCGCTGGAGCCGGTGCTGCAGGCGCTCAGCGCGGCCGGGGTGTCCGTGGTCGAGCCGCCCGACGACGACGTCGGGCCGCCGACCGCGGCCGATGCCCCCCAGGCCGGGCCGACCAGCGACCCCGTCCGGCTCTACCTCAAGGAGATCGGCAAGGTCCCGCTGCTGACAGCCGAACTGGAGGTCGAGCTGGCCAAGTCGGTCGAGGCGGGCCTGTTCGCCGTCGAGAAGCTCGACGAGCCCGGGCTGCCCCAGGCGCTGCGCCGCGACCTCGACCTGATCCGCCTGCAGGGCGTGCTGGCCAAGCGCCACCTCGTCGAGGCCAACCTGCGCCTGGTGGTCAGCATCGCCAAGCGCTACGTCGGGCGCGGCATGCTGTTCCTCGACCTGATCCAGGAGGGCAACCTCGGGCTCATCCGCGCCGTCGAGAAGTTCGACTACACCAAGGGCTTCAAGTTCTCCACCTACGCGACCTGGTGGATCCGCCAGGCCATCACCCGGGCGATCGCCGACCAGGCCCGCACCATCCGCATCCCCGTGCACATGGTGGAGACCATCAACAAGGTCGTGCGCCTGCAGCGGCAGCTGCTGCAGGACCTCGGTCGCGAGCCGACGCCGGAGGAGCTGGCCGCGCAGCTCGACCTGCCGCCGGGCAAGGTCCGCGAGATCCTCAAGCTGGCGCAGGAGCCCGTCTCGCTCGACACCCCCATCGGCGAGGCCGACGACTCCCACCTCGGCGACTTCATCGAGGACAGCGACGCCGTCGTGCCGGGCGAGGCGGCGTCCCTGCTCATGCTCAAGGAGCAGCTGGCCTCCGTGCTGCACGAGCTGGGGGAGCGCGAGAAGAAGGTCATCGAGCTGCGCTACGGCCTGACCGACGGCCGCGCCCGCACCCTCGAGGAGGTCGGCCAGGAGTTCGGCGTCACCCGCGAGCGGATCCGCCAGATCGAGAGCAAGACGCTGCTGAAGCTGCGCCACCCGAGCCGGGCGGCGAAGCTGCGCGACTACCTCGACTGACCCTCAGCCCACGAACTGGTCGGTCGGCAGACCGCAGGCCGCAGCGGTGTCCCGGGCCGCGTCGCGGGCCTGCGCCGCAGCCGACCGCACGGCCGCCGGGTCGGCCGAGCGCGCGGCCTCCTGCAGCTCCCGCAGCCGGTCGCGCAGGGTCGTCGCCGCGTCGCGGACCTCACCCTCGTCCAGCTCCTGCACCCGGCGGTCGAGGCGGTCCACGGCCTGCTCCGCCTCCTCGGCCGTCGGCACGCCGTCCAGCCCGGTGCGCGCGACGTCGGCGGCCAGCCGCGCGCAGTCCGAGGCGTTCCCGACGGCCTGCCGGGTCTCGGAGCAGCCCGTCGCCAGCAGGCCGGTGAGCAGGAGCGGCAGCAGGAGGCGCATGTCCTCGAGCCTAGGCTGGAGGACATGCGCCTGTTCGGTCGTCGTGTCCCCGAGGTCGTCGCCGCGGTGACGCTGGAGCCGGGGGAGCGGCGCACCGCCTGGGGGCTGACCCCGGCCGGCGAACCGGTGGTCGCCACCGACCGCGGCCTGCGCCTGCCCGGCGCCGCGTGCCTGGACTGGCCCGACGTCGAGAAGGCCACCTGGGCGCGTCCGATGCTCACGGTGGTCCGCGTGTCGACCGTCGCGGGCACCGGTGAGCGCCGCACCGTGCACCTCGAGCAGGAGGGCGGGCTGCCCGACGTCGTCCGCGGCGCAGTCACCGACAGCGTCGCCTGGTCGAGCCACTACCGCCTCTCACCGGCCGGGGGCGTACGGGTCGTCGGGCGCCGCCGCCCCGCCGCGGAGCTGCTCGACTGGCAGCTGGTCTACGACCCCGGCACCGACCTGTCCGACCCGCTGGTGCAGCAGCAGGCCGGCGAGCTCCTGCTGTCGGCCCGGCGCACCGTCGGCTGATCCGGCGCGCGTACGGGGCCGCGCAGGAGTGCAGTGCCCCTGTTGCACGGGCATGCTCCCGGCATGGACCTCCGCCGCGGTGACGCCCCAGCGCCCGCGGACGCGGCCGGGCACCCGGACGCCGCCCACGCGCAGCCGGAGCACCACGACGCCGGCGGTCACGGTCACGGCGATCACAACCATGCCGCCCACGGCTCCGCCGATCACAGCGAGGGCGACCACGCCCACGACAACCACGGCCCCGGCGACCACGCCCACGACAACCACGGCCACGGCGATCACCCCGACCACGGCGACCACGGCGACCACGGCCATGACCACGACCACCCCGGCGGGCTGCGCGGCCTGTTCGCCTCCGTCCTGCGCCCGCACAGCCACGACGCCGCCGACTCCGTCGACGCCGCCCTGGAGTCCAGCGAGCAGGGGATCCGCGCGGTCAAGATCAGCCTCGTCGCGCTGGGCGTGACGGCCGCCGCCCAGGCCGTCGTGGTCCTGCTGACCGGCTCGGTCGCCCTGCTGGCCGACACGATCCACAACTTCTCCGACGCGCTGACGGCCGTCCCGCTCTGGATCGCCTTCGTGCTCGGCCGCCGACCCGCGTCGCGCCGCTACACCTACGGCTACGGACGGGCCGAGGACCTCGCGGGCGTCTTCATCGTCGTCATGATCGCCCTGTCGGCCGTGGTGGCCGGCGTCGAGTCGGTCCGTCGGCTGCTCGACCCGCAGCCCGTCGAGCGGGTCGGCGTCGTGATCGCGGCCGGCCTGATCGGCTTCGCCGGCAACGAGCTGGTGGCGCTCTACCGCATCCGGGTCGGCCGGCGGATCGGCTCCGCGGCCCTGGTGGCGGACGGGCTGCACGCCCGTACCGACGGCTTCACCTCGCTGGCGGTCGTCGGCGGAGCGCTCGGCGTCCTGGCGGGCTTCCCGCTGGCGGACCCCGTGGTCGGCCTGGTCATCACGGTGGCGATCCTGTTCGTCCTGCGGGGCGCCGCGACCGACGTCTACCGCCGCCTGATGGACGCCGTCGAGCCCGAGCTCGTCGATTCAGCGGAGGCCAGCCTGCGGGCGACCCCCGGCGTGCTCGACGTGGACGAGCTCCGGCTGCGCTGGATCGGTCACCGCATCCGCGCCGAGGTCGGCCTGGTCGTGAGCAGCGAGCTGGCGCTCGTGCAGGCGCACGAGATCGCCACGCAGGCCCACCACCGGCTGCTGCACGACGTGCCCCGGCTGGACGACGCCACGGTCCACGTCAGCCCCAGCGGCCACGAGGGCGACCAGCACCACGCGGCGATCGAGCACCACCGCCCGGCGCGGGTCGACGCCTCCGGGCGGTCGGACCGCCGGCGCGCGGGTACAGGACGATCCTGACGACACGAGGAGGACTACTGATGGGTCGCACCGGTCGAGCCGGACTGCTGGGCGCGGCGATGGCGTTCGCCCGCAGCCCCCAGGGGCAGCGGATGATCCGCGACGCGCGCCGCCGCTACGACACCCCGGAGAACCGCGCGCTGCTGCGCGAGAAGGTCACCGGCCTGCGCTCGAGGCGGCGCGGGCAGTTCTGAGCGAGGGGTCGCCCAGCCCGTCGGCGTCGTCGGACCCGACCGCGTCGCGGTGGTTCCTCGGCGGGACGGCCTGGACGACCGGCAACCTCGTACGCCCGCTCGTGCACGGCGCCACGTACTTCCGGCGCCTGCACGACGCGCTCCAGCAGCTGCAGTCGGGGGACCGCGTCTACTTCACCGACTGGCGCGGTGACCCCGACGAGCGGCTGCTGCCCGACGGTCCCACCGTCGGCGGGCTGCTCTGCGAGCTGGTGCAGCGGGGCGTCGAGGTGCGCGGGCTGGTCTGGCGCTCCCACAGCGACCTCCTGCAGTTCAGCGCCACGGAGAACGAGCACCTCGGCGAGCAGCTCAACGCCGTCGGCGGGGAGGTGCTGCTCGACCAGCGGGTGCGGTGGTTCGGCTCCCACCACCAGAAGCTGGTGGTGGTGCGGCACCGCGGTGCTCCCGAGCGCGATCTCGCGTTCGTCGGGGGGATCGACCTGTGCCACGGCCGCCGTGACGACGCCGACCACGGCGGCGACCCGCAGACGCAGCCGATCGACCGGCGGTACGGCCGGCAGGCGCCGTGGCACGACGCCACGCTGGAGCTGGCCGGGCCCGTCGTCGGCGAGGTCCTGCGCACCTTCGTCGAGCGGTGGGACGACCCCCACCCGCTGGACCGCCGCACGCCGTACCGCATGCTGCTGCACCGCCTGGCGCGGATGCCCCGCCACCCCGAGCCGCTGCCCGAGCGGTTCCCCGACCCGCCGCCGGCCGGTCCGCAGGCCGTGCAGCTGCTGCGCACGTACGGCGCCCGCCGCCCGCCGTACCCGTTCGCCCCGCGCGGCGAGCGCACCGTCGCCCAGGCCTACACCCACGCGTTCTCGCAGGCGCGCTCGTGCATCTACCTCGAGGACCAGTACCTGTGGTCCGAGCCGGTGGCCCGCGGCATCGCCGAGGCGCTCGAGCGCGCCCCCGGCCTGCGCCTGCTGGCGGTGGTCCCGCGCTTCCCCGACGCGGACGGGCGGCTGACCGGTCCGCCCAACCGCCTGGGCCAGATCGCGGCGATGCGCCTGCTGCAGGAGGTCGCCCCCGACCGGGTGGCGTTCTACGACCTGGAGAACGCCGCCGGCGTCCCGGTCTACGTCCACGCGAAGGTGTGCGTCGTCGACGACGTCTGGTTCACCTGCGGGTCCGACAACTTCAACCGCAGGTCGTGGACCAACGACAGCGAGCTGACCTGTGCCGTCCTGGATCCCGAGCTCGACGACCGCGAGCCGCGCGACCTGTCCGGCACCGGTGACGGCGCCCGCCGGCTGCCCCGCGCGCTGCGCCTGCAGCTGTGGTCGGAGCACCTCGGACTGCCGCAGGACGCGCCGGAGCTGCTCGACCCCGAGGCGGCGTGGGACCTGTGGCGCACCACCGCCGAGGAGCTCGACGCCTGGCACGCCGGGGGACGTCGTGGACCGCGGCCGCGCGGGCAGGTCCGCCGCCACCGGCCCGACCCGGTCAGCCGCTGGCAGCGCCTGTGGGCGGAGCCGCTCTACCGCACCGTCTTCGACCCCGACGGCCGTCCCCGCAGCCTGCGGCGCGCCGGCCGCTTCTGAGGCGTCGGGTCAGGACCGCGAGCGCCCGCGCCGCAGCAGAGCGGGCAGCCGGAGCCACCCGACCAGCCACCACGCCGTCGCGGCGACCGGGATCACCGCCGAGGTCACCGTCAGAGTGGCCAGCTCACGAGCGGTGCGGGGGCCCGGCGCGATCCGTCGTCGGGCGAAGTCGGCGGTCAGCAGGGCCCACGCGGCCAGTCCCGCGGAGCGGGTGCGCGGGACGGCGGCCGCGAGCAGGGCTGCGGTCGTCGCCAGGTGCCAGCGCCGGCGCCCGGCCGGGACGTGCGCCCGGGCGCGCCAGCCGGGTCCGTGCACGGCGCGCATCAGCACGTCGTCGGCGTTGCCCCGCTGGCTGCGGATGCTCTGCCGCCACGACGCCGGCCGCACCGGGTGCTCGACGACGCGAGCCCCCCGCTCGATCCGCCAGCCGGCCTCGACCACCCGCAGGCCGAGGTCGGCGTCCTCGCGGTAGGCCCTCGGGAAGCGCTCGTCGAAGCCGCCGACGTCCTCGAGCGCCGAGCGCCGGTAGGCCATGTCGGCGGTCGCCCACACGGCGGCCTCGAGGCCGGCGGTGCTGCGCTCCCAGTCGGTCGGGCGACGGTGGGAAGGCAGCGGCACGCGGATGCGGCCCTGGGAGGCGCCCACCTCGGGCCCGCACGCGGCCAGGTCGCGGTGCAGCCGCTCCACCCAGTCCGCCGGCGGTCGTACGTCGTCGTCGAGGAAGGCGACCCACGTCGCGTCCGTGGCCCGCCAGCCGGTGTTGCGGGCGGCGGCGGGCCCGGTGCCCCACGAGCGCAGCAGGCGCACGCCGTCCGGCAGGTCCAGCTCGCTACCGGAGGGCCGGTCGTCGACCACGGTGACCTTCACCCGGCCCAGCAGCGGGGCGAGCGCCTCGTGCAGCGACGGCCGCCCCACGGTCGGGACGACGACCTCCACGGACGAGGGACTCACCGCCGGACGGCGAACGGACCCAGCGCCAGCAGGTCGACAGGTCCTGAGCCGAAGCACTCCAGCGCATCGCGGGGGTCGTCGACGATCGGCCGGCCGGCGGTGTTCAGGGAGGTGTTGACCACGACGGGGATGCCGGTCTTGTCCGCGAACTTCTCCAGCATCCGCGCGACGAGCGGCTCGTCGGCCGGGTCGACCGTCTGGATGCGTGCGCTGCCGTCGACGTGCGTGACGACCGGGATCCGGTCCTTCCACTCGGGCTGCACGCCGTGCGTGAAGAGCATGTACGGCGACGGGATCGGCCCGGTGAACACCTCGGAGGCGCGGTCGAGCAGCACCATCGGCGCCACCGGCCGGAACTGCTCCCGGCCCTTGACGTCGTTCATCCGCTCGAGGTTCGCGGGGTGGCCCGGGTGGGCCAGCAGCGAGCGGTGGCCGAGCGCGCGCGGGCCGTACTCCGCCCGCCCCTGGAACCACGCGACGACGCCGTCGTCGGCGAGGACCTGCGCGACCTCCTCGGCGATGTCGTCGGGCCGCGAGTAGGGGACGCGCGCGGTGATGAGCCACTGCTCGAGCTCCTCGTCGGACCAGGAGCGTCCGAGGGCCGCCGTCCGCATCGGCTGCACGGTGTCGCCGAGCTCGTGCGCCACGTACATCGCGCCGCCCAGCGCCGTCCCCGAGTCGCCGGCGGCCGGCTGCACCCAGATCTCCTCGAAGGGGCTGGAGTCCCACAGCACGCTGTTGGCGACGCAGTTCAGCGCCACGCCGCCCGCGAGGGTCAGCACCCGGTCACCGGTCTGGGCGTGCAGCCAGCCCGCGAGCTCGAGCAGCACCTCCTGCAGGCGGATCTGCACGGTGGAGGCGAGGTCGGCGGAGTCGGTGTCGACGTCGTCGAAGGCCCCGGCGCCGCGCTTGACGTACGACGCCCACTCGACCGGCTCGACGACGAAGCCGCCGCGGCCGTCGGTGCGCACGAGCCGCCGGAACTCCTCCAGCCACCGCGGGCTGCCGTACGACGCGAGCGCCATCACCTTGTACTCGTCGCTGCTGCGCCGGAAGCCGAGGTGCTCGGTGACCTCCTCGTACAGCAGGCCGAGCGAGGAGGGCAGCGGCTGCTGCGCCAGGACCTCCAGGTCGCCGCCGCGCACGCGCCCGGCGAGGTACGACGTCCGCTCGCCGCGCCCGTCGAGCGTCATGACGGCGCTGTCGTCGTGCGGCGCGGCGAGGTAGGCCGACGCGGCGTGCGCCACGTGGTGCGGCACGAAGCGGACGATGCCCGGGTCGAGGCCCGGCAGCGCGGTGCGCAGGAACAGCGGCGCGCGCTGCGCGTACAGCGTGCGCATCGGCTCCCAGCCGTCCTCCATGACGCGGTCGAGCGTCATGCCCTCGATCGGCGGGCACAGCGACGGGTCGTACGAGTAGGCGACCGCGTCGAGGTCCTCCGCCGAGATGCCGGCCTCGGCCAGGCACCAGCGGGCGGCCTGCACCGGCACCTCCCACGCGGCGAACGGCACGTTGTCGTGGCCGTGCTTGCGCCGGTTGAAGCGCTCCTCCTCGACCGCCGCGACGGTGACGCCGTCGACGACGAGCGCCGCAGCGGGGTCGTGGAAGACCGCGTTGATCCCGAGGACGGTGCTCATGCCGGCCAGCTGTCTTCCCACATCGACGCCACGACCAGCTCGTAGACGTGGCAGCCGGGAGGCTGGGTGAGCACGTGCACGATGTTGGTCGCGACGTCCTCGGCGCGGTTGAGCTTGGCGTCCGGACCGGGCTTGTACTGCTCGTCGCGGTCGTCGAAGAACGCCGTGGACATGCCGCCGGGGCTCAGCAGGGTCACGCCGACCTGCCCCTTGAGCTCGGCCTGCAGCCCGCGGGTGAAGCCGACGACGCCGAACTTGCTGGCGGTGTAGGCCGTCGCGTCGCCGAAGACCCGGTGGCCGAGGGTGGAGGACACGGTGACGACCCGCGGGTTGTCGCTGCGCCGCAGGTAGGGCATGGCCGCGCGGACGGTCGCTGCGGTCCCGAGCAGGTTGACCATGACGATGCGGTCCCAGTCGGCGCCGCCCAGCTGCTCGAACGGCGCCGGGGTGTCGGTGCCCGCGGCGGTGACCACCGCGTCGAGGGTGCCGCCCGCGCCGTCGACCAGACGGGCGACGGCGGCCTCGGCGGCCCGGGTGTCGGACAGGTCGACGACCTCGTGGGGGACGCCGTCGACCGGCAGGCGGTCCAGGGCGAGCGGACGTCCGCCGGCCTCGCGGACCGCGGCGACGGTCGCGGCGCCGAGACCGCTGGCCGCGCCGGTGACCAGGACTGTTCCGAGGGTGGTGCTAGGCACGTGAGGCTGCTTCCTGGATGAGGGAGGTGGTGGACTTGCCGTCGAGGTAGGGCAGGACGACGGCCTGGCCGCCCCAGCGGGCGAGGACCGGCGTCTCGGGCAGGTCGGCCAGGGCGTAGTCGCCGCCCTTGGCCCACACGTCGGGGCGCAGCCGCTCGAGGGCGGCGACGGGGGTGTCCTCGTCGAAGACGACGACGGCGTCGACGCAGCCCAGCGCGCGCAGCAAGGTGGCCCGGTCGCCCTGCGACTGCAGGGGACGGGTGGCGCCCTTGAGCCGGCGCACGCTGTCGTCGGAGTTGAGCAGCACGACGAGGCAGTCGCCGAGCGCGCGGGCCTGCTGCAGGACGGTGACGTGACCGGCGTGCAGCAGGTCGAAGCAGCCGCCGGTCGCCACCACCGTGCCGCCCGACGCGCGGGCGCGGGCGACCACGGTCTCGACCGTGTCGGCGGCGCCGGTCCCGGCGGGCGCCGGGCCGCCGACGC
>CADCUB010000024.1 GCA_902805775.1 uncultured Frankineae bacterium | reverse complement strand
CAAGAGCGAGAACCCGTCGATCACCCGCGACGTCTCCGGCGAGGGCGTGCAGCAGGCGCTGCTGAAGATCCTCGAGGGCACGACCGCCTCGGTGCCGCCGCAGGGCGGGCGCAAGCACCCGCACCAGGAGTTCATCCAGATCGACACCACGAACGTCCTGTTCATCGTCGGTGGGGCGTTCGCCGGGCTCGACAAGGTCATCGAGCAGCGCACCAACCACAAGGCGATCGGCTTCACCTCGATCACCCACTCCAAGCACGAGGTCGACGCCGGCCAGGTCTTCGCCGACGCCATGCCGGAGGACCTGCTCAAGTACGGGATGATCCCCGAGTTCATCGGGCGCCTGCCGGTCCTGACCAGCGTGCACAACCTCGACAAGGACGCGCTCATCGCGATCCTCACCGAGCCGAAGAACGCCCTGGTGCGGCAGTACCGGCGGCTGTTCGAGCTCGACCAGGTCGACCTCGAGTTCACCGAGGACGCGCTGGAGTCCATCGCAGAGCAGGCCATCAAGCGCGGCACCGGCGCCCGCGGCCTGCGCGCGATCATGGAGGAGGTCCTCCAGTCGGCGATGTACGACCTGCCCTCACGCGGCGACGTGTCCAAGTGCGTCGTCAACCGCGAGGTGGTCCTGGAGCACGTCGCGCCGACCCTGGTGCCGCGCGACGCGGCGGCGCCTGCTCGGCGCGAGCGGCGCGAGAAGTCGGCCTAGCCGCCCGTACGCCCGCCTCGGCGCCCGTTCCTCGTGGACACGGGCGCCGCTCGGCGTCCGGGGGTCTGCTGGTGGCGACGACTACGCCTCCGGCAGGCGGTAGCCGGCGAGTTGGTGGGCCTGGGCGACCAGGTGACCGGCGCTGTCCCAGATCAGGCACTCCTCGTCGAGCCACCCGTCGCGCAGCAGCGTCGCCCGCTGCACCACCCGCAGCCAGCCGGGTGCGGCCAGGCCGCGCAGGTGGACGGTCAGCTCGAGCGTCGGCACCCAGCCGAACAGGCCGAGGTCGAAGGTCGCCGGCGGCATGGCGTCGGCGAACACCAGCAGGTCCAGCGGCGAGGTGGCCGCCCCGTCGGCGCGGCGCATCCACCCCCGCACCTCCGCACGGCCCTGCGGCCGCCCGACCGCCCACTGCGCCGTCGCCGGGTCGAGCCGCAGGTCGACGTGGTCGAAGTAGCCGACGCGGATCCCTGCCGGCCCGACCGCCGGCGTGCGCGGGCAGTCCTCGACGGGCGGCAGCGCCGGCGGGCCGCCGCCCGAGGTCCAGTACGGCTCGGCCGTCGACAGCCGTCCCGCCGACACGAGCACCTCGGCCCGCACCACCTCGTCCTGGCTGATCCGCACCCGCGAGGAAGCCACCCGCCGGCCGGTGCGCAGCCGCTCGCGCTCGACGGTCGCCCGCCCGTGGTCGGGGGAGGAGACGTAGTGGGCGCTGACCGCCAGCGGGTGCGGGTGGTCCTCGTCGAGGGCGAGCTCGACCGCGCTGCGCAGCAGGTAGCCGCCGTGCGGCTTGCCGCCGACCGTCCAGGTCTCGTCGACCGCGATCTCGGAGGTGGTCACGGCTGCCGGTAGCCCGCCAGCTGGCGCGCCTGCGCCACGAGCTGCCCCGCGCTGTCCCAGACCTCGCACTCCTCGTCCAGCCAGCCGCCGTGGACGGACCGCGCGCGCTGCACGACGCGCAGCCAGCCGTCGACGGGCCGGCAGCGCAGCAGGACGGTCAGCTCGATCGTCGGCGCCCAGCCCGGGATCCCGAGGTCGAAGGTCACCGGCGGCAGGGCGTCGGCCACGGTCAGCAGGAGCAGCGGGTCCACCGGGCGCCCGCCGACCGGTCGTACCCAGCCGGCGACCTCGGCACTGCCGCCGGACGCCCCGCGCGTCCCTGCGGCCGTCGCGGGGTCGAGCCGGATCTCCAGGTTCTCCACGATGCCGTTGCGCGGCACGCCCTCCGGCATCGCGTGGCGCTGGCACTGCTCGGGCGCCGGCAACGACGGGGGAGCGGCGTCCAGCAGGAACGGCACGGTCCCCGCGGGCGGCAGCGTCCCCGCGGTCACGAGCACCTCGACCTTCGGCCGGCCCTCCTGCGCCAGGCGCGCCCGCAGCGAGCCGACCGACCGGCCCTCGCGGAGCTGCTCGATCTCGACCGTCGCGGTCCCGAGCCGCGGGGCCGCGACGTAGTGGGCGCTGACGGCGAGCGGGTGCGGATGGCCGGTGTGCTCGAGCGCGGCGGCGGTGACGGTCTCCAGGAGCCAGCCGCCGTGCAGGACGCCCGCGCCGTACGCCCAGGAGTCGTCGAGGTCCAGCTCGCGGGCGAGGGGGGAGGCGGGGGCGGGCGCGGTCACGCCGAGCGAGCCTACGTAGGTCCGTCCACAGGACGGCTGCAGGGCCGGAACCGGGGTGACCTGCCTCCCTAGACTGACCGGGTGAGCGAGCCCACCCGACAGGCGCCCGACCGACCGACCCTGGACGGGATCGAGGCCCGCTGGAACGCGGTCTGGCAGGCCGACGGGGTCTACCGCTTCGACCGCTCGAGCGAGCGCCCGGACGTCTACTCGATCGACACCCCGCCGCCGACCGTGTCGGGCAGCCTGCACGTCGGCCACGTCTTCAGCTACACCCACACCGACCTGCAGGCGCGCTACATGCGCATGCGCGGCAAGCGGGTGTTCTACCCGATGGGCTGGGACGACAACGGCCTGCCGACCGAGCGCCGGGTGCAGAACTACTTCGGCGTGCGCTGCGACCCCAGCCAGCCGTACGACCCGTCGTACGCGCCGCCCGCCGACTCCGGCAACCTCAAGAAGGGCGCGCCGCAGGTCAGCATCAGCCGGCAGAACTTCGTCGAGCTCTGCCAGCGTCTGACCGTCGAGGACGAGAAGGCCTTCGAGCAGCTGTTCACGCGGCTCGGGCTGTCGGTGGACTGGACGCACACCTACGAGACGATCGGCGACCGGGCGCGGCGGGCCGCCCAGCGCGGCTTCCTGCGCAACCTGGCGCGCGGGGAGGCCTACGCCACCGAGGCGCCGACCCTCTGGGACGTCGACTACAGGACCGCGGTGGCGCAGGCCGAGCTCACCGATCGGGAGCTGCCCGGGGCCTACCACCGCATCGGCTTCACGCGTCCGGACGGCGAGAAGGTCTTCATCGAGACCACGCGGCCCGAGCTGATCCCGGCGTGCGTGGCGCTGGTGGCCCACCCGGACGACGAGCGCTACTCGCCGCTGTTCGGCACGACCGTGACCACGCCGCTGTTCGGCGTCGAGGTGCCGGTGCACGCGCACGAGCTCGCCGACCCGACCAAGGGCTCGGGCATCGCCATGATCTGCACCTTCGGCGACACGACCGACGTGACGTGGTGGCGTGAGCTCGACCTGCCGGTGCGCAGCATCGTGGCCCGCGACGGCCGCCTGCTCACGACGCCGCCGGACGGCGTGGCGCCCGAGCCGTACGCCGAGCTCGCCGGCAAGACCGTCAAGCAGGCGCAGAAGCGGATCGTCGAGCTGCTCGCCGACTCCGGTGACCTGGTGGGCGAGCCCCAGGCGATCACGCATCCGGTCAAGTTCTACGAGCGCGGCGACCGCCCGCTGGAGATCGTGACCAGCCGGCAGTGGTACCTGCGCAACGGCGGCCGCGACGCCGACCTGCGCGACGACCTGGTGCAGCGCGGCAAGGAGATCGTCTGGCACCCCGGCTTCATGCAGAGCCGCTACGAGAACTGGGTCGGCGGGCTCAACGGCGACTGGCTGATCAGCCGCCAGCGCTTCTTCGGGGTGCCGTTCCCGCTCTGGTACCGGCTCGACGAGGCCGGCGAGCCCGACTACGACGCGCCGCTGCTGCCCGACGAGGCGGACCTGCCGGTCGACCCCACCAGCGACGTGCCGGCCGGCATGACCGCCGAGCAGCGCGACGTGCCCGGCGGGTTCACCGCCGACCCCGACGTCATGGACACGTGGGCGACGTCCTCGCTGAGCCCGCAGATCGCAGGCGGCTGGGAGGACGACCCAGACCTCTTCGCGCGGGTCTTTCCGTACGACCTGCGGCCGCAGGCGCACGACATCATCCGCACCTGGCTGTTCGCGACGGTCGTGCGCAGCCACCACGAGCACGGGTCGCTGCCGTGGACCGACGCCGCGCTCTCGGGCTGGATCCTCGACCCCGACCGCAAGAAGATGAGCAAGTCGATCGGCAACGTCGTCACGCCGATGGGCCTGCTGGAGCAGCACGGCACCGACGCCGTGCGCTACTGGGCCGCGAACGGCCGCCTCGGCACCGACACGGCCTTCGACGAGGGCCAGATGAAGGTCGGCCGGCGCCTCGCGGTCAAGCTGCTCAACGCCTCGAAGTTCGCGCTCGCCTTCCCCGAGGCGCCCGACGGGCCGGTCACCGAGCCGCTCGACCGGGCGCTGCTCACCCGCCTGGCCGATGTCGTGGACGAGGCGACGGCGGCGTTCGAGGCCTACGACTACACGCGGGCGCTCGAGCGCACCGAGGCGTTCTTCTGGTCCTACTGCGACGACTACATCGAGCTGGTCAAGGGCCGGGCGTACGGCGAGGGGGAGGCGGCGCAGAGCGCGTCGCGAGCGCTGCGCCTGTCGCTCGACGTGCTGCTGCGGCTGTTCGCCCCGGTGCTGCCCTTCGCGACCGAGGAGGTGTGGTCGTGGTGGCGCGAGGGCTCGGTGCACGCGCAGCCCTGGCCGGGTGCGGCTGCCCTGCGCGACGCCGGCGGTGACGACCGCTCCGACCCCGACTGCCTGTCGGTGGCGGCCGACGTCCTGCAGGCCGTCCGGCGCGCCAAGAGCGAGGCCAAGGTCTCGATGCGCACGCCGGTGACCGTGCTGACGGTGACCGCGCCCGACCCGGTGGCCGAGCTGTTCGCCCTGGTGGAGGAGGACGTGCGCAACGCCGGGGTCGTCGAGCAGGTCGTGCGGGAGCGCGGGGACGTGCTGGCCGTCGGGGCCGAGCTGGGCGAGGCTCCGGCGAAGGTGCAGCGCAGCTCGTGACGGCCGGCACCGGGGGGGACCCGCCGCCGACAGCCGGCCCGCCGCCGGCAGCCGGGCCGCTGCAGCCGATGCTCGCCGAGCTGGCGACCCGCTACCCGGCCGAGAACGCCATGGTGCCCGACCTCGACCGCATCCGGCTGCTCTGCGAGCTGCTCGGCGATCCCCAGAAGAGCTGCCCGGCCATCCACCTGACCGGCACCAACGGCAAGAGCAGCACCGCCCGGATGATCGACGCGCTGCTGCAGGGGTTCGGCCTGCGCACGGGGCGCTACACCAGCCCGCACCTGGACTCGGTCACCGAGCGGATCGCGCTGGACGGATCGCCCATCGACGAGCAGCGCCTGGCCGAGCTGTGGGACGAGCTGGCGCCCTTCGTCGCGCTCGTCGACGCCCGCCTGCCCCAGCGGATGACCTTCTTCGAGGTGCTCACCGGCCTGGCCTTCGTCGCCTTCGCCGACGCGCCGGCCGACGTCGCGGTGCTCGAGGTCGGGCTGGGTGGGCTCTGGGACGCCACCAACGTCGTCGACGCGGGCACTGCTGTCGTGCTCCCCGTCGGCCTCGACCACGTCCCGCTGCTCGGCACCACGCTCGCCGAGATCGCCACGGAGAAGGCGGGCATCATCGCGCCCGGCGCCACGGTCGTGCTGGCCCAGCAGCCGCCCGAGGCCGCCGAGGTGCTGCTGCGGCGGTGCGTCGAGGTCGGCGCCACCGTGGCGCGCGAGGGACTGGAGTTCGGGGTCGTCGACCGCGTCACGGCCGTCGGAGGGCAGGTGCTCAGCCTGCAGGGGCTCGGCGGCCGCTACGACGAGGTGTTCCTGCCGCTGCACGGCGCCCACCAGGCCGCCAACGCAGCCGCGGCGCTGGCTGCGGTCGAGGCGTTCCTCGGCGGGGGTGACAAGGGCGCGCTCGACGTCGACCTCGTCCGCCAGGGCTTCGCGCGCGTCGCCTCGCCGGGCCGGCTCGAGGTCGTGCGCACCAGCCCGACGGTGCTGCTCGACGCCGCCCACAACCCGCACGGCATGAGCGCCACCGTCGCTGCACTGCACGACGCGTTCGCCTTCACCTCCCTCGTGGCCGTCGTCGCCGTGCTGAGCGACAAGGACGCGCGCGCGATGCTGGAGGTGCTCGAGCCGGCGGTGACCCGCGTCGTCGTGACGCAGAACGCCTCGCCGCGCGCCCTGCCCGTCGACGACCTCGCGGCGCTGGCGGAGGAGGTCTTCGGCGAGGACCGGGTGAGCATCGACGACGCCCTCGACGACGCGCTGTCCACCGCGGTCGCCCTGGCCGACGCCGAGTCGGAGTACGGCGGCGCGGGCGTCCTGGTCACGGGCTCGGTCGTGACGGTCGCCGAGGCACGGACGCTCCTGCACCGACCGTAGGCGACCCGGCACGCAGCGTGGAACGCAGGACGCCACGCCCGCCTGTCGTCCGCTCGACCGGGGCCCCGCGCCGGTAGCGTGAGGGCACGCCCCCGACGTCCTCCAGGAGACCCTCCGTGCAGCGCACCCTCGTCCTCGTCAAGCCCGACGGCGTCCGCCGCGGCCTCGCCGGCGAGGTGATCTCCCGGCTCGAGAAGAAGGGCCTGACGCTGGTCGCCATGGAGCTGCGCACCCTCGAGCGGGCCACCGCCGAGGAGCACTACGGCGAGCACCGCGAGCGCCCCTTCTTCGGCGAGCTCGTCGAGTTCATCACCGGCGGTCCGCTCGTCGCGCTGGTCGTCGAGGGCCCGTCGGCCGTCGCCGCGACCCGTCGTCTGATGGGCATCACCAACCCCGTCGAGGCGACCCCCGGCTCGATCCGCGGCGACTACGCCCTCGAGATCGGCCAGAACCTCGTGCACGGCTCCGACTCGGAGGAGTCGGCCGCGCGCGAGATCGGCATCTTCTTCCCGAACCTCTAGTCCCGCCGCACCGGCGCACGCTGCCATGACGAGCCGTCCGTCCTCGAGGTCGTTCCTCGGCCGCGACCTGGCCGTCGACCTCGGGACCGCCAACACGCTCGTGTACCTCCGCGGCCGGGGCGTGGTGCTCAACGAGCCGTCGGTCGTCGCCCTCAACACGACGACCGGCGGCATCGTCGCCGTCGGCACCGAGGCCAAGCGGATGATCGGTCGGACGCCGGCCAACATCACCGCCATCCGGCCGCTGCGCGACGGCGTGATCGCCGACTTCGAGACGACCGAGCGCATGCTGCGCTACTTCATCCAGAAGGTCCACAAGCGGCGCTACGCCAAGCCGCGGATCGTCGTGTGCGTGCCGAGCGGGATCACCGGCGTCGAGCAGCGTGCCGTCAAGGACGCCGGCTACCAGGCCGGAGCCCGGCGCGTCTACATCATCGAGGAGCCGATGGCCGCGGCGATCGGCGCCGGCCTGCCGGTGCACGAGCCCACCGGCAACATGGTCGTCGACGTCGGCGGCGGGACCACCGAGGTGGCCGTCATCTCCCTCGGCGGGATCGTCACCAGCCAGTCCATCCGCACCGGCGGCGACAAGATCGACCAGGCGATCGTCACGTACGTGAAGAAGGAGTACTCCCTCATGCTCGGCGAGCGGACCGCCGAGGACATCAAGATCGCCGTCGGCTCCGCCTTCCCGCGCCCGGACGAGCCGCACGCCGAGATCCGCGGCCGTGACCTCATCTCCGGGCTGCCCAAGACGATCGTCGTCAGCGCCGAGGAGGTCCGCAAGGCGATCGAGGAGCCGGTGAACGCGATCATCGACTCGGTCAAGACCACGCTCGACAAGTGCCCGCCGGAGCTGGCCAGCGACATCATGGACCGCGGCATCGTGCTGACCGGCGGCGGAGCCCTCCTGCAGGGGCTCGACGAGCGGCTGCGCCACGAGACCGCCATGCCGGTCCACATCGCCGACGACCCCCTCGACTCCGTCGCCGTCGGGGCGGGCCGGTGCGTGGAGGAGTTCGAGGCCCTGCAGGCGGTCCTCCTGTCCGAACCGCGTCGCTAGGCGTGCGCGGCCCCCGCCTGCTGCTCGTGCTGCTGCTGCTGACGGCCTTCACCCTGACGGCCCTGGACGCCCGCAGCGGACAGGGGTCGCCGTTCGACGCTCTGCGCCGCGGCGCCGACGCCGCCCTCGGACCGCCCCAGCGGGCGCTCGGCGGCGCCGCCCGCGGCGTCGGCAAGCTGCTCGGGGGCGACTCCGACGAGCAGGCTGCGCTGCGTGAGGAGAACGACCGGCTGCGCGCGCAGCTGCGGCGCACCGACGACCTGCGGCGCCGGGTCGCCCAGCTCGACGCCCTGCTCGCGCTCAAGGACTCCGGCAGCTACCCGATGGTGCCCGCGCGCGTCACCGCCGTCGGCTCGGCCTTCGGCTTCGAGTCGACGGTGACCCTCGACGCAGGCAGCTCCGACGGCATCGCGCCGGGCCAGACCGTGGTGGACGGCAACGGCCTGGTCGGGCGGACCCTGCGGGTCGGGCCGTTCACCTCCACCGTCCTGCTGCTCACCGACCCGGGCTTCACCGTCGGCGCGCGGCTGACCCGCGCAGGCACCGTCGGGCTGGCCAGCGGCTCGGGTGACGGCCTGGAGTTCGCGCTCGTGGAGGGCGGCCGGATCGCCGCGGGCGACGGGCTGCTGACGACCGGCTCCGACACCTTCGTCCCCGGCGTGCCCGTCGGCCGGGTGACCTCCGTCGCCGCCCCCGGCGGCAGCCCCGTGACGACCGCGCAGGTGCGCCCGTACGCCGACCTGACCGCGGTCGACCTGGTCGGGGTGGTGACCGGGCCACCGCGCCGCACCCCGCGGGTCCCGCTCGAGCCCTCGACCCGGCCGTGAGGCAGGTGTCGGCGCGGTGACCGTCCGGCGCTGCCTGCTCTCGGTCGCCGCAGTGCTCACGGCGCTGCTGCTGCAGTCGACCGTGCTGGCCCGCCTGCCGCTGCCGGGCGGAGCTCCCGACCTGCTGCTCGTGCTCGTCGTGGCGTTCGCGCTGGCCGAGGGCCCGCGGTCGGGCGCGCTCACCGGCTTCGGCGCCGGCCTGCTCGCCGACCTGGGCGCCGACCACGAGCTCGGCCGTACGGCCCTCGTCCTGGCCCTCGTCGGCTACGCGGCGGGCCTCGTCCACGACGACCCGTCCCTCGGGGCGAGCGGGAAGCGCTCGACCGCCGTGCCGTTCGTCGTGGTCGGTCTGAGCGCCGCTGCCGCGGTGTCCGTCTACGCCGCTCAGGGGCTGCTGCTCGGCGACGCGCGCATCACCGGTGCGGCGTGGCTGAGCGCTCTGGTCGGCACGGTCCCCTACTGTGTGCTCCTGACCCCGTTCGTCGTCCCGGTGGTGGCCGCCCTGGTGCGACGGGTCGGTCAGGAGCCGGTGCGGCACCCCTGGTGAGCACCGTGATCCGGCCTGCAGACCTCATCCCGCACCTGACGACTCCTCTCGAGTGCCCGTGACCGACCGCTCCCGTCCGCGCCTGATCGTCCTGCGGGTCTTCGTCCTCACCCTGCTGGTCACGCTGTTCGGTCGTCTGGTCGCCCTGCAGGTCGTCGGCGGCGACGACTACGCCGAGGCGGCGAGCGCCAACCGCGTCCGACCCGTCGTCCAGACCGCTCCGCGGGGCGAGGTGCTCGACGTCCGCGGCACGCCCCTCGTGCGCAACCGCACGGCGCTGGTCGTCTCGGTCGACCGGTCGGCGCTGCTGCGCCAGCCCGACGACGGCGCCGCCGTGCTGGAGCGGCTCGCGACCGTCGTCGGCACGCCGGCCGCCGAGCTCACCCGGTCGATCACGCCCTGCGGCGACGACGTCGCGCCGCCCTGCTGGCGCGGCTCGCCCTACCAGCCGGTCCCGGTGGCCGAGTACGACGCCGGCGACGCGGCCGGCCTGCAGCGCGTGCTGCGCATCGAGGAGCGGCGCGAGGAGTTCCCGGGCGTGCGGGCCGACTTCACCACGGTCCGCGACTACCCGAAGGGGACCCTGGCGGCGCACCTGCTGGGCTACCTCGGGCCGATCAGCCCGGAGGAGACCTCCCAGCCCGACTACGACGGCGTCACCGCCACCGCGCTGGTCGGCCGGGCCGGCGTCGAGGCGACGTACGACGGCGACCTGCGCGGGCGCGACGGCGTCACCGAGGTGCTCGTCGACCGGTTCGGCGCGGTCGCGGGCGAGCAGGGCTCCACACCTCCCGTGCCCGGCGACACGCTCGTGCTGTCGATCGACGCCGCCGTGCAGGGGATCGCCGAGAAGGCCCTCGCCGGTGCGATCGACCGCGCCCGTGACCTGCGCGCCAGGGGCTCCGGCGCGCGGCTCGTCGCCGACTCGGGCTCCGTCGTGGTCATGGAGGCCCGGACCGGTCGGGTGGTGGCGATGGCGAGCTACCCGTCGTACGACCCGTCGGTCTTCGTCGGCGGCGCCTCGCCCGCGGAGTACGCCCGGCTCGTCGACGAGGAGCAGGGCGCGCCGCTGGTCTTCCGGGCGATCCAGGGCGCGTACGCCCCGGCCTCGACGTTCAAGGTCGTCTCGACGATCGGCGCGGTGGAGAGCGGCGACTACCCCCTGCTCGGCCGCTACCCGTGCCCCGGCGTGTACGGCCCGACCGGGCAGCGCAACTTCGACTCGGCGGCCCTCGGCACCGTCGACCTGCGCCAGGCGCTGGTGAAGTCCTGCGACACGGTCTTCTACAAGTTCGCCTACGAGGCCTGGCAGCGCGACGGCGGCAACGACCCCGTCCAGGAGCCGCGTGACCCGATGGTGCGGATGGCGCAGGCCTTCGGGCTCGGCTCGCGCACCGGGGTCGACCTGCCCAGCGAGCGGCGGGGCACCATCGCCGACCGGGCCTACAAGCAGTCGCTGTGGGAGCAGACGAGGGACAACCGCTGCAAGGGCGCGGTCAACCCCGAGCTGTCGGCCGAGCGCCGGCGGGCGAACGAGGAGTACTGCGAGGACGGCAACCGCTTCCGCGGCGGCGACGCGACCAACTTCTCGATCGGCCAGGGCGACACGCTCGTCACGCCGCTGCAGCTCGCGACGGTCTACGCCGCGATCGCCAACGGCGGCAAGGTGCTCGAGCCGCACGTCGCCCGGGCGCTCGTCTCGGCGTCGGGCCAGGTGCGCGAGATCGCGCCGGAGGTCCGCACCACCGTCCCGACCTCGCCCGAGGTGCTCGCCTACGTCCGCGAGGCGCTCGCCGGCGTCACCCAGCCCGGCGGGACCGCGGCCGGCGCGTTCGCCGGGTCCCCGGTCGAGGTGGCCGGCAAGACCGGCACGGGGGAGGTCGCCGGCAAGCAGGACACCTCGTGGTTCGCCTCGTTCGCGCCCGCCGACGCCCCCGAGCTGGTCGTCGTCGGGATGGTGTCGCAGGGCGGCACCGGCGGCACGGTCGCGGCGCCGATGGTCCGCGAGGTGTACGACGGGATCTACGGACCGGGCGGGCTGCCCGGCGGGCGGCTGCCCGCTGCCCTGCCGCGGGCGCTGACCGCTGCACGGCCGGCCCCTGCGGCGGTGACGCCGTGACGGTGCTGGCGCCCGTACGCCTCGGCCGGCGTGATGCCTCTCTGCGGGAGCGGGCCACCGGCCGCGACTCGCCGCTGCGGCGCCTCGACTGGGTGCTGGGCCTGGCGGTTCTGGCGCTGATCGGCATCGGCTCGCTGCTGGTGTGGTCGGCGACCCGGCAGCGCATGCTCGACGCCGACCTCGACCCGCAGGCCTTCCTCAAGCGCCACCTCATCAACGCGGTGATCGGCATGACGCTGGCCAGCGTGGCGACGCTGGTCGACTACCGGTCGCTGCAGGCGTACGCCCCCGTGGTCTACCTGGCGTCCTGCCTGGGGCTGGTGGCGGTGCTGACGCCGCTGGGCTCGACGATCAACGGCGCCCACTCCTGGATCGTGCTCGGCGGCGGCTTCCAGGTGCAGCCCGCCGAGCTGGCCAAGGTCGCCCTGGTGGTCGGCATGGCGATGCTGCTCGCGGACGTGCGCGACCCCGAACGCGGACCCCGCGACGGCGACGTCGTGCTGGTCCTCGCCCTGGCCGCCGTCCCGATAGCACTGATCATGCTGCAGCCCGACCTCGGGACCGTGCTCGTCCTGGTGTTCATCGTGCTCGGGGTGCTCGCCATGTCGGGCGCCCCGCTGCGGTGGGTCGCGGGGCTGCTCGTCGCCGGTGCGCTCGTGTGCGTCACGGCCGTGCAGGCGGGCGTGCTCGACGACTACCAGGTCGACCGCTTCGCGGCCTTCGCCAACCCCGAGCTCGACCCGCGCGGCGTCGGCTACAACACCAACCAGGCGCGGATCGCGATCGGCTCGGGCGGGCTGCTCGGCAAGGGGCTGTTCGAGGGCACGCAGACGGCCGGGCGGTTCATCCCCGAGCAGCAGACCGACTTCGTGTTCACGGTGGCGGGGGAGGAGCTGGGGCTGGTCGGCGCCTCCGTGCTGCTGGCCCTGCTCGGCACCGTCCTGTGGCGAGGACTGCGGATCGCCTCCCGCTCTCCCGACCCGTTCGGCCGCCTGCTCGCGGCCGGGGTCGTGTGCTGGTTCTCCTTCCAGAGCTTCGTCAACGTCGGCATGACGCTCGGGATCATGCCGGTGACGGGGCTGCCGCTGCCGTTCGTCTCCTACGGCGGGTCGGCGATGTTCGCCAACCTCGTCGCCGTGGGACTGCTGCAGAACGTGCACCTGAGCTCGCGGGAGCTCTAGACCGGAGCGGCTTCCCCCGCGTGACAACCGACCGGCGGCCCGGCCCGTCTTGTCCGTGTGACCACGACGACGCTGGACCAGACGGAGGCAGGTGTGGCGCTGGATGACCTCCGGCGCACCGCGGCCGGACGGGGAGGTCCCGGGACGGCGCTCGACGCCGGCGGGGACTCCTTCGACCAGCGCTTCCCGGAGCTGCTCGCCCTCGCCTACCGGGTGGCCTACCGCGTGCTCGGCGACCGCGACGAGGCCGCCGACATCGCGGCGGAGACGCTCGCCCGGGCGTACGCCCGCTGGGGCCGGGTCGAGGACGGCGCACCGGCCTGGGTCTCGACCGTCGCCGGACGTGCCGCCGTCGATGTCGTCCGCCGTCGGATCACGGCGCGGAGGTACCTGCGCCGCAGCCGGCCCGCCCACGGCTCCTCCGACGACTCGCCCGAGCTGCGCCTGGACCTCCAGCGCGCCCTGCTGGCGCTGCCGGTCCGCCAGCGCGAGGTGGTGGTGCTGCGGCACCTGGCCGACCGCAGCGAGGCCGAGACCGCCCGCGCGCTGGGCCTGTCGCCCGGCACGGTCAAGTCGCACTCGTCCCGAGGGCTGGCCGCCCTGCGCACCGTCCTCACCACCCAGGAGAGCTGAGATGTTCGACGAGCTGGACGACCCCGCACCGGAGCTGCAGCCGGCGCAGGTGCTGCCCTCGGTGCACGCCCGCGGGCGCGCCCTGCGCCGCCGGCGGCAGCTCGCCGCCGCAGGCGGCGCCGGGACCACGCTGGCCGTCGTGGCCGCGATCGTGCTGGCGCTGCCGACCGTCGAGCGCTCCACCGACTCACTGGTGGCCTCCGCACCGCCGAGCCCCTCCGCCACCAGCTCGCCGGTGGCGACGACGTCCCCGACGCCGTCCCCGACGGCCGAGCCGACCCAGGAGCCGCAGCCGGTCGCTCCCAGCACGACCGACGAGCCGGTGGCGACCGATGCGCCGCCCTCCCCGACGCCGTCGCCCTCCGGCGGGTCGTCCTCGACCGCCGGGCAGATCGAGCTGCGCGGCGACGACCTGGCGGTCACGCGGATCGGCGCCCCGCGCGAGCAGGCGGTGCAGGCCGTCACCGCCGTCCTCGGCGCGCCGGCGGAGGACCCCTCGCCCGTGACCCGCTGCGTCGCGTCCATGGAGGAGGTCAGCTGGCCACAGCTCACGCTCGCCTTCGACGAGCAGGGCCGGCTGTCGGGCTGGCTGAGCCAGAGCCCGTCGCTGAGCACCCCGTCCGGCGTCACCGCCGGCACGACGGTCAGGCAGCTGCGCGAGGTCTACGGCGACCGGCTGACGCTCTACCCGCCCAACCCGGACAACGGCGACACCTACACCGTCGAGGGCGTCTCGATGGTCGGCGGCCTGTCGGGCAGCGCCGACACCGACCGCGTCGTGTCGCTGACCAACGGCGGCTGCACCGGGCCCTGACAGGGGTCGGGTCCGGGCCCGCGGCTCGGGTGGACCACGCACGTAGCCTGAGCCCATGCCTGTCGAGAGCGTGTTCCCCCGCCTGGAGCCGCTGCTGCCCTCGGTCAGCAAGCCCATCCAGTACGTCGGGGGCGAGCTCAACAGCACCGTCAAGGACTGGGACGCGTGCGACGTCCGGTGGGCGCTGATGTATCCGGACGCCTACGAGGTGGGGCTGCCCAACCAGGGCGTCATGATCCTCTACGAGGTGCTGAACGAGCAGCCGCGGACGCTGGCCGAGCGGACGTACGCCGTCTGGCCCGACCTCGCCGCCAAGATGCGCGAGGCGGGCGTCCCGCAGTTCACCGTCGACGGCCACCGCCCGGTCGCGGCGTTCGACGTGCTGGGCGTCAGCTTCTCCACCGAGCTCGGCTACACCAACATGCTCGAGGCGCTCGACCTCGCCGGCATCCCGCTGCACGCCCGCGACCGGGACGCCTCCCACCCGATCGTCCTCGCCGGCGGGCACGCGGCCTTCAACCCGGAGCCGATCGCCGACTTCATCGACGCCGCCGTGCTCGGCGACGGCGAGCAGGCCGTGCTCGAGATGACGGCGGTCATCCGGCGGGCCAAGGCCGAGGGCGTCTCCCGCGAGGAGACGCTGCTGCGCCTGGCCCGCGCCGGCGGGGTGTACGTCCCGCGCTTCTACGACGTGTCGTACCTGCCGGACGGACGGATCGCCCGCGTCGCGCCCAACCGTCCGGACGTGCCGTTCCGCGTCCACAAGCGGACCGTCATGGACCTCGACGAGTGGCCGTACCCGAAGCAGCCGCTCGTGCCGCTGGCCGAGACGGTGCACGAGCGGATGAGCGTCGAGATCTTCCGCGGCTGCACGCGCGGCTGCCGCTTCTGCCAGGCCGGCATGATCACCCGTCCGGTGCGCGAGCGGTCCCTCACCGGCATCGGCGAGATGGTGAAGGCCGGCCTCGACGCGACGGGCTACGAGGAGGTCGGCCTGCTCAGCCTGTCCAGCGCCGACCACTCCGAGATCGCCGACGTCGCCAAGGGCCTGGCCGACCGCTACGAGGGCACGCAGACGAGCCTGTCGCTGCCGAGCACGCGGGTCGACGCGTTCAACATCGACCTCGCGCAGGAGCTGTCCCGCAACGGCCGCCGCTCCGGGCTGACCTTCGCGCCGGAGGGCGGCTCGGAGCGCCTGCGCAAGGTCATCAACAAGATGGTGAGCAAGCAGGACCTCGTCGACACGGTGACGGCCGCCTACAGCGCGGGCTGGCGGCAGGTGAAGCTGTACTTCATGGTCGGCCTCCCGACCGAGACCGACGAGGACGTCCTCGAGATCGCCGAGATGGCGCGCGACGTCATCCGGGCGGGGCGCAGCGTCACCGGCACGCGCGACGTGCGGTGCACCGTGAGCATCGGCGGGTTCGTGCCCAAGCCGCACACGCCGTTCCAGTGGGCGGGCCAGCTCGACCACGAGACGACCGACCGCCGGCTCAAGCTGCTGCGGCAGGCGATCTCGGCCGACAAGAGCACCGCCAAGGCGATCGGCTACCGCTACCACGACGGCAAGCCCGGGATCGTCGAGGGACTGCTGTCGCGCGGCGACCGCCGCATCGGCGCCGTGATCGAGCAGGTCTGGCGCGACGGCGGCCGGTTCGACGGGTGGAGCGAGCACTTCTCCTACGACCGGTGGATGGCCGCCGCAGCCACGGCTGGCGTGGACGTGCCCTGGTACACGACGCGCGAGCGCGAGGAGTCGGAGGTCCTGCCGTGGGACCACCTCGACTCAGGGCTCGACAAGGAGTGGCTCTGGTCGGACTGGCAGGACGCCCTCGACGAGCGCGACCTCGACGACTGCCGCTGGACACCGTGCTTCGACTGCGGCGTGTGCCCGCAGATGGGCACCGACATCCAGATCGGCCCGACCGGCAAGACGCTGCTGCCGCTGACGGTCGTGCAGAACCCGCTCACGGTCTGATGGCGCGGCAGCCGCCCGGCGCCCCGCCGCCGCCCGCCGTGCAGAAGCTCCGCCTGCGCTACACCAAGCGCGGTCGGCTGCGCTTCACGAGCCACCGCGACATCGCGCGGGCGTTCGAGCGGGCGCTGCGTCGGGCGCAGGTGCCGATGGCCTACTCCGCGGGCTTCTCCCCGCACCCGAAGATCAGCTGGGTCGGCGCTGCGCCCACCGGGGTGGCCAGCGAGGCGGAGTACGTCGAGATCTCCGTGGCGGAGCGGGTCGATCTGGCGCGGCTGCAGGCGGCGCTGGACGAGAGCCTGCCCACGGGGATCGACGTCGTGGACGTCGTCGAGGCGCCGCCCGGCACGAGCCTGCCGGACCGGGTCGAGGCCTCGTCGTGGGGCATCCGCCTTCCTCAGGTGCCGCTCGCCGAGCTCGAACGGGCCGTCGCGGCGTTCCTCGCCACCGACACGCTGGTGGTGCAGCGGCTGATGAAGGACGGCAAGCGCGACCTCGACGCCCGTGCAGCCGTGATCAGCATGACCGCGTCGGAGGACGACGGCGCGGTGCCCTGTGCGACACTGAGGGCGGTCGTACGGCACGTGACGCCTGCTGTCCGACCCGACGACGTCCTCTCCGGACTCCGGTCCGTGGCCGACCTCGTACCGCCGGTGCCTCCCGAGGCAACCCGGTACGCGCAGGGGCCGCTCACCG